>JARKOK010000415.1 GCA_029975765.1 Aggregatilineales bacterium
GTCGCGTTCCTGCTCGTTCCGAAATTCATTATCTGCATGAATCCGGCTGGCAATCGCGTCGGAACGCGCCTGAGTATCATCGCTGTTTTCGGTCGCTTCTTCATCCGGCGGGGTGTCGGTCGTCAGATTTACGGCCTCACCTGTGAAGTTGCCGGGACGTTCAGCCGGCGCGGTGGCGGTGTCCTTGTCGCCATTCTTGCCTTCCGCTGCCGCTTTAGCTTCCTGGGCCGCCCGCGCCTGAGAAGCCACACCAGCCGGCGACTGCCGTTCAGCCTCGTGCATGGCCGCCGCTGCGCCTTCCACATCCGCCGTTGTGTTTACATCGGCTTCGGCGTGCCGCCGCGCGGCCTGATTCTGCTGGTGTTCCCGTTCCTTCATGCGCCTCTTGTTCCGTACTGTTCGATGATGTTTGCATTGTAACCAGAACACCGCTCTCTGCCATGAGGCGGCAGGGTGGTTTCGCTATAGGCCAAGTGGATAGTCTTAAACGTAGTAAACCGGGCTGAGAACAAACGTTGAGCCGCCCCGCTGTCGGGCAGGCTTCTTAGGGACAGCGGTTATTCGACCGTCACGCTGCCCAGATACGCCAGCCCATCCTGCGCGCGCGGCGTATCCGCCAACACACCGAATCGCTGCATTTCGGGATAGGTGTACCAGCCGGCATACACGTCGTAATCGCCGGATGCAAGATCATCGGGCAGATCAAGCGTGACGGTTTCAATCCATTGGCTGTCCGCCGTATGATTGCCGAGTGTCTCATCCACGCCCGCGACCTGATGGCCGTCCTGGTCCAGCACTTTGATGAAGCGCACGTCCTGCTCCGTGCGCGGCTGGTCAAACTGCCACCACAGGACGATAGTTATCGCCTGCACTCTGGGAGGTGTGCCGCCGTCAAGGTGCAGCATAAATGAGTCAAGGAGTGTTACGCCCCGGTCAAAACGGGTGGTCACAACACGACCTGGGCCAAAATCTGAGAACGTGAGCAGTGATACGTTCGCTGTCTGGCATTCTAATGATTCGGTGTTAAAGCGCGTCGGACACGGCGGATCAACGGATAGAGTGACCGTATGAAAACCGCGCTCGGCTAACGGAAGGCGCAAACTCAATTGTTGGTCAGTGACCGTATCCGCCCGAAAACGCTGGATAACTTTTCCGTCCAGCAGCACCTGTATATCCCGGCTCCCGGCTTTGAGTACGGCTTCCATCAACGTCCAGCCCTGGAACGGCGCGTACAGATATGAGGATGCCTGGGACGAAATGGCGATAGGCTTTTCAGGGTCGTTTAGGGAGAGACGGGTAGCGGGTAGTGCCGCAAAGTTGGGTATTGAGTCGGTTTCCGGCACATCGTACAGCGCCAGCAAATCGTCCTCGTAATACGGCTCACCGAACTGCTCACGCACCCGCGCCGCCAGTGATTCATCGTACTGTTTATGCACGATCACCACGTCTGCGCCCGCTTCATCCAGCAGCGCCGAATCAAGTGTCCCCTGTAATAACGTCAGTTTCGCCGGGTCAACCGGCGTCTTGCGCGACACGTGCCCGGCGATCATCGGCTTCTGATGCGCCATTTGTAACCAGAGCGCGTCTTTGGCCGCCAGCACGTTATCCCAGGGCAGATCAAACACCGCGCGCACGTCGTCGCGTTGTGCCAGTTCATGCACCGCCGCCGGGATTTCCGCCGAGTATGTCGGCAGCGGCCAGAAGGATTGGAGGTCGAGGAGGATGAGGGCGATCAGCAGGAAAGTACTGAATACGGAGTACTGAGGGCTGAGGCGGAAGTTCCGAGTTCCGAGTTTCGGGTTATTCAGGACTGAGTTATCGGTTTTCGGTTTTCGATTGTCGGTATTTGACTGACGACTGACAACTGACAACTGAGAACTGAGAACTGACCAGCCATAACCCGCCAGCACGGCCAGCGCCAGCGCCAGCAGAAAATTAAAACGTCCCGGCGTGCGCGCCAGATTGAAGATCGGCAGGTCTTGCAGCAGCGCCCAGGGCAGCGTGACATACGTCTCGTAGCCGTCGGTGCTGAACGACAGCGGTGTATCAAACAGTTTCAGCAGCGGGCCAAGCGCCAGCACCCAGGCCACCCCCGCCACCAGCAGCCACCAGCGCGACTCGCGGCGCTTCCAAATGGCGACCATCGCCAGCACCAGCACCACTATTCCCCCATAGGCCGAGCCTTCCACGATGTTCGTGCCGAGGATGCGGTGGGTGTATTCCCACTGGCCGTACAGGGGATGGTTAAACGACGGCGTGACCGGCGCCAGCAGATCGAGGCTGTAGGTCACGCTGCCGCCCTCATCCGTATAGGCCGCTGTGCCTAGTGTAGCGCCGGCGACCGGCAGCAGCCACACCAGCAGAAGCAGCAGCGCGACAGCAGCGGCGACTATCAGCCAGCGCAGCGCGCGCCAGTTACGCTCCGCCAGCAGCGCCAGCGCGAACAGCCCCACCAGCGGCAGCCCGGCATAGATCAGTTGCAGCGTGTGGCCGAGCGGCAGCAGGACGAGGAAAAGAATAGTGCTGAGGACTGAGTGAGAAGTTCCGAGTTCCGAGTTATCAGTTGTCAGTTTTCGGTTTTCTGTCTTCAGTTCCACCTTGTCCGACTGATAACTTTCCTGCAGGCGAACCAGCGCCCACGCCAGCAGCGGCAGCGGCCACTGCACCAGCAGGCCGCCGTGCCCACCGGCCAGATGTCCCTGAATTGCCGGGGACGCCATGAATACCACGCCCGCCAGCAGCGCGGCGGGTGTATGGCGCGTTAAATGTCGCACCAGCCAGTACGCCGCCCAGCCGTTCAGCGCCAGATTCAGAAGCGCCTGAAGATTGTAGGCCGCTGGCAGCGGCATGACAAAGGCGAACAGCCACGCCGGGAAGAATTGCAGCGGGTTCGACCACAGAATCACGCCTTCGAGGCCGTCAGGGTAGGCCAGCAGGGGTTGAAAAAAAAGCGACTGGCCGGTTTGCAGCGCGTGTTTCAGCCACCAGATATGGCGTGTCATCTCGTGCGCGTCGCCGTTGGTGTAACCGGCGAAGTGCGTCCCCAGCACCGTCACCAGCGGCCAGGTGATGATGACCGCCAGAAACAAATACAAGAGAAAAACTAAACACAGAGGCACAAAGGCGCGGAGACTCAGAGTTTTTTCCTCTGAGCCTCTGAGCCTCTGAGGCTCTGTGTTATGCTTTTTCTTTTCGGTCATAGCCCGTACACCCGCAGGTAGACGGTGAGCGCGGCGGGGTCGGTGTGGTCAAGCAGCAGTTCGTATACCTTATCCTGATGAATGGTGTGCATACCGCCGAAATCCGTTGCGGCGTAGGGTATCCACCACGTCAGTTCCGCTTCGGTGTAATTCTGTGCCGGAAACGGCGAGAACGCCTCGCGTATCTCTCCCGGCAAACCCATCGCCTGCACGAACGGCGTTATATCCGCCGCTGGTGGCAGTGTGAAACGCAGCCACACGACACGTGCGAACTGCTCGCGGGTGGCGAACTGCACCTCAGATACGCCCTCCGGCAGCGGTGCGCCGATGAAGGCTTCGGCATCCGCCAGCGTGAAACCCCGCGCGCGCGGCACGATCACCAGCGCCACCCCTGCCAGTATAACCGTCAGCAGGAGGCGCGTAACCCACCACCGAAGCTTTGCGCCTCTCCCCCTTTGTGCCTTTGCATTACGCCGTTGCATTGTCCCCCGCCTCAAATGTCACCGGCTTGATAAACCGCTGGCCCCACAGTTCCAGCGTCAGCAGGCGGTAGATGACTTCCGTCTGCACCGTGCGCCGCCAGAAGTGTTCCTTCAGCAGCGTTTCCAGCGCGGCGCGGTCGAACAGGCCGCTGATGAAGCTGTTCGGGTCGGTCAGCGCGGCGCGAATGTGCGGGCTGAGGTCGTTATCAAACCAGTTCAGAATCGGCGTGCCAAACGGCTGCTTCGGGCGTTCGAGCGCGAAGTCCGGCACCAGCGGGCGCATCGCTTCGCGCAGCACGATTTTGTTGCTCCGCATCCGTAATTCCGATGGCACGCGGGCGGCGAACTTCAGCAGCACCGGGTCGAAGAACGGCACACGCGCTTCCAGCGACGAGGCCATCGTTACTTTATCGGTGTGCAGCAGGGCGTTGCCGGTCAGCCAGGTATTGATGACCAGCGCCTGCGCCGTGTTGTACGGGTCATCGCGCCAGCTCTTGGTGATGATTTCGGCATACGTGCGTTCCTTATGCTGCGCCTGCCGCCACGCATTCATGAGTTCCGGGCCGTACAGTTGGCCGCGCAGCGTGTCGCTGAACACCATACCGTCAAACGACTGCATCCGCAGCATGGCTTCATCGCGCGGCAGCGTGGCATGGCGCAGGCGGGGCAGGTACGTCGGCAGCGCGCCCACGACGCGGTAGCGTTTCATGGCCGGGTACGCGCCCTCCAGCGAGGCAAACACCCCGCTTAAGGGCGAGATGAAGCGCCCCCACGATTCACGCCGCGCCAGCATGGCCGGGATAGCGTGGTGGTTGGGATAGCCGGCGAACAGTTCATCTCCACCCAGACCCGTGAGCACAACTTTAACGTGCCGCGCCGTATCCTCCGCCAGCAGCAGCAGCGAAATCGCCGACGGGTTGGCAATCGGTTCGTCGTGGTGGTAGATCGCCTTCTCAAAACCCCGCCACCAGTCCTCCGCCGTAATCACCATTTCGTGATGGTCGGTCTTGAAATGCTCCGCGATGCGCCGGGCGTGCAGCAGTTCGTTGTCCGGCGTGGCGGTGTCATAACCGACGGTATACGTCTGCACGCGCCCGCCGGCCTCCTGCGACATCAGCGCCAGCATCGCCGCCGAGTCCACCCCACCGCTCAGGAATAACCCCAGCGGCACGTCGCTCCGCAGATGCAGCCGCACCGAATCCGCCAGCAGGTCGCGCCCTTCCTGAAAGATCAGTCCGTCGTTGGCTGCCTTGTAGGGGAGGGTCTCAGACCCTCCCCTACGGTCGCCAAACTCCCAGAACGGATGCAGCCGCGTGCTGCCCTTTTCCACGATATAAGCATGGCCGGGTGGCAGGCGGCGCACGCCCTTAAACAGCGTTTCCGCGCCGATCATATACCCGAAACTGAGGTACGTATCCACCACGTCGAGATTGAGTTCGCGCGGCGCGGCGGGGTCGGCCAGCAGCGCCTTCACCTCGCTGGCAAAAAACAGCCTGCTATCGCGTTCGTGCAGGTACAGCGGCTTCATGCCGATGTGATCCACCGCCAGCACCAGCCGTTCCGCCGCGCTGTCCCACAGCGCAAAGGCGTACATACCGCGCAGATAGCCGAACAGGTTCAGGCCATAGTCCTCATACAGATGGATGATCGTTTCGCCGTCGCCGTCGGTACTGAAGCTGTGATTGCGGCGTTTCAGGTCGTGGCGCAGTTCGCGGTAGTTGTAGATTTCGCCGTTGAACACCAGCGCGATGCTGCGCTGTTCGTTGTACAGCGGCTGGTCGCTGCCCGCCACGTCAATGATGCTCAGGCGGCGCATCCCCAGCGCCACATCCGGCGCGTCATGGAAGCCGTCGCCATCCGGCCCGCGATGGTGAATCCGTGCCGCCATCTGCCGCACCAGCGCCGGGTCGGCGCGCCCCTGCCGCGTTATATCCATCATCCCGCAAATGCCGCACATACGTTACCTTCTACTAGTGCCCGCAGAAAAACCCATTGTATCATCCCCCCGCCGCTTCCGGTACGGCGCGCCGGACATTCGCCGCATTGACAAACCGCCCTCAACATTTCTATCATGGAAGATGTTTATCCATCTTCACCGAAACGATTATCTACACGATGCCTACCCCTGACTGGTACGCCCAGGAAACGCGCCGCACGCTGGAGCGGCTGCTGCCGCGTGTCGCCCCCGTAACCGGCGGCGATCCCGTATTTGCTGCCCGTGTGGAACAGCAGTTCCCCGCCCTGTTCCGTTTGCTGTACGACCTGTACGGCACGCAGTACGACTTTTTCTACTGGCTGGAACAAATGCTGCTGTCGGCGGCGCAGATGTATGCCGACCGTCCCGCCGACCTGAAGGCGCTCGACCTTCAGCGCGAAGCGAACCCGGCCTGGTTTCAGTCGGAGAAAATGCTCGGCGGCGTGTGTTACGTGGATTTGTTCGCCGGCGATCTTGACGGCCTGCGGGCGAAGCTGCCCTACTTTAAGGCGCTGGGGCTGACCTATCTCCACCTGATGCCGCTGTTCCTCGCGCCGGACGGTGACAGCGACGGCGGTTATGCCGTCAGCGATTATCGCACCGTATCACCCGCGCTGGGTACGATGGAGCAGTTGGCCGAACTCGCGGCGGAATTCCGCGCCAGCGGCATCAGCCTGGTGCTGGACTTCGTGTTTAACCATACCTCGAACGAACACGAATGGGCGCGGCGGGCGCTGGCCGGCGATACGGAATACCAGAACTACTACTATATGTTTGATGACCGCAGCCTGCCCGACCAGTACGAAAGGACGCTGCGCGAAATCTTCCCGGAGCAGGCGCCGGGCAGTTTCACCTACCAGCCGCGTATCTTCAAATGGGTCTGGACGACCTTCCACCGGTTTCAGTGGGATTTGAATTACAGCAATCCCGCCGTCTTTAACGCCATGCTGAACGAAATGCTGTTCCTGGCTAATCAGGGGGTGGAAGTGCTGCGGCTGGACGCGGTGGCCTTCATCTGGAAGCAGATGGGTACGAGCTGTGAAAGTCTGCCCCAGGCGCACTGGATTATCCGCGCGTTTACGGCGCTGGTGAAAATCGCCGCGCCCGCGCTGGTGTTTAAGTCCGAAGCGATTGTCCACCCGGACGACGTTGCCAGTTACATCAGCCCGGCAGAGTCCCCGATTTCGTACAATCCGACGCTGATGGCGCTGCTGTGGGAAGCCATCGCCACACGCGATGTGAAACTGCTGCGGCGTTCCATGCAAACGCGGTTCGCGCTGCCGGACGGCTGCGCCTGGGTGAATTACGTGCGCTCGCACGATGACATCGGCTGGACGTTCGCGGATGAAGATGCCGCCGAACTTGGCATCAACGGCTTCGATCACCGCCAGTTCCTCAATCGTTTTTACACGGCGCAGTTCCCCGGCAGTTTTGCGAAGGGCGTGCCGTTCAACTTCAATCCGGTCACGCTGGACACCCGCATCTGCGGTACGGCGGCCTCGCTGGCCGGCATCGAACAGGCGTTGGAGCAGAACAACGCGCTGTACCTCGAAAATGCGATTGCGCGGCTGCTGCTCATCTACGGCGTGGCCTTAAGCGTCGGTGGGATTCCGCTGATCTATCTGGGGGATGAAATCGCTACGCTGAACGACCTCAGTTATACCGGCGACCCGGCCAAAGCCGATGACAGCCGGTGGGTGCATCGCCCGCCTTTTGACTGGGAGCGGGCCGAACGGCGGCACGATCCGGCGACGGTCGAAGGTCAGGTGTACCAGTGGCTGCTGTATCTGATCGGCGTGCGTAAACAAACCCCGGCTTTTGGCGCGGGCAGCACCATCTTTTTTGATACCGGCAGCCCGCATGTTCTGGGTTATGTATGTGGTGGCAAGGTGCTGGCGCTGGCGAACTTCACCGAACGGCGGCAGTTGGTCGAACGGCGGGCGCTGGCGCATCACGTTACCCTGCCGGATACAGCCTATGATCTGGTCAGCCGCGAGGACATGGCGCTCACCGGCGATCTCACATTAGAGCCGTACCGCTTCGCGTGGCTCAAAATCGGTTAGGGTGGCGTGTGATCGTCAAATCGTAAAGCTGGTTGGATGATGGTGGGCCACCAGCGGCGTTTGTTTCAGCAGGGATGGCGGCTGGCCCAGCCGCGCAGATCGTAGGTTTCAAAATCGCCGCTGAGGTCGGCGTAAAATTGCAGTTCGACCGGTTCGTGCCAGAAGTCGGCGGGGCGGCGGGGGCAGGGCACACTGATCTGTGCCAGCAGCCGCGCATCCGGGTAAGCGGCCACATGGACGATAAGCGGTTTATCCGTCGTCAGGCTGCGTTCGACGCGGTACACCCCCAGCGCCGGGGGATGCAGCAGCCACAGTTCGCCCAGGGGGATGGTCGTTTGAACGCGCACCACGCGCACGACCTTGCCGCGAATCCACAGCGCCGCCGGGGCGCTGCCGTTCAGGCGGGCAGGCTGCTGGCCGTTCCAGCGCCAGCCAATGTAACCGCCCTGGGTCGCGCCGAAGCGTTCTGACAGGATGACTCGTTCCACCCAGGGATGCCGGTCAAGCCATTCCACCACCGTCCCGGCGGTCATGCGCCCGATGCGAATCCCCATGAAACAGGGCGCGGCACAGTCGGGCGGCGGTGTCAGAAAATCGCGCAGGCCGCCGTCGTCATAAGGCCGCGCGTGGATCGCCCCGATCACGGCGGTCAGCAGCAGGGTGAACAGCAGCGAGGTACCAAGCAGGCGGCGCGCCATACAGTCGCACACTAATCAACGAACGATCATCATATTGTACAGCGCCGCCGATGGCCGGCCTAATCATTATTGTACACGTCGGGTTGCTTGCTGGCGGCGCAGATGCTCGATAATCTCTTTGTCTACAATAATACCTCCGCCATGCTGCTGTAAGTCCGCTTCGCTGATTAGATGCGACCAGTCATCAAAGGATTGTTTCATCAAACGCATTGAACGTATTTCCAGTTCAAACCCTAGCAGCCGCTGCATGTTTTCCATAATGATTTCAGCCGAGGTCAGAGCTTCAGTCAGATTACTGATACGATCCTGAAAGGTACGCTGTGGCCGGTTGAGCAGTTGATTGACTCTATCGTAATATTCGTTTTCGATGACCCTGGGATTCCAGAAATCGCCGCGCATGTCGTTAATGATGGCAAACATCACGCGGGCATCATCCTTCTGTGTAAACGGATCATCACCTTGAAGCCATCGCTGAAGTTGAAGAAAACGGTCGAGCACTTCCGGCGCTACCGCTTTATGAAAGAACGCAGCCGGATATGGCCCAAACCACAGGCGTATCAGTTTAGTGGCTTCATCATGAAACACCGGCATAGTTTCGAGTAAACGTTTACGGGCTGTTTCAGGGTCATCCATTGCCATGTAACAGCGGATACGGCTGGTTTCGGCATACAAAGCGCGGATGAAATGCTGCTGGGCCAGTAGCGGTTTACTTTCATTGATAGCCTGACGCAAATCAAATATAAAATTCTCGCGCGCCTCGTAAAGCCCGTCAACCGCACGCTGTGTAACCGCGCGGTCGCGCGCGGCCTGAGTGCTCTCAAATACATCTCGCGCTGTTTGCAGCGCAACTCGAAAGCGCATGTCGCGGTCACGATTGAATTCAGCACGAACCAATTCCCCCAGGTTGGCAATGCCATCCGACAACCGGTCAAGGCGCTGCATGATGGCATAGAAAGACGCGGCGCTGATAGCCAGATTAACCACCTGTCCGGCGGCGGTAAAGGTCGCTACATTGGCGGCATAGGATGTGATCTGCCGGACAGTTTCAACCTGTGCGGCCACTTCACCAACGGCCTGCCGCGTCATATGTCCATCCAGCAGGGTAACTGCGCCGCGTGCCACGTTCATGATGATGCCAAACGGGGTAGGCGCGCTGGAAGCGGCATCTGTAACCGTCTTGACCACTTCCGTCGCACCACCGTCGCGCAGCCACGCAACTACCTGTTTTGATGTGCTTTCAACGATCACGCCGCCCACGCGCTTAAATGCGCCGGAGGCCAGACCGGTTTCTATCCACCGGGGGACTTCAAAAAGGACTTCAAGGCTTGCCATAAACGCGATGCTCCTGTGGCGCAATTAGTAATGGAACTACGTATCTCAGTTTACAGCCAGTTATAGAGACTCACCAATAAGAATTACCATATTTGCTGGCTCTCCAGCTTATGCCATATCCTTCTGGCTGTCTCATCGTCGTCTGCCGGTGTTGTTCGGGCGGCTGGTTGTGGTCAATCCTCGGCGGGGTCGAGTTCGTCGTCGGGCCTGTCCGGCACAAGGCGCTGCACCAGCACCTTATCCACCCGGCGGCCATCCATATCCAGCACCTCGAACGACAGCCCGGCCCACTCAAACCGGTCGGCAGCGGCGGGGATACGCCCCAGATGCGCCATGATGAAACCGCCAAGTGTCTGGTAATTGCTGTCTTCCTCGCCCGGCAGGTCTTTCAGGTCGAACAGGTCTTTCAGATCGTCCACCGGCATCAGGCCGTCCAGCAGCCACGAGCCGTCGTCGCGCTGCCTGGCCTGCGGCGCTTCGATGTCGCCCACGATTTCTTCCAGCAGATCGTAAATCGTCACCAGCCCTTCCACGCCGCCGTGTTCGCCAATGACCAGCGCCATATGTTTGCCGGTCTTTTTGAACTGCTCCAGCACATCAATCGCGGCAGCACTCTCCGGCACGAAGACCGGCTCGCGCAGGCAGACTTTTAAATCCATCGGCTGATTGGACAGCGCCCGGTTTAACAAATCCTTGGCGCGCACGATGCCCTGAATATTGTCCAGCGACCCCTGCCCGACCGGAAACCGCGAGTGGCCGCTGCCGAATATTTCGCGCAGGTTGTCCTCCAGGGAATCGTTCAGATCAAGCCAGGTGACTTCGGTACGCGGCGTCATCAGCGCGTCCACGCGCCGGTCGCCCAGGCTGAACACCCCGGCGACCATCTCTTCCTCACCCTTGTCAAACACGCCGGCTTCAATCCCCTGCCGGATAAGCGCCTGGATTTCTGCTTCGGTCACCGGCGGTTCGTCGGATGGTCGCGCGCCGATCAGCCGCAGCACGACATTAGTAGACCCCCCCAGCAGCCGCACAATGGGCGCGGTGATAACCGACAGCACGCGCATGGCGGGCATGAGGGCTAACGTGATGCGTTCAGGGCTGTGCAGCGCCAGCCGCTTGGGGACTAATTCGCCAATAACCAGCGAGAGATACGTGGTCAGCAGCACCACGATCAGCAGTCCCAGCGGTTGGCTGTATGGGCGAAGAACCGGCGCGAGGCGTTCAATCTGGTCGGCTAACTGTTCCGCCACCGTCGCGCCGCCGAACGCGCCGGCCAGAATGCCGATCAGGGTTATGCCGATCTGCGAGGTGGACAGGAAACGATTCGGGTCTTCCTGCATCTTCAGCGCGACTCTGGCGCGTTTGTCGCCTTCGTCAGCCATCTGCTGAAAGCGCGCCTTGCGGGCGGAGACAAACGCCGTTTCGGCCATCGCCAGTATGCCGTTCAAGATCGTAATGAACAGGATAATCAGAAGTTCCATTGGCAGGGGGTTTTGTACCTTTCTATCCAAAACAGTAGCGGGGTATCCGACTGTGCGCGCCTACAACATACCAACCATTCACCGCGCGTCCCAGCGCATGTGAATCACCTCGCGGCGCGGCGAAAAGCCGTACCGCCGCAGCAGGGCGCTGGTGGTCGTTAAGTCCTGCGGGTATTCGATCACCATCGCCTGCGCGCCGCCGAAGCGTCGTACCGCCGTGTTCAGCAGCGCCTCGTCATACAGCCCGGCATAACGTGGATCAACGATCAGGGTCAGATGAACGCTGCCGGTCAGAAAGCCGTTTTCAAGCCACAGCGAAGCCAGCAACCGGTCGCCCTCATCGGCGCGGATAATCAGCCGTTCGACGCTGCGCAGGTTCAGCCAGTCCTTCAGCCGCGCGCCCAGTGTGCGGCGGAACTGGCCCGGATACAGCGGGCGCAGCCAGCCCAGGCCGCCGTGCGCGACCGGAAATACCTGCTCTGCCAGGCGGTATTCCGCCTGCCATTCCCGGCTGCTGCGGTGTGTGATGTATGGACTGTCCGGCATGGGGGGTGGTTTGAGGGCCGTGATCGAACGCCGCCACGTTGTCCAGGTGCGTTCCGGCACGAAGCCCAACCGCTCGTACACACGCTGCGCGGTGTAGTTATCTGCGTCCACCTGAAGAATCGCTTTGCTGCCGCCCTGCCGCCGCACCATGTCCAGGCTGGCCTGCATCAACTGGTGGGCAATCCCCCGGCGCTGGTAATCGGGGTGAACCGCCACGTTGGCGATAATCCAGGCGTGCGCCAGATCAGCCGGGCAGTTGGCCGGATAGACGGACACGTTGCCGATCAGCCGTCCGTCCTGCACCCACACATAACCCAGACTCATGCCCTGTGCCAGGTCGCTCAGTCCTTGCAGTACGCTTAAGCCCGGCCCGACCCGGCTGAGGGCGCGCATCTCCCGGATGGCGCTGCGCCCGCCGCTGTCCATCGTGGACGCGAACGCGAGTTCCAGCAGGTCGGCCAGTGCGGTGAGATCGGTGCGCAGATTCACCGGGCGCAGGCCATTGCCGGTAGCAGACGGGGGATCGGCAGCAGGTAGGGTGATCACTGGGTTTGTTCTGAACTCCTGGCGGCTGGCGTTAGCGCCGCTAAAACGAACCGGTGCCCGCAGCCAGAGTGCCTTTCGTCAAGCGTAACGTGAGGGGAGGGTGCATGTCAAGCCAGAGCGTTGCCTAATCGTCGGGTATATCCAGGCTTGAAGGAGTTCCCCCGTGTGTTACACTTGGGACAATTTGTTCGTTCGTGAGAACGATGGATCTGGCTATTTAACGGAGCTAAGACGTATGG
>JARKOK010000445.1 GCA_029975765.1 Aggregatilineales bacterium
GACCTTTACGCCGCTGCCCACTGACGTACCGACGGCAACCGCTACAGAAACGCCGCTGCCGACCGACGTACCGACCGCGACGGAGACCCCAACCGACACACCGACGCTGACCGAAACGCCAACCTTTACGCCGCTGCCCACTGACGTACCGACGGCAACCGCTACAGAAACGCCGCTGCCGACCGATGTACCGACCGCGACGGAGACCCCAACTGAAATCCCAACGCTGACCGAAACGCCGACCGACGTACCGACGGCGACCGCGACGGAGACCCCAACCGAAACACCGACGCTGACCGAGACTCCTACAGACACCCCAACCGCGACGGAGACCCCAACCGAAACACCAACACTGACGGAGACGCCTACTGACACGCCGACTGCGACCGAGACGCCGACCGAAACACCAACACTGACGGAGACCCCAACCGAGACACCGACGCTGACCGAGACGCCAACCGAGACACCGACTGCGACGGAGACCCCAACCGAGACACCTACAGACACCTCAACCGCGACGGAGACTCCCACCGAAACCCCAACGCCGACCGAGACACCAACGGAGTCACCAACCGAAACACCGGTCGTTGAGCAGACACCGGGGCTGGCCGAGATCACACCGATCACACCTGATGTGAACGCCGTACCGCTTCAGGGCACGCTGCGCGCGATCTACGAAAACGGGCGTAATCAGGGTAAACGCGCCGCGACAGCAGCGTTTGCCGGTGATGAAACTGCACCACGCGGGCCTGATCTGGCCGTGTTCGCCGTGCCCGGCAGCTATGTGCTGGACGAGCAGAGTGCCAGCCTGCAAGCGGTTCTGGATTGGTATTTCTTCAATGCGATAAGCGACCCATCTCAGATGAACCGGAGCAGCGCCGCCGCGCGCGCGGGTTGGCGTGCCGCTGATCTGCTGAATCCGGCTAACAGCGATCCCGGTGTGTGTGACGCCGGCGAAACGCCGCTTCAGTGTGAGCTTCGCGTGACTCAGACAGCGGTGCTGGTAATCGGAGTTGGTTACCATGATGCACTGCAAGGCACAGACCCGGCGCAGTTCCGCGCAGCCCTGCAGGATATCGTTCAGACGACGATTAGCAGCGGCGTAATTCCGGTACTGACGACGATCCAGCCGCGACCGGACATGGGAGATGCTGTTCGTGTGTTCAACGACATCATTATCGAGGTAGCCGGTGCTAACAACCTACCGGTGCTCACTCTGTGGCGGGCGCTGGCGGCTCAACCCAACAGCGGCCTCAATCCTGATCTGGCAACTCTGAGCGCCTCACCGGGTGGGCCGGGTGATCTCACAGCGAACGCCGTCGCCAGCTATGGCCTCAATGCCCGGAGTTACTACCTGTTGACGATGCTGAACGCGCTGCGGGCTGCCATCTTCCCGGACGCAGCGCAGTAACCCGCCGCTGACATATGCCTGTCGAAAAGCCCTGACTCACGCCAGGGCTTTTTGCTTAAGCGATGTCATACATTACCGCTGAAGTCATGATGAACGTCACTCACTTTTACCGGGGGTTCGTGGTATCTTATACCCGGATTGATATATACGTATTTGTTTATGTGTCGGGTCGTTGAGGTACTGGGGATCGAGAATGGAAATCAGTCAACGCCAGGCTGCGCTGTGCGCCGCCTTAGGTGATTACAACCGGCTGCTGCTGCTGTACGCGATGGCCGACGAACCCCAGAGCGTCAATGAACTGGTTCACCGAGTGGGCTTGTCTCAACCAACCGTTTCGCGCCATCTGCGTATTATGCGCGAAAGCGGTATCGTCTCCGCTGAACGGCATGGCAGGTCAATTCTGTATGGCCTGGTTGACCAGCGAATTATTCAGGCGATGGATTTGCTCCGCAGTGTTCTGACCGAGCAAATGCAGCAGCAGGGCCATGCTGCCTGGACGGCTGCCCAACGGCCTCCGATTTAAAGGCGCATGGTTTTAGACATATTCGTATCAAAATAGTGGAAATTTTATACGAAGGCTGATAGGCTAAAACTAGGTTTAGTTTCGCCTTGCCAAGTGTGCCTGAGTACACCTGCCGCGTTTTATTCGGGCAGTCCGCCGGATATACGGCGCGCCAGCGTGTTACCCATAAGAGACAAGGAGACCCCCATGGAGTTCCCATCATACGTTACGCATAAACAACTGCGCGCCTGGGTTGAAGAAATGGTTGCCCTGTGCAAACCCGACCGGGTTCACTGGTGCGACGGTTCGCAGGAAGAATACGACCAGTTATGCCAACTGCTGGTTGACAACGGCACGTTCATCAAGCTCAATGAAGCCAAGCGCCCGAACAGTTTTCTTGCCCGCTCGCACCCAAGCGATGTTGCCCGCATGGAAGACCGCACCTTTGTGTGCAGCCTGAGCCGCAACGAAGCCGGCCCAACCAACAACTGGGTTAACCCCCGTGACATGCACAAAACGCTCAATGAACTGTTCGACGGCTGTATGCGGGGCCGCACGATGTATGTGATTCCCTTCAGCATGGGGCCACTGGGGTCGCCGCTGTCATACATCGGTTTTGAACTGTCCGACTCGGCGTATGTGGCCGTGAACATGAAGATCATGACGCGCATGGGGCGCGCGGTCTATGATGTGCTGGGTGATGACGGCGTATTCGTGCCGTGTGTCCACTCGGTCGGGATGCCGCTGGAACCCGGTCAGCAGGATGTGCCCTGGCCGTGCGCGCTGGATAACAGCCAGAAGTACATCGTCCACTTCCCTGAAGAACGCGCCATCTGGTCGTATGGCAGCGGCTACGGCGGGAACGCGCTGCTGGGCAAGAAGTGTTTCGCGCTGCGGATCGCTTCGAACATCGCCCGCGACGAAGGCTGGTTGGCCGAGCACATGCTGATCATGGGCGTTGAATCGCCGGAAGGCGAGAAAACGTATGTCGCCGCCGCCTTCCCCAGCGCCTGCGGTAAAACCAACTTCGCCATGCTCGTCCCGCCGAAACCCTTCCTGGATGAAGGCTGGAAAGTCACAACCGTCGGTGACGATATTGCCTGGATTAAACAGGGCAGCGATGGACGGCTTTATGCGATCAATCCTGAAGCCGGCTTTTTTGGCGTCGCGCCGGGTACCAATGCCAAAACCAATCCCAACGCGGCAGCGACGATTGAGCGCAACACCATTTTCACCAATGTCGCGCTGACCGACGACGGTGATGTGTGGTGGGAAGGGCTGACAAAAGAACCGCCGGCACACCTGATTGACTGGCAGGGACAGGACTGGACGC
Organism: Aggregatilineales bacterium; assembly: GCA_029975765.1. Lineage (GTDB taxonomy): Bacteria > Chloroflexota > Anaerolineae > Aggregatilineales > Phototrophicaceae > CFX2. Next base: position 3,247 of record JARKOK010000445.1, read on the forward strand.
CGGGTACGGAGCGCAAGGCCGCGCACCCGAACGCCCGCTTCACCGCGCCCGCCAGCCAGTGCCCGGTGATTGACCCGGACTGGGAAAACCCCGCCGGCGTTCCCGTCTCAGCATTTATTTTCGGTGGCCGCCGCAGCACCGTCACGCCGCTGGTCTTCCAGGCGTTTAACTGGGTGTACGGGGTTTACTTCGCCGCAACGATGGGGTCTGAGATGACCGCCGCCGCGTTCGGCAAACTTGGCGAAGTGCGCCGTGACCCGTTTGCCATGCTGCCCTTTGCCGGTTATCACATGGCGAGTTACTTCAATCACTGGCTGCGGTTTGGCCGTCACCTGCCGAACCCGCCGCGTATCTTCGTCGTCAACTGGTTCCGCAAGGATGACGAGGGTAACTTCCTGTGGCCGGGCTTTGGTGAAAATATGCGCGTGCTGAAGTGGATTGTCGAGCGCGTCCACACCAGCGCCGCCGGTCGGGAAACGCAGTTGGGCCGCGTGCCGGAATATGAGGATATGGACTGGCGCGGGCTGGAGGACTTCGGCAAAGCGGACTTCGAACGGGTGATGTCCATTGACCATGCCGCCTGGCAGCAGGAAATCCTGTCTCACGAAGAGCTGTTCATCAAGCTCTACGACCGCGTGCCGAAGGAACTGCTGTCGGTGCGCGAACTGCTGCTCTCCAGCCTGTGGAGCGCGCAGGAGTGGGCCAACCGCTACGAACGTTAATCCTGTCAGAATCAAGGGGGCGGGTTTTGAAACACCCGCCCCACCCACACCGCAGTTTCTGCGATCAGTGCCACCAGTCTCTCAATCATATACCCCGTATTCACGTACCGCTTCGTAAACCGCCAGCAGGTTATCCACCGGCGTCTCCACCAGCACATAGTCATGGCTGGGACAGGCCACATACCCTCCGCCCGGTTTCATAAGATCGAGGATGCGGCGGGTTTCAGCGCGCACGGTGTCCGGCGTGCCTTCGATAATCATCTGGGAATTGATAGCGCCCATCAGCAGCAGTTTATCGCCGTAATCCGTTTTTAGCTGCGCCGGGTTCATGCCCCGGCAGTTAGGCTGCAACCCCTGGAGTCCATCTAGTCCCGCTTCGATCATCGCTGGAATCAACGGCTCGAAGCCGCCGCAGCAGTGCAGCAGCACCTTGAGGCCATACTCATGCCCCAGATCAATCAGGCGTTTGAGCGGCGGCAGCAAAAAGCGGCGGAAGAGAGGTTCACTCAGCAGCGGCCCGACCTGCGAGCCAAAATCGTTGCCGATAAAGAAAATGTCAATCCACGCTGCAGCGGCTTCAAAGGTGCGCCGGCTGATGGCCGCGTAATAATCCACGATGTGTCCCAGCAGCGCGTCCACGATGTCCGGCGCATCGTACATCATGAGCATCAGGGTATCCATGCCCATCAGGTCAATCGCGTCGTGCCAGAACGGCGCCCACTCGCCGCCCAGGATTGCATACTCGTCATGGAAGCGTTGTGCTTCTGCCGCGATATGCGAGACATCCATCCAATCGGGGTTCGGCCAGGCGTGGCGGTGGATTTCATCGAGGGTTGTGGCCTGCCGCAGCGGGTGGTTCATTGGCTGCCCGCCTTCGTAGCCATGACGAAGAATGCCAAAAGGTGAGCGGAACGTCGCTCCGGGCGGCAGGTGTGAATAAGGGTTGGCTGCATCCGGCCCGACAAACTGCGAAAATACCCGGCGAAAATCGTCCCCCACATAACGTGACAGACTTTCGTCGTCCGCCAGCCCCAGATGCGCGATGGCCTTCTGGCGAAAACCCGGTGACGCACCTAACCAGACCGGCACCCGATCCGGCTGTTGGTGGTTAAAAGCAGCCAGCACCCGTTCTCTGGAATTCATCGCGCTCACTCCCCGACTCGTTCGTTACCCTTTCAGGTAGATGTGTGCCCGTAACAAGATATTATGTTATCACGGCGCTGGCAACCCGATGTATCAGGTTGTGGCCGGCTCACCGCCGGCATCCTGTCGCGGCGCCTGGACATATTTCAGCGTGACGAACAGCGCGCTCAGCGCCATCAGCAGTGACAGGCCGAACAGAACTTCATACCCAATGAACTGGGCGACGGTGCCGGCGATCAGCGGCGCTGTCAGCGAGATGACCGCCGCTACCGTATTAAACAGACCAACATAAATCGGGCGCTGGTCGGGTGTCGCGTAACTCACAACCCAGTTCTGATAACCAAATATCAGATTGCTGAACGTCAGTCCCGACATCAGGAAACCGGCGTACAGCGGCAGCGGGCCAACCACCCCTGCCAGCAGCGCGCTGATCGGCAGAAATATCAGCCCGCCCAGCGCCAGGCGGATATACAACAGGTTATTACGCGCGCCTAACCAGGTGTACACCAGCGCCCCGATCACGCTGCCGATAGTCTGCATGGCAAGCAGGTTGGGCACAGCGACATCACTCGACAGCCCCAGCCGCACAGTCGCAAAGCCGATATAGAACGGCCCGGCCATCGCAAACAAACCGGTCAGCATCCGTGCGCTGAGAATGGCACGAAACGGGCCGTCAGTCCGCAGCACCCGCCCCAGCGCCGGTATAAATTCGCCAAACGAGGGGATTTTTTCAACCGCTTTCCCACCCGGCAGTTCATGGAGAAAAAACACCGGGATCATGGACAGCGCAAACAACGTACCGGCAGCGCCAAACAGCAGCGCGTAATTGTCGGGGAAAGCCGGCCCGGCGTCACTCAAAATCAGGCCGATCACCGGCGCGACGCCCAGCATAATCACCCCGGCGCTGGCGGTCATCCAGCCAAACATCCGGGCACGCCACCGGCTGTCCAGGCTGGTGCCGGTCAGATCCGCCCAGGGTACACCGACCAGACCATCACCCACCGCCGCAATCCCGTAACAGATCAGAAACGCCAGCAGAATCGCGCCGGGACGATCTTTGCCCAGTACGACCGTTATCACGGCAAACAGCAGCATGACCAGCCGCACCGGGATATTTGGCCCGGCGAACCACCACTTTTTGCGTTCAAAACGTACAATGTAACGCGCCACAAACAACTGTGGCAGCGTCCAGCCCAGATCAAACAGACTCCCGGACAGACCGATCAGAATTTCCGAATCAGTCAGACGGCGAACAAAATCAGGAATGACGGTCGTCGGGCCGATGATCGCCATCGCTACCGAAAACAGGATACCATCCGTCAAAAACAGAAAGAAGTTGCGGCGGTAAATACGCTCGCGGTCGCTCGATGATACGGCGGACGTGGAGGCTTCGGCCATCGTGATTCATACTTTCGGTAAACGTTTCAGTAATTGTGTATCGTCAAATCCATTCTAGCAAGACCCGTGTCGTGCCAGGAAGTCTTACCCGAATCAGCCAAAGACCCCGTCGAAACGGGGTCTGAGTATATCCAGGCCGGCCTGTAAGCCGCTTTCTCGTGGAGTGATAACCACTTTCGACACGCATTATAGCCTCACCTGAGGGCTTTGAACTGTAAATCTTTTACAGTGGCAGCCAATCCCTCAGACGATCAAGCCAACTGCGCTTTGACAGCCGGGCGTAACGATCAAGCATCGCCTCATAACTATCCTGAGGATTGTTGAGCTTGGGTTTCGGTTCGACCGGCTTGGGCGGCTTAGCCGCCGCCCGCTTTCGTTCCACGTTCTTGAGTGCGGCGCTAACATCCGGGCGCGGGCGATAGACCAACTCGTAACCGGATGCTTTTTGAACGGTTTCCCCCAACCAGTTCTCGCGCTCCGACAGCCGGGCGCGGCGGCGGACTTCAATCAGGCCGTTCTCTTTCAGCCGGTTGATTTGATTGATATGGTAACGGTAAAGCTGCCACCGCTTGAGTTCGCGGGCAATATCCTCCCGGCTCACCCAGGCGCGCACTTCCCCGCGCGGGGCGGAACGTTCTTTGACCAGACGATCATACACACGGATGATGACCATCAGCATCGTTCGTTGACCTTTGCTGAGGTCTTTCAGCCTGGACAGCAGTTGCGCTTCAAACTCGCTGCGTTCGCGCTCAATGAAATAGTCGCCGTCCACGTCTCGTTCGTAAATGTCAACGTAGCGGTTAAACTGGCTGCTTACTGGCATTGGCCGCCCTCACAGAATTCATTTGCACGTGTGGGTGTACATATAGGGAAGTTTCTCCCTATGTTCAATACCATTGTAGCACACAGTTTCTATAATCTGGCGCTGAGTCTGCCCCGGCAGCTTCACAAGTCTGTCCCATCATCGTTTGAAGTTTCTCCCTGCTCGTCATCGTTTTCATCGGGCAAGGGAGCGTCCATCTCAACTCTGAAATTGGGAGTGAGATGCCTGACGAAAGCTGCTACCCGTTCCGGCGAATGCTCTTTCAGGAGATCAGAAATTCTTATTCGTTCCGGTTCGGGTATCACAGCGATGCCCGTTGCCTTTAAAAATCTGGCGATAAACTCAGGTTCAAAGGTCTGAAACATATTCGGGGTATTGAAGCGCCAACTAAGGACGGCGCGCCGGTATTCATACGGGTTAGGCATATCCGCGCGGCCTAATAGGTAATCGGTACTCACATCGAAAAAGTCCGCAATCTGGATAAGCATCTCTGTGGTCATATCATTCTGACCGGTTTCGTAGCGCGTGATCTGCGGTCCCGATACACCCAGAATTTTACCCAGTTCTTCAGCGGTGATTTTTTGGCGTTTGCGCAAATCGCGTAATCGGCTGCCGTTTATCATGCCTCATATCCAATCTTGCTAAAAAACTCTCACAGAAATTCTAACACACGCATTGACAAGAAATACGCCATACGTATAAAATGATTATGTTATGAGAAACATTCTAATATGTTTAGTGCATCAAGAAAGGAGTATGTATGCCTCAGGTCAAGGTTCGAAAGCTAGAAAAGGATCACGGCAATCTACACCGGGTTATTCCTGAGATGGTCAACAATTTCGGCCAAGCCGAAGCCGCGCGGCGGCTGTGCGTGAGCCAGACTACCATCAGCCGTTGGTTACGCCAAAATGGGTACGAGTACCGCATTGTTTGGGAACAGAAAGGGTCGCGATGAGCACTGCTGAAAAGCTTCTCCAGGCGCTACAAGCGCACAACCTGAAACGACAACCTGACGGCAGCTATCGCTGTAATTCTCCCCTTCGACCTGGCGCGGATAGCATGTCATTTACCCTGACTATTGAACCGGACGGCGAACATGGCGCATTTTACGATCATGTCAGCGACGAGTCCGGCAGCCTTTACGTGCTGGCGAAACGGTTGAGTGTGCCGCTGCCGCCGCTTGCGCCTGCCGCTGAAACCAAGCGTGCTTACACTGGCTTACAGGATTACGCCCGTGCACACGGCGCGCCTGTTGAAGCCTATGAAAAACTCGGCTGGAAAGAGGTCACAAAGGGTAAACGCCGGGCGCTGGAAATTCCCACTGAAACCGGAACACGCTGGCGCTATCTGGACGGCAATAAACCGGTATTCACCAGCCCACCAGATTATCGCCGTTGCTGGTATGGGCGTAATGCTGATTTCTGGCAGCGTGTGAGCGAGGGGAAACCGGTTGTCATCACCAACGGCGAACCGTCAGTAGTGGCGGCGCAATATCACGGGCTGGCTGCCTGCTGCGTTACCAGCGGCGAAAAAGAAATACCTACCGACCTGATGACACGCTTTATAGATGACCTGGGCAGCCGCCGACCGCCTGTGATAATCGCGCTGGATTGTGACGATACCGGGCGTAAAGCAGCACTGGCAATGGAATCGCAATTCAAGGCGGCGGGATTCGAAGCGAGAGCGGTTAACCTGAGACTTGGGCGCGGCGGCGATCTGGCTGACTTCTGCAAGCTGTACACAACCGGAGCGGAGTCGGAACTGCTGAAACTTGATCAGGTAAAGCCGCCTGAGCCTGATAAGCTGCCGTTCCGTATTCTTTCGGTGGATGATATTCGTAACCTACCACCGATTCAGTTTGTAGATAAAGAACGGCATATTCCACGTAAGAGCCTGACAATGGTTGTCGGCGCGCCCGGCGCGATGAAAACCTTTTTCGCTCTTGACAAGGCTTATAAAGTCTCTGAGTCGCGGGTAGTGGTGTATATCGTCGCTGAGGGGTTTGGTGGTATGCGTCAGAGGTTAGGGGCACTAGAGCGCCACTACGGACGGCCAGCGGCGCGGGAGCGGTTCATCTTCGTTACTGGCGCGGTAGATTTTTTCGACGCGGCGGCGTTAGGTCTACTGGCAAGTCATCTTGAACCGCTAAAACCGGAATTGCTAATTGTGGACACACTGGCGATGGTTTCCGGCGATGCTGACGAAAATCATGTTCGGGACATGCGGCGCATCATCGCCGGTTGTAGTGACCTTAGCGAACGAATGGGTCTGGCTGTACTGCTGGTCCATCACACTAACAAGGAAGGCCGAGAACCGCGCGGCAGCAGCAGCTTACGCGCATCGGTCGAAACGCTCATTCGGCTAACCCGGATAGATGACGCGATTGAAGTTGAATGCCTAAAGTCGAAAGACTCTGAGACGTTCCCATCCTATACGCTTCGTCCGGTCAAAGTGCGACTGGGTTACACCGATGATGACGGGCAGGAAGTCAGCAGTTTGGTTTTGTTACCAGCTGACCAGGTTGTTCCAGATGAGGATACGCTCACCGAAAAACAGCGCGCGGTACTGGAAGCCTTCCAGGTTGACCCCACAACGTCAATCAACGATCTGGCAAAAGAACTTGAGTTATCACGCGGAGGCGCACAGCGAGTTGTCAAAAACCTGACAGCGCGGGGTTATCTGACGATCTGGGACTCTCAAACCAACACACGGGAATTGACTCCGGCTGGAACGCAAATACTGGACTGTATCACTGTATCAGGTGTATCGCCGGTCCCCGGAGAGACACAAAAAAAAGAGCTTTCACGTACACCGCGATACACCCGATACACCGATACATCTGACAAGAAAGAAACAGGGGTGCAGGGGCGCTTGCTAGACGCGGATGAGGGAGCGCGCCATCACTACCGTGAAGGATTGTGATATTCGCCGTATGACAGAAAGGTGAAAGATGAACGAACTACGACCGGATGAAATTATGGAACTGGTATCCTGCGCGCTGAACACAACGGGGACAATGCGCCCCTGGAGTCGGCTGCGGCTGCGGGTATGCGAACACCTGATAGGCCGGGGACTGTTGGAGGCCGTGAAACCGGAGACATGCTGCAATACCGGCGGCTACCCGACGATCATCCCCACGCTGAAAAAAGGCGCAACGGTACGGCTGACTGAGGCGGGCAAGCTGGCGGTGCGAAAGCTGGCGGTGCGGGATTATGGAGAGTTCTTTCCGGTTGCGGCTGACATCCGGCAGGCACAGCAGCGCGTAGACAGCACGCAACGCGAGGGGCAGAAACATGGGTGAGATAACCCGGCTGACAAAAGCTGAGATACAGGCGGTTGAAACGGAAACGGCGCTGCTGACCGGCGAACCGCCCGCACTGGATACGCTGATAGCGGAAGGCTACCGCGAAACCGTCTGGCTCAATGCGGCGCTGGATTGGATTGGCAGCGCCGGGCGCGTGGTTACGCTGTTAGTAGCCGAATTCATTCT
>JARKOK010000447.1 GCA_029975765.1 Aggregatilineales bacterium
GACTATGCGCGAGGATATTCATTCCGTTCTCTCGCGTGACCCGGCAGCCCATCACTGGCTGCAAGTCGTGCTGTTCTATCCGGGGCTGCACGCCGTGTGGTGGCACCGCGCCGCGCATCGTCTGTGGAAGGCCGGCTGGAAGCTGACCGCGCACGCGGTCGCGTTTCTGGCGCGGGCGATCACCGGCATCGAAATTCACCCCGCCGCGAAAATCGGCCCGCGCCTGTTCATAGATCATGGTATGGGCGTGGTCATTGGGGAAACAGCGGAAATCGGCCCCGACGTGACGCTGTATCACGGCGTCACGCTGGGCGGCGTGAGCCTGAATCCCGGCAAGCGCCATCCGACGCTGGAGGCCGGTGTGGTTGTCGGCGCGGGCGCGAAGGTGCTGGGCGCGATCACGATTGGCGCGAATACCCGCATCGGCGCGAATGCCGTTGTGGTGAAGGATGTCGGGCCGGATCGTGTGGTCGTGGGCATCCCCGGCAGGCCGGTCGCGCGGCAGGGCGAACACCCCACCCCCGACCATCCCGATTTGCAGCATGGCAATCTGCCGGACGTGATTTCGGAGCGGTTGGATGGTATTCTGGAACGGCTGGCGGTGCTGGAAGGCCGGGCGCAGGTCGCTTCGCTGCGCGAGCTGGCTGGCCGGCGCGGTGGGAACGGCGACGGCCATACGCTGAAGGCTGAACCGGATTATATGATTTAAGAGAACCGGAGCCGCCTCAACCGGATTCTGGGCTGAGGCGGCAGAAGCATTTACGGGCGGCGTCCCAGTTCACCGGTGATGACATCAACCGTCCACAAACCGGCATCATCGGGGTTAAGCCGGGAATGAGGGGCGGCGCTTATGAGAAGCTGGCGGTCTGTTTCCCACCCCAAAATATCCCATTCGTGAAGCAAGGGCGCCTCCCCGCTTCGCGCCACCGTCAGGCCTTGCTCCCCGTTGATGGGCACAACCTCAATGAGTCCCTCTTGGGTGAAGTATACAAGCGCGCTGCTGTCCGGCATCCACAGGAACCTGCCCATAGCAAACTCGCGTTCCAGCACCCGCTCACCCGTTTCAATATCGGTGACCCAGACGATCCAGACGGGTTCTGCCGGATTTTCGTAGTTGTTCATCGTGAAAGCCAGCAGGCTGCCATCCGGTGACAGCTGGATGGAATTGTCAACCGACTGGTTGGTACGCGCAATTTCCCGCCGTCCACCTTCCCGAACATGGATGCTGTAAAAAACATACTGCCGTTCGATAAAGGTGCCGGCCTGATTTTCACTGCGCTGGCTCTCGGCATAGATCACCTGCTGCCCATCCGGCAGCCACGCCACCCATGAACGGCTGATGAGGTCGCGCGTCAGCCCGAAGAACGAACTGCCGTCCGCGTTGAGAATACCAATCTGCCAGCCGGTAGCGATGGCGATGCGCGTGCCATCCGGCGACCATGCCGCCCAACTGACATCCGTGTTACCGGTGAGCGCGAGCCGTTCACTACCGTCCTGTTTCAGCCGGTACAGTGTGGAATATCCACTTTCGTTCTGTCTCAACTGCTCGGCATAGAGGATGTATTCCCCATCTGGCGAGATGAGAAAGTGTTTATCAAAACCAAAACTGTGACGATCAAAGTTAATCCAGCCGGGAAGTGTCAGACGATCCAGCACACAGGCGGCGCTGCCGTCGGCGTTGTTGGTAACCACATAATCGCCCACCCGATAGGCGAACCGTTCACCCGCCGCCGGGCACAACGCCAGCAGGGTGCGTTCATAAACATTGGGGCGGTCCTCGTTCAGCAGCCCTTCGATTACCCAACCCTGTGTGCCGCTGGCCGTTTCCACCTGCCACCAGCGCAGGCCGTCCACCTCGGCGGGGCCGCCGGTCACCGTCAGCAAATCACCTTCCTGTGCCTGCGCTCGTGATGCGCCGCTGCGCCCCGGTTCGGCGCGAATGGTGAGGGTAACCGTCCGCGAGTCCGGATCATCATTCACGACGCGCACCCGACCGCCCACTTCAATCCGGTTGATAGCCTCAACCGGGGGCTGGAAATCGCGAACGGGTCGGACTGGTGGGGGATTCGTCGGGGTTGCAGTGGGCTGGCGAGTCGGTTCCGGGGCGCCGGCTTCGAACGGCTCCACCCAGTAGTCCGCGCCGGAGCCTTCCACCGTCCAGCCGGTAAGCCCCGCATACTTGATCTGCCACCAGTTCAGGCCATCGGCGCAGACCGGCCCTGCCAGCACATTGAAAACGGCGCCACCGGGAATGCTGCCCACCCGCGCCCCGCTGCGGCTCGGTGTGTCACGGACGTTGTTGGCGTCGCCCGGCAGCACCCGCGCCGGAGCATCAACGGTCAGGCGGGGCAGCGGCGCGCCGGGGCAGTTGGCATCCCCCTGTGCCAGGCTTATCCAGCCCTGACCGGTAAACAGGCTGAACAGCAGGACAGCAAACAACCACGTTTTGTTCATTGTTAACCTCGATGAGTGGCACAGCAGGATAAAATTGATTACACAGTAAAACACGACTGCCCGGTGTCGTCACCGTTCTGTCTTTCATAGAGTATTTTTATTCTTGACGCTCGTCAATTTAATGCGATCCTATTTTCCTGTTACCGGTTGTGTTTGCATCCAATAGTCATATAAAATGAAACAATGGCTAACAAGGTTGCAGGAGCGACTATCCATGCGCAGTCCCCGGCTGGCACTGGTAACTACTCTCATCATCTGGACGATGTTTGTCATGGCCTTTATGGCGCTTGTGCTGTGGCGGGGAGACATCGCCTTTGGTTTTCCCTACGGCCTCACCGTGTTCCTTGTGCCGCTGGCTCTGATCGGCGCGCTGCTTCAGACCCGTTTCCTGCTGCGAAATATGCGCGTCAGTTTTACGCCGGATAAGGCTGACCAGCCCGACAAACTGAAGCGGCAGCCGAGGAATGAGCTGGCAGATTTTGTGAATACCCTCGACGACCACGAACGCGCCGAACTGTATGGTATGCTGGACGAACAGGTGAATGATCGTTTCAGGCATTAACTCACGAGGAGATGATGGCACCCAGTTCCGTTCTGATTATCACCACCGCGCCCGAAGCTGCCGTTGAAGCCGTGCTGGACGCGATTGCGTCCGCCGGCGGCGGCGTGATCGGCGCCTACACCCACTGCGCGTTCACGAACGCCGGTGTGGGACGCTTCAAACCGGGTGGGGAAGCGCAGCCGCATGTCGGGACAAAAGAGGAAATCAATGCCGTAGACGAGGTGCGAATCGAAACGTTTTGCGAACGCAGCCGGGCGAAAGCGGTGGTCGCGGCCATTCGTATCGCGCACCCGTATGAAGAACCGGTCATTTATGTGCTGGGGCTGCTGGGTGAAGCCGATTTACCCTGACGGGCTGTAACCTCAACCCCGTTGCTGCGGTATGGCCTACCCCCACCCGGCCATCTGTCCCAGAGAAAATAGACCCCCAAAATGGTAAAGATTTAGCGAAATTTTTTGTGAATTCGGTAAATCTTTTATGCTCCTAAAACGCACTCTGCTATATGCTACAGATAGATATAAGCATCAAGAAGGAATAAATGACATGGCAGAGCAGCGCAAACCCATTGATTTTACTTCTATTCTCATTGTGGATGACAACCTGACGCTGCTGCGTGAGACCGCCTTTCTGCTCAAGGTCGTCGGTTTTCAGGTAGCAACCGCCGAAACTGCCGCGCAGGCGCTTGACCTGCTGCGCCACCACAGTTTTGATCTGATGATTGTGGATGACGACATGGCGGACAGCGACCGGCTGGTTGGCGCGGAACAGCGGCGGAGCGCGATCCCGTTCATCCTGACCTCGGCCCGGTACGCGCTGGACGACCTGCTGCGCGCGCTTGACCGGGGCGCGGCGGAATTTATCCCCCAGCCCTATGATATTTATGATCTGCTGGACGCGATTAAAGAAATCGTGCAGCCGCACCCGGTAAACAGCGTCTTCCGGCAGGTAGCCGGCTGAACACCCAGACCGCCCGGCAGTTGACCGGGCAGGCAGCGGTGGCCGGCCCCGCTCTGTCTGTCCGATTTTACACGCGCAGGAACGGCAGCCGCCGCCGCAGCGGGCGCAGGATTTTTAAATGCGATTGGATCAGCAAAGGATTGTACAGCGACAGCACCGGTTGATCGAGTAGCTGGTTATCCACCAGCACCGATTGAGGCCGCACGAAGCGCATCAGCCCTTCCGGCCCGTTGCGCCGCCCCAGACCGCTGTTTTTGACCCCGCCCATCGGCAGCGACAGGTTGCCGAACACCCATTTGGTCGAATTAATCGTTACATCCCCGCTCTGGATTTTCGTCGCCAGCCGTTCGGCGCGTTTCAGATCGCGTGTAAAAATCGAGGCTGACAGCCCGTATTCGCTGTCGTTTGCCAGCCGCAGCGCCTCGTCAGCATCCTTCACCCGCATGATGGGAATCAGCGGCCCAAACGTTTCCTCGCGCATCACGCGCATACTATGGTTAACATTCACCAGAATGGTCGGCTCGAAGAACAGCGGCCCCAGATCAGGCCGGCGCTTGCCGCCAAAGATGACTTCCGCCCCTTTGGCTACCGCATCCTCGATAAAGGCTTCAGCCCGCAGCAGTTCACGCTCGTTGGTCAGGCTGCCGACGTGTACTTCAACCCCCCGCTGCGCGTTCATCCGAATCTGGCTGGCGTAAAAACGCAGCCGTTCCAGATAGCGGTCATAAATGGCGTCTTCCACATACACACGTTCCGTGCCTACACACACCTGCCCGCCGTTTTCCAGCCCGCCCACCAGCGTGCCGGTGGCGGCCAGTTCCAGATCAGCGTCCTTCAGGATAATCATCGGGTCTTTGCCGCCCAGTTCCAGGCTGCACGGGATGAGGCGTTCGGCGGCGCGCACAGCGACTTTTTTGCCAGTGGCCGTG
>JARKOK010000146.1 GCA_029975765.1 Aggregatilineales bacterium
ATCGTTTTCTGCCGCACCAAGCAGGAAGTGGATACGCTGGGGCAGCGCCTGACCGCGCGGGCGTACCCGGCAGAAACGCTGCACGGTGATCTGAATCAGGTACAGCGCGACCGGGTGATGGCACGCTTTCGCAGCGGTCAGGTTGAGCTGCTGATTGCGACCGATGTCGCGGCGCGCGGCCTGGACATCGAACACGTGTCACACGTCATCAACTATGACATCCCGCTTGATCCTGAAAGCTACGTTCACCGCATCGGGCGCACCGGACGCGCCGGACGCACAGGCTGCGCCATCACGCTGGTTACACCGCGCGAACGCCGGCTGTGGCAGGTGATTCAGCGTGTCACCGGCGCTTCGATTCAACGGATGCGGCTGCCAACGATTGCTGATGTGATCGGGCGGCGGCGGGAAGCATTTAAAGAAACGCTGCGGAATACCATCGCGCAGGGCGGGCTGGAAGCCTATCAGGTGCTGGCGGAAGATATGGGCGAAGAATACAGCCCGACTGATCTGGCGGCGGCGGCTTTTAAGCTGCTGCTGGGCACCGCGCCGGATGAAACCGAAGATAAACTGGCTGAACCGGACGAAGTTGAAGACCGCCCGAAGCCGGCCCAGAGACGCCGCGATCACGGGCGGCGGGTCATCGGGCCAGAGCGCGGTATGACCCGGCTGTACATCAGCATCGGGCGCGAGGACGGCGTGCGCCCCGGTGATTTAGTCGGCGCGATTGCCAACGAAGCAGACATTCCCGGTCGTTCGATTGGCGCGATTGAAATCTACGACCGCTTCAGTCTGGTGGATGTGCCTGGCAATCATGTTGAACGCGTGCTGCGCGCCTTGAAACAGACGACGATTCGGGGTCAGAAGATTACTGCCAGCATCGCCAAGCCGGTGAAAGCGCGCGAATGATGTGCAGTGGGGCCGCCCTCCCCCGATGGAGCAGCCCCAACGACTCTGGTGGCAGCCTCGCTTGCTTTTAGAGAAATCACACAATGCAGGTACGGGCGACCCAGTGTGGTCGCCCGCCTGAAGGGGAGGCTCTGAAACCTCTCCTACAAATCAACAATCATCTTCCAGATGTGGAAAACCGGTTTAAACTGACCACGCAGTTTGGCCTTTAGAACCCGTTGTTTTGATCCACACCCATACGGCCCACGTACTCGCTTCTGTCATAGCCGTCTTCAGCAGTGAAAGTTTAACGGCGGTAAAATTTTACGGCTTCTCATATACTGCTTATTAATCCTTATAAATATCAAAATTTAACAGGGGCTAATAGTACTTAAGAACTATGTCGGGTGACATTATTTACGGTTTTTTAGTGGCGGATGGCTATCGTCTTTTTTGAACACCTCTCGTATACTTTTTTAATTAATACTGTGAAATTTATTACGATTAGTCACACACTGCATTTTCTACAGTATTGATCTCAAGGGTTGGGGGTAGTGTCAAGGGGGCAAACGTCGTGGAGTCTATCCAGGTAATCGGCGAACGCGACCTGCTCGCGCAAGAAATCCGTCTTCTGCTTCGGGAATTAGGCGTCGGACGAACCAGCGGCGTCGCCTATGATACGGCCTGGGTCGCGCGTCTCGCGCCGCGTTATCCGGGTTATGGGTTTGACCAATCACTCGACTGGCTGCGCCGTAACCAGTATGCTGACGGCACCTGGGGCGCGCCGCTGCTCCACTATCACGACCGCTTCATCTCAACCCTGGCGGCCATCATCGCCCTGCGAGAAGTTGGTGATGACCCACGTGACCCACGCCGGGTAAAACGTGGTGAAGATGCGCTGTGGAAACTGGTCGGCAAGCTGGGGCAGGACGACAGCGACACGGTAGGATTTCCCATCCTGTCCTCGGCGCTGGCAGAAGAAGCCACCCGGTTGGGTCTGGATGTGCCGCTGCCACCCGTGCGCTTTGCCGCCCCTTATCGCAAGAAAGTGAAGGCGCTGCTGCAGCAGCCACACCGTAACTGGCGCGCCAGCCCCCTGGCCCACTCGCTCGAAGCCCTGTATCTGACCGTCGGTGACGATGACGAGGTGTTTGAAAGTAACTTCTCCATCGGGGTATCCCTGTCCGCAACCGCCGGTTATCTGCTCCGGTTTGAGAACGCTGCCGCCCTGGCTTATATTCGTGATTCGGTGGAACGCGAAGGCACAGGCGCGGCGCCAGCGTTAGCGCCAATTGACACATTTGAAATCGTCTGGTCGCTGAACCACCTGCTGCGCGCGCAGGCGGTCAGCCTGCATGACCCTGAAGTTCGGCAGGCGACGGCCTATCTCTGGAAACTGTGGTCGGACGAAGTGGGTATTGGCACCTCATCCTGTTTTTCGGTGCCGGATATTGACGACACCGCCGCCTGTTTCACCATTTTGCGCTGGGCAGGTTATCCGGTCAGCCACGCTGTATTTGGCGCTTATGAACAGCCTGACCACTTTTGCTGCTTTCACGGCGAGACCAATATTTCAATGAGCGCGCATGTCCGGCTGCTGCTGGCGCTGCGCGAAGCCGGCGACGAGTCCCGGAGCGCCGCCTGGATTGAAAAAGTTCTCAGCGTGCTCCAGCGAACGGATGAGAACGGCTCATTCTGGTGGGATAAGTGGCACGCTTCGCCCTACTATGCGACGGCGGCATCCCTTACCGGCCTGCACGGTGTTGCCGACGATCTGGCACGTTCGCGGCTGAAATGGATTCTGCGAACCCAGAACGATGATGGCGGTTGGGGCTACCTGGGTGAATCAACCGCTGAAGAGACCGCCTACTGTCTGGAGGCGCTGCTGGCCTGGGATCGCACCGTTGAACGAATACCGCCGCCGGTGCTGGATGAGGCTGCCGCATATTTATGGGAACACATGAGCGACCGGTACCATGTACCGCTGTGGATTGGCAAAAGCCTGTATACACCGCGCCTGCCAGTTAAGGCAGCGGTGTTAGGCGCGCTGTATAGTTACTGGCATTGAGCATAAGATATAACCCATGTCGCTTTTAACTTTTCCCAACAAGCTGCTGGGCTGGATGCGGTGGTGGTTGGTACCGCGTTCCACCGAACGGGATGAGGCGTTCCGCGAGCGTGTGCTGCGCACGACGCTGGCTTTCATCATCCTGTTAGGGCTATTGAGCTTTGCATCCACACTTCTGCTCTTCGACTCAGAATGGGCGCTGATCTCATTCCCTACCCTGCACATTGTTGGTTTAGGGGTATGTTTCGGATCAGCGGCGCTGCTGCTTCGTGGGCAGTTGGTTGCAGCGGGCTGGCTGCTTGTACTCACGCTGATAGTGGGTATCAGCGGCGTAGTACTGTTGGGACGACAGTCAGGTTCCAGCGTGGGGGTAATGCTGGCGGTAGCGATTTACATGATCGTGCCAGTCGTAGCCACACTGGTACTGCCGCGCCGGTTTATCCTCCCGATCAGTGCTTTCACCACCATGATGTACATGCTGTCACAGTTCGCCATCCCGATTGATGGCCCGGTGATGCGGGATTTCAGCGGCTTCAGTCCCGAACAACAGGTTATTTCGGCGCTGCTGCTGCTGCTGACCGAAGGTGTGCTGCTGCGGCAACTGCGCGTTGAGTTTGACGCGCGGCTCGAAGCGATGAGCCAGTCCATCCGGGAAACTGAAATTGCCAAGATGCAGGCTGAGGCCGCGCGGCAGCAGGCTGAAGCGGCTGACCGGGCGAAATCGCAGTTCCTGGCGAACATGAGCCATGAACTCCGCACCCCGCTGAACGCGATCATCGGTTATGACGAGGCGATGCTCGCCGGCATGGTTGGCGGCTTCGAACCCAAACAGACTGAACTGCTGGGACATATCCAGAAAAATGGCCGCCGCCTGCTGGCGCTGATTAATGATGTGCTTGACCTGTCCAAGATTGAGGCCGGTTCGCTGGAACTGTACATCGCGCCGATGTCCCTGCCCAAAGTCATCGAAGGTACGGTAGCGGATTTGAGCGGTCTGGCGCTGGAGAAAAACATTCAACTGCGAACCGAATTCGGCGACCATCTGCCAGAAGTCATTCTGGGGGATTCTCGAAAAATCGAACAGGTACTGGTCAACCTGGTCGGCAACGCGATCAAATTTACGGAAAATGGCGAAGTGCGGGTTGAAGTCCGCAATCACGATTACACGCACTGGCAGCTTCTCGTCCACGATACCGGGATTGGCCTTAGCCCGGAAGCGGTGACGTATATTTTTGAACCCTTCCGCCAGGTAGATGGTGGTACAACGCGAAAATACAAAGGCACAGGTCTGGGACTTTCGATCACCAAACGATTGGTGGAAAAGATGGGCGGCACGATCATGGTGGAATCAGAACCTGGGGTTGGCTCCACTTTTACGGTCACACTGCCGATCACCCGGCCAGTGTCAGCCATGGATGAAACGCCTCAGAGCAGCCCGGCGTAATTTAAGGGGTTACACCAACCGTTCACTAACCAAGGAGCCGATTCATGTCTGGTAATCCACTCTCGGTTTTACTCGTTGATGATGATCCCTATGTCTGTGATATCTGCCAGCTCATTTTTCAGCACCATCAGCTTCCGTTAGTCACGGCCAGCAATGCCAATACCGCGCTGGATTATCTGGCCGAGAACATCGCCGATATCATCATTCTCGATCTGTTTCTGCCAGATATGGATGGTTATCGCGTGCTGGATGTCATCTGCCAACTGCCACAGGGCCACCAGTACAAAGTCATCGCCACAACCGCTTATTACACCAATGACACTGTCCAGGAGATTATTGACCGGGGGTTTGACGGTTATCTGCCAAAGCCCTTGCAGGCGGATGGCCTGATTGACTACCTGTACAGCGTGGCCGCGAAGGATTAAGCTGAACCCCGATTTTGTGCCTTCCAGTTGTAAGATTCCCCATGACAGGGTAATCTTTGCGGAAACTTCGACGGTATCAGAAAACAGGGGTTATGGAAGACCTATCTCAATGGGACGTCGTGATTGTGGACGACGAACCGGACAATGTGGGGGTAGTAGAATTGGTCTTTCAGTTTCATGGGGCCACCGTGCGAACGGCGACCAGCGCCGCCGACTGCCTGAAGCTGATCGAAAAGACAATACCGACCGTACTGCTGGTGGATATTCAGATGCCGGTTATGTCCGGCTACGAGCTGATTCAGGTCATCCGGTCGCGTGCAGAATGGCAAACGATGCCGGTGATCGCGGTTACGGCCCATGTCAAGGATGAAGACCGTGAGCAGATTATGACTGCCGGCTTTGATGGTTACATTGGCAAACCGATCAGCGTAACGACACTGGCCGATGAAGTGCTTGATATTTTAAGAGACCGAAAGCAGCGTCATGATGACTGAAACGGCGTTTGCCGACCGTATCCGCGCGCGTTATCCAGAAGGACTGACCGGTGTGTTCGCCATCGGCGGCACGCGCACCACCTACATCCTGAAGCAAAACCGCCACAAGCCTAACCCCGGCCACATTCAGGATTTTGATGCTTACGCAGACTCCATGCTGACCGGCTATCTGGATTTTATCAGCCTCTTTCACAGCCTGGGCGGCCATAACATGGTGATTACTGCCCTGTCACATTACCGTTTTTCGCAGCAGGGCAGCCAGTACGCCGAGTTTATCGCCGCGTCCACCCTTGACCTGATACACGACCGCGCGGTGCGATTTTACCAGGAGAACGATATTGATCCCTATTTTATTGGGATAGACACCCTGCTGCACCTGCCGCCGGAACATTCCGGTCACCGGCTGGGTGTCAGTCTGGCAGCCTTTCAGCGTGACTGGCCGTACCAGACCGGGCGCAAACGGGTGATCTGGGAAATCGCGGCGATCCCCCTGTTTTCGTTATGGAAAGCCCACCAGATAATGGGCGACGAACAGGCGCGCCAGCTTGAGACCGATATCGCGCAGATCAGCGATCTGGAAGCCGTTAATCAACGCCTGTACCGTTACTATGCACAGGCGGTCTACGGCACCGATTTGCCTATGCCACATTTCTATCTTGGCGCAAATCGTAAAGGCAACCTCCATGTACGGTCAATGCTGCCGTTCGCGCTGATAAGCTCCAAAGACTTCCGGCTGTTTTACACGCCATACCCCAGCCTGTTCATCACCCGGTCTACGTTTCAGGCGCTGCTGGAGGACCTGGCGTTCGGCAAACCCATCGTGCAGCTCAAACAAAGTGACTACAGCGGCGAATACACGCCGGAACTGGCTGAAGCCGAGTACGAATATTTTTCCGCCCTCAGTGCCGACCCACGATCTACAGTCGGCCTGCTGCGCGCTGCCGGTAAGGCAGCAGATGAAAGTCAAAGCGGCTGATGGCAGTCTGCTGGTTTCTTGATTTTGATGATACGCTGGCGAGCGGCGCGACGACCTGGGGCTTAAAATATGCGCTGCCGCGTTTGATTGAAACGCACCATCTCCCCTACGAGGCGGCGGAACTCCACGCGGCAACCCTCGAAGCGCAGGAACGCGCCAATCAGGTGATTGATCCCCGCCCGGTTCTGGGGGATTTGTTTGACCGGCTGGGGTGGCCGCAGCGGTTACAGGCGGAATTCCTGCGTGACGTGCAGACGGGTTATCAACCTGAAGTTTTCCCGGACGCGCTGCCCTTTTTGCAGCAGGCCCAGGCGCGAGGTGAAGCGGTGTATATCATCTCGAACAATCCCAATGCGCCGGACATTGCAGCACGCCTGGGGTTAACGCCTTATATCCAGGAGATTTACACGCCGCGCGCCTACCCCGGTGCGCGCCCCAAACCTCACCCCGGGCTGTGGTATTATGTGCTGGCCCACAACCCGGCGGTTGATCCACTGCGGGCGGTGATGGTCGGGGATGACCCCTGGTCAGATGGCGCGTTTGCCTCCGCCTGCGGCCTGCCCTACTGGATCGTTGACCGTGACGAACGCTTCGGTACGCTCGCAGAGCTGCGCCGCGTGAAGTCTCTGGCGGAGATTCCGCTGGATGGGCTTTAGGCTGACCGTGACTGTTTGAGGCGTTCCAGCAGGCGGCCAAAATCCACGATGTCTATCGGCTTGTAGATAACATAATCGGCGCGCTCGATTTCCTCATGAACGGCCATATGAGAATTTGCGGTCATGACCATCACACACAGATCGCGGAACCGCGTTTCGCTGCTGATAATACGCAGCACTTCAATGCCGTCCATTTCCGGCATCGCCAGATCAAGCACCAGCAGATCAAACTGCCGGCCCTGAAGCAGATTAACAGCTTCCAGCCCGTTTTCGGCTTCAGCCACCTCATATCCGACATGTTTTAAGGCCAGCAGACAAACATCACGGTTGAAGAAATTGTCATCAACCACCAGAGCGGAGGGCGTCATTTGGTTCAGCATAACCGCGCTTTCTGCGACAGAAACACCAACTCACGCAAATAAACAACCAGGGTTTGACTCTCGACGGTTAACCGGCATACCGCGCCGGCGGCAGTAACCGCTGCAACGCCCCTGCCACACGGGCACGTACATGATGCGAATCGTCTTCGGCGTACCGGCAGATGACCGGCACAGCACGGGCATCACCCAGCCAGCCCAACGCCTCAATCGCGGTATACCGCACACTGGCCGATTCGGTAGACTCTACCAGCGCGAGCAGGGGTTCTACCGCCCGCTCATCTTGCAGTTTGCCCAATGCCTGCACAATCCAGACCTGTGCCGTTGCATTCGCATCCCTGGTCAGCGCGTCCAGCAGCGGCTCAACAGCCCGCCGGTCGCCGGCGCTGCCGAGGAACTGCGCCGCTGCGGCCTGGATTGCAGACAGGGGTGACCGCAAACAGTCAATAAAGGCCGGCACAGCCCGCTCATCCCCAATTTCACTTAAAACGATCAGTAATCGCCACCGCTGCTGGTCATTACAGACCGGCAGCCACCGCAGCAGTTCATCAACAGCCGCGCTGCCCAGCGTCACCAATTCCAGCCGCGCGCGGCGGCTGCGCTCCGGTGACGACTGTATCAAATCTTCGACTAACTCGCGCAGGCTGTCCACCACCGTTTCCTCCCGAACTTAAGAGGGCACTATGGAAAAGCGCACCAGAAATCCACCGGGCAGACGTTTCGGGTCGCGCTCCTCGTACTGAATGACAATTCCGTCGGTACGCCGCAGAATTTCCACATCCATCCAGGGTATCGGCTTCCACCATTGGGCCTCATACAGCCCGGCCTCAACCTCGGTTAAGTGATCCGGCTTCACCGGCGCGATGAAATCCCAGGCTTCCAGAGTGGTCAGGCCGCTTTTCACCGCCGCCGAATGACACCAGGCCTCAGATTGACTCAGAATATGCCCGATCTCTGTCGCATAAAAATCAGCATCCATCGTCTGATTCATGACTCGGAGAAAGGACTCGATACACTGTTTTGATTCTATCACATCTTGATACCATTCTGACGCAATGGTATGCCCTGACGACTGCACACAGATGTCGGTCAGGCGTTTAAGGTGCGCCAGAACATCTTCCGGCACGCCAATATCGCCATCGGGCGAGGGCAGATACAGGCGAACTTCGTCCATATGACGGTTCACAATGTCACGCAGTTCGTAGGTGATGCTTTGATGAATAGAGTTTTTCATGCGTTTGACCCGGTTCTCGTAAGATTACCAACAGGTATCTTAGTGAAACAGTTTGTGAATTTACTGTAACATGAAACCGGAGGGCGCAAGTCAAAGAAGATGTGAATTTATTGCGAAAAAATTATTCAGAATACGTCATTATCAGCAATAAGGAGAGCGGGTCTTTCGACCCGCTCTGGCCGCAGTTAATCAAGAGCTGCCGCAGCTATAATACGGGTGCGTGCGGCTGGCGACGGATATACTGGCCGCCGCCGTTCGTGCCAAGCCACTGGTCGCCATCCACGATCTTCTTGCCCCGCAGATAGACCTGGACCGGCTTGCCCTTTATCTTCCAGCCCTCGTAAACAATATAATCCGTCCGCATGTGGGTATTACTGACGCTGAGGGTGTGGCGTTTGTTGGGGTCCCATATGGCAATATCGGCGTCGCTGCCGACGGCTATCGTGCCTTTTTTCGGGTACATCCCAAAGATTTTGGCCGGGTTGGTACACATCAGTTCAACAAAGCGCGTGGGTGAAATACGCCCCTGATTCACGCCGTGTTCCCACATCACCATCATCCGTTCTTCCAGGCCGGGCATCCCGTTCGGGATTTTGGCGAAATTCCCCACGCCCAGTTCCTTACCTGGCCGCCGGTACGATGAATCCTGCTGTTCGTAGGCGACCCAGTTCGTGCCCTGGTTGGCTTCCGCCCACTCGCGCCAGGGGCCTTTGCCACCGTCCAGCCAGAAGTTGCAGTGATCGGTGCTGACCGCCTGAAGCGTACCCTCACGGACGGCCTGCCACAATACCTTGTGATCGTGAGTCGTGCGGATCGGCGGCGAACAGACGTACTTCGCGCCTTCAAAGCCGGGCGCGGCCAGGTGTTTATCCACCGTCAGGAAAAAGTACTGCGTGCAGCTTTCGCCCATTACCGGATAACCGAGTGCCCGCCCGCGCCGCAGCGCCTCAATCGCCGGTTCGCAGGTCATATGCACCACATACAGCGGGCAGCCGGTCAGCCCGGCCATCGTCACGGCGCGGTTGGTCGCCTCGCCTTCAATCTCCGGCGGGCGCGATGCAGCGTGATATTTGGGATCGGTTTTGCCGGCGGCCAGCAGCGCCGGCGTAAGGGTGGCTTCCACATCGCCATTTTCAGCATGAACCATCACGATCATGCCGTGTTCAGCCGCCTTCTGCATCGTCTTGAACAGGGTGGTATCGTCAATCTGGAAGACATTCTTATAGGCCATAAACAGTTTGAGGCTGGTCACGCCTTCGTCCACCAGCGACGGAATCTCGTCCATCACTTCCGGGCGCAGATCGGTAACGGCCATATGAAAGCCATAATCAATCTGGGCCGGGCGGGCTTTTTCGCGCCAGGTTTTCAGGCCGTCCTTAAAGCTGCCGCCCTTCGGCTGGATGACAAAATCAATGTGCGCCGTCGTGCCGCCGAAGGCCGCCGCCTTGTGGCCGGTATCAAAATCGTCGTTGCTGACCGTCCCGCCAAACGGCAGTTCCAGATGCGTATGCACATCAATGCCGCCCGGCATCAGATACTTGCCTTTACAGTTAACAACCTCATGCCCGCGCGAATTTATATTTTTACCGATGAGGGTGACGATTTCGCCTTCCACCAGCACATCAGCCTGTATCATGTCGCTGGCCGTAATAACCGTACCGTTTTTGAAGAGCGTACCCATTATCCGTTACTCCTTATTGAAAACAGGGCAGCACATGTTCGGCGTATTCAGCGATCATGCGTTCTTCTTCGCCGCACATCAGATAAATATTGAACTGCGTTACACCGGCGGCTTCCAGTTCCTTCAGCTTGCTGATATGACTTTCCACCGGGCCGAGAATACCAAACGAATCAATGATGTCGTTGGAGATAAAATCCAGATGATCGGCGTCTTTATCGGCGTGGTGGCGATAATCATAGCCTTTGCGGCCTTCAATGTAGTCCGTCAGGCGGGTCGGAATATCACCGCCGCCATCCCTGCCGTACCGCTCAACGATGTCGGCCACGTGGTTGCCGACCATCGCCGGGAACCAGCGTGTTTGCTGGCGCGCTTTCTCGATGTCGCCCACCCACACCGGCGCGGCAGACATCACCCGGTAATTCGACATGTCGCGCCCGGCAGCCTGCCCCGCGCTTTTCGCCTGGTCGGCAAACCACTTCACCAGCCAGGGATCCGCCAACTGGATAATCAGACCATCGCCGCCCTGCCCCGCGCCCTGAAGCGCCTTCGGGCCGTAAGCCGCAATCCAGGCGGGCAGTTCGTAACCCTCAGCCCAGGGGAACTGCACTTCCGCCGCGTCGTCATACTGGACGCTGTCGCCGCGCACCATGCCTTTAACCGCTGTAATAAATTCCAGCATGGTTTCCACGTTTAACGGTTTGCGGCCCAGCACCCGCCGCGAACTGTCGCCGCGCCCTACTCCCATATCGAACCGCCCGCCGCTCTGGGCCGCCAGCGTGGCAAACAAACTGGCCGCGACCGACCAATCCCGCACGCCGGGGTTCGTCACGCACGGGCCAAAGCGCATGGTTTCGGTATGTTCCATACACAGCGCCATCGTGACATAACACTCGCGCCACAAAACATGTGAATCAAAAAACCAGGCATACTTAAACCCGGCCACCTCCGCCTGCCGGCACAGGGCTACCGTGCGTTTGGGCGAAATATCCCCTTTAAACGTGATCCCAAATTCCATAAACCTGTTCCCCTTGCTGAAAAATCTACCATATCCCTTATTCAATTTGGGGAGGGACGCACGGCCGTGCGTCCCTCCCTATTCCGAATTACCGGCGGTGAACCCCAGCGTGTCACGCCAGAGCCGCGTGCTGTTTGCCGCAGCGTTCCAGGGCGCTGCGCGCCTCGCGCACGTTGAGTTTGGGCGCGGCGGCGGCATAGAAGCGCGCCGCAACGGCCTCCGCCGCGCGCTGGCCGTCTGCCGATGAATCGTCCAGATTCAGCACAAAGTCCGCCGAGTCCAGATCATCAATCGCTTCCAGCGTAATTTCCACCACGTTCTCGCGGCGCACCCGCTCCAGTTTGACACGGCGCGAGTCGGCCTCTTTCGCGCGGTCGGCGTTTCCGGCGGCCTGATAATAATCCCGCAGTCGGGTTTCCAGTTCAATCGCGTAAGTCAGCACCGCGCCAAACGAATTTAATGCTGTCATGCTCATCCCCTGGCTTACAGCCAGCGTTCGATCAGAATCTTCTTGTCCGTGAAAAATTCGATGGAATCCGGCCCCTGGCCGTGCAGGTCGCCAAAGAAGGATTCCTTCTGCCCGCCAAACGGGAACGACGCCGTCGCCGCCGCCACGCCGACATTAATGCCGATGTTGCCGGCGCGCACCCGGTACTTAAACTCGCGGGCATATTTGCCGCTGCTGGTGAACAGGCTGGCCGCATTACCATAACGGCTCTGGTTAATCAGTTCAACGGCGCTGTCGAAGTCCGGCGCGTGCATAATGGACAGCACCGGCCCAAAGATTTCTTCTTTAGCGACGGTCATCTCGGGCTGTACGCCGTCCAGAATGGTTGGGCCGACAAACGACCCGGCCTCAAAGCCTTCAATCTGTATCCCGCGCCCATCCAGTACCGGCTGCGCGCCTTCGGCCACACCCTGCTCGATCAGCGAATTGATGCGGTCCTTCGCCGCCGCCGAAATAACCGTGCCCATCTGCGTGGAATCATCCAGACCGTAGCCCACCCGCAGCATCCCGGCACGTTTCACCAGTTCGTTCCGCAGCGGTTCGTAAGCATCACCGACCGCCACCACCACCGACCCGGCCAGACACCGCTGCCCGGCGCAGCCAAAGGCCGACCCCATGATATTGGCGACGCTGGCCTCGATGTTCGCGTCCGGCATCACGGCGATGTAGTTCTTCGCGCCGCCCTGCGCCTGCACGCGCTTGCCATGCCGGGCACAGGTTTCATAGACGATCTTCGCTACCGGCGTCGAACCGACGAACGACACCCCCACCACGTCGGGGTGTTCCATCACGGCCATTGACGCTTCCTTACCACCGTGAACCAGATTGACCACCCCTTCCGGCAGATCGAGTTCTTCCAGCAGTTCGTAGACCAACTGCATACTCAGCGGCGTTTGTGGTGAGGGTTTAACCACGTAGGTATTGCCGCAGACGATGGCCGTCGGCAGGAACCACAGCGGCACCATCATCGGGAAGTTAAACGGCGTGATGGCGGCAAACACACCGAGCGGCTGGCGTTCGGCGGTTTCGTCAATGCCCGAAGCGATGTCCTCAACCTTATA
>JARKOK010000463.1 GCA_029975765.1 Aggregatilineales bacterium
CGTGGGTGCTGTTCGTGATTATCCTCATCCTGACGGTGATCCAGCTTCAGGTCAGCCGGCGCTGGGTGTATTATGAAGGGGGATAGCTGATGTCCGCAGTCACAAGCGACAGCCGCCTGAGCCTGGAACGGGTTCACCCGCAGCCTGACCGCCGCCAATTGAAAAAACAGTTATGGCGCATTTTGTTTCTGGCGCTGCTGGTGGGCTGCACGATCATTTTCTTCATGCCGTTTGTGTGGCTGGTCAGCGCCTCGCTGAAAGTGCGCGCGGATGTTTTTAACGGGGAATGGATACCGAACCCGGTCGCGTGGGAAAACTATGTCAACGTGTGGCAGGCCGCGCCGGTGTTTAACTGGCTCAAGAACAGCCTGGTGGTCGGCGTGCTGGCGGCGGTTTCGGTGACTATCAGCTGCGCGGCGGTGGCGTTCGGGTTTTCGTATTTCCGGTTTCGCGGGCGGGATGCGCTGTTCGGCCTGGTGCTGGCGACGATGATGCTGCCGGGCGTGGTGACGATGATCCCGGTGTTTCTGGTATGGCAGGCGCTGGGGTTTGTCAACACGCAGGTGCCGCTGTGGGCGGGAAATCTGTTTGGTTCGGCGTTTTACATCTTCCTGCTGCGGCAGTTTTATCTGGGGCTGCCGCGCGAACTGTTCGAGGCGGCACGGGTAGATGGCGCGAGTTACTTCCAGATGTGGCGGCACGTCGCGCTGCCGCTGACACGCACGGCGCTGATCGTGGTGTTTATCTTCGAGTTCAAGGCCAGCTGGACGGATCTGCTGAAACCGCTCATCTACCTGCAAAACTCGGCGCTGTACACGCTGCCGCGCGGCCTGAAGGCGATTCTCGACCAGTTCGGGCAGGGCGGCGAAATGCAGTGGGAGATTGTGCTGGCGGCCAGCGTGATTGTAACCGTGCCGATGCTGGTGATTTTCTTCCTCGGCCAGCGATATTTTATGGATGGGATTGCCACTACGGGCTTAAAAGGTTAGTTCTTGTCAAGCATAGAAGCAAAACAGATTGAGCAGGCCGCCGAAGCCGCCGAGCGTGTACTGCTGGCGAACGGCAGCGAACTGGGACTGCTGGGGTCAGGCCGCGCGTACCGGCAGGTATGGGCGCGCGACAGCATGATTGGCGGCCTGGGGCTGTGGCTGTGCGCGAACCCGGCGGCGCGGCAGATACACCGGCGGTCACTGGACACGCTGCGGCAGTTTCAGAGCGCGTTAGGTCACATGCCGCATAATGTGGGTTATAGCGATGTGGACGATCCGGCGCTGGTGGCGCTGGGAGGCCGGCTGCAAACCGGCGGCGATCGGCGGTTAACGCCGGACACAACCCATGCCGGGGTGGTGGACAGCAACCTGTGGTACATCATCGGGCAGTATTATCACTTCAGACTCGGCCAGGATGTTGATTATCTGCGGCAGGTGTGGGACGGCCTGGAACGGGCGCTGCTGTGGCTGCGCTACCAGGACTCAAACGAGTGTGGTTTGCTCGAAGTGCATGAGGCGATGGATTGGGCGGATCTGTTTTCCAACCGCTACAATGTGCTGTTTGATAACGTGCTGTATTACGCTGTCTGGAAGGCGATGGGCAGCATGGCGGCGGCGCTGGGGCTGCCGCCGGAGCCGTATCTTCAGACAGCGGATGAGGTGCGGCGGAAAATCAACACGCTGCTGTGGGTGGGGCCGGAAGTACCCAAAGACTGGGACTGGGTGCGGCGGGAGCGGCAGGAATGGCTGTACCCGCTGCGGCGGGTGGAAACCGAACTGGTGGTGCGCCCGTACTATCTGCCGTATATGGCGTTTCGGGACTATGGCGACCGCTTTGATACACTTGGTAATCTGCTGGCGATTGTGCTGGGCGTGGCCGACCAGCAGCAGGCCAACCTGATCCTCGATTACCTGCACGGCTGCGGCCTGAACGAGCCGTTCCCGGTGCGGGCGCTGTACCCGCCGGTGAACCCCGGTGATAAGGACTGGCGCGACTACTTCCGGGTGCGGAATCTCAACCTGCCGCATCACTATCATAACGGCGGGGCGTGGCCGTTCATCGGCGGGTTTTACGTGGCGGCGCTGGTGCAGGCCGGGCGGCTGGATGAGGCCCAGATGCAGTTAGTCCGACTGGCGGAAATGAACCGTCAGGGTGTACGCGGCGAGTGGGAATTCAACGAATGGTTTCACGGCCTGTCCGGGAGGCCGATGGGATATGCCGGGCAGTCGTGGTCGGCGGCGATGTTCCTGTTCGCGCGGGAGGCGGTGCGGCAGGGATGCGTCAGCGTGTTTAACCCGGACGCCGGGTGGTGTTGAAAGTATGGTCCTCACCCTAAATCCCTCTCCCTCAGGGCGAGGGACTCCAAACGCTTGCTCTCTTTTCTTGGAAGGTGATGGGGACAACAACGAAAGTATGTAACAGCCTTCTATCAACGGCTCAATGGACAAACTCGATGCAAAAAATACTGGAAGACCTGTTTCTGTTTGTTGATACCTGTAATGTTTACGTGCTGCGCTCTGGCAGCGCGGCGGTGCTGGTAGATTTTGGCAGCGGCGATGTGCTTGAGCACCTGGCGGAGATCGGCGTGGAGCGGGTGACGGATGTGCTGCTGACTCACCATCACCGCGATCAGGCGCAGGGGTTGCAGCGGGCGGCGGGCATTCGAATATGGGTGCCGCATACCGAACAGGACCTGTTTCACGCGGTCGAAGCCCACTGGCAGGCCCGCCCGATCTTCAATAACTACAACATGCGGCAGGACCGGTTCTCGCTGCTGGAGGCCGTGCCGGTCAGCGGTACGCTGAAGGATTATGAAACGCGGCAGTTTGGTGACATCCAGGTGATGGTGATCCCCACGCCGGGACATACACTCGGTTCGATCACGCTGCTGGCCGAGATGAACGGACGGCGCGCGGCGTTCACCGGCGACCTGATAGCTGAAGCGGGGAAAGTGCCGAGTCTGGCGGCAACCCAGTGGACGTATAACGGCGCGGAAGGGGTGGCTGCCAGTCTGCTGTCCATCCTTGATCTGAAAGAGCGCCAGCCGGATATGCTGCTGCCGTCACACGGCGGCCTGATTCATGATCCGGCGGCGGCCATTGACATGCTGGCGGGGCGGCTGAACCGGCTGCTGCAACTGCGGGGGGAGTATAGCCGAGTGCTGGAGCTGCGCGAACAGCCGCTTGAGCCGGTGACACCACATCTGCTGCGGCATCGCGCCTGTATCGCCAATACCTACGTGCTGCTGTCTGACAGCCGTAAAGCCCTGATCTTCGATTATGGTTATGATTTTGCTACTGAACCACCCGCCGGGACTGACCGCGCCTCGCGCCGCCCCTGGCTGTACTCGCTGCCCCGGCTGAAACAGACGTATGGCGTGGACAGGGTGGACGTGGTGCTGCCGACACACTTCCATGACGATCATGTAGCCGGCATCAATCTGCTGCGGGCGGGTGAGGGCGCGCAGGTGTGGGCGGCGGATACCTTCGCGGATATTCTGGAACATCCGGCAACGTATGACCTGCCGTGCCTGTGGTACGACCCGATACCGGTAGACCGCCGCCTGCCCTTGGAAACACCGATTCGGTGGGAAGAATATTCACTGACGCTGCACGCGCTGCCGGGACATACACGCTACGCGGTAGCGATTGCCGTAGAAGTAGATGGCAAACGGGTGCTGGTGACGGGCGACCAGTACCAGGGCGGCAGCGGTCTGGAATTGAATTACGTATATCCAAACCGCTTTGACAGCGCGGATTACATCCACAGCGCGCGGCTGTACCGGCGGCTGAACCCGGATGTGATCCTGTCCGGCCACTGGCTGCCGCTGTGGGTGACGCCGGAATATTTTGACCAGTTGGACATACTGGGCGCGGAACTGGAACGGCTGCACCGTGAACTGCTGCCGGAGCAGCCGAACCTGGGCGCGGAAGGGTTTATCGCCAGGCTGACACCGTACCAGGCTGAAACCGCCGCCGGGGAACGGCTGGACTACACGGTTGAGGTGCGCAATCCATTTGACCATGAAGCCGAAGCGGTGATTCAGGTGGTAACGCCGGACGGCTGGCAGCGCAGGCCGGAAATGCTGGTGGTACGGCTGCCCGCCGGGGCGACCGGCTGGCCGGTGTTTCAGGTGATGGCGCCGCCGGGATTCGCGGTGCGGCGCGCGCGGCTGGCGGTGGATGTTACGATTGACGGAACACGGTTTGGGCAGCAGGCCGAGGCGCTGGTATCGGCTCGACAAGGGAGTGACCATGAAACCTAAAACCCTGCACATGATCGGCCACGCGCACATTGACCCGGTATGGCTGTGGCAGTGGCAGGAAGGCTTCCATGAGGTGAAAGCCACCTTCCGCTCGGCGCTCGACCGGATGAAGGAATATGAGGATTTTATCTTTGTCGCCAGTTCGGCGGCATTTTATGAGTGGGTGGAAAAGTCCGACCCGGCGATGTTCGCGGAAATCCAGCAGCGGGTGGCCGAAGGACGCTGGCAGGTGGTCGGCGGCTGGTGGATTGAACCGGACTGTAATATC
>JARKOK010000465.1 GCA_029975765.1 Aggregatilineales bacterium
ATCGCGCGGCTGGTCACGTCGCGGCTGGCAAGGTCTTTAATGCGCGGCGCGTATTTTTCCATAAACCGTTCGCCGTGCCGGTTGATCAGCACGCCGCCCTCGCCGCGCACGCCCTCAGTGATGAGGATGCCCATCTTGTAAATGCCGGTGGGGTGGAACTGGAAAAATTCCATATCCTGCATCGGCACGCCCCGGCGGAATGTGACCGCCGCGCCGTCGCCCGTCAGGCTGTGCGCGTTGCTCGTCACCTGGAACATCTTACCCCAGCCGCCGGTCGCAAACAGCGTGGCCTTGCCGTGAAACACATGCAGTTCGCCCGTGCCCAACTGCACCGCGATCACACCCACACACGCGCCCCGGTTCATCAGCACATCTACTACGTGAAACTCGTCAAAGAACCGGACTTCATTTTTGATGCACTGCTGGTACAGCGTCTGCAAAATCATATGGCCGGTGCGGTCGGCGGCGTGGCAGGCGCGGCGCACCGGCTTTTCGCCAAAGTTGCTGGTGTGGCCGCCAAAGCGCCGCTGGCTGATGCGTCCTTCCGGTGTGCGGTCGAATGGCAGCCCCATATGCTCCAGTTCGATCACCGCGTCAATCGCGTTTTCCGCCAGCACCTTCGCCGCGTGCTGGTCGGCCAGATAGTCGCCGCCCTTCACCGTGTCGTAGGCGTGCCACAGCGCGCTGTCCGGCTCGTGGTTGCCCAGCGCCGCGCCGATGCCGCCCTGCGCCGTGCCGGTGTGGCTGCGGGTCGGGTACAGCTTGCTCACGACGGCCACGTTTGCGCCGCCCTTGCTGGCGTACAGCGCCGCCATCAGGCCCGCGCCGCCCGCGCCGACGATGATTGCGTCAAAAGTATGCGTCTGCATTACGGTCTGTCTCCTCTGTATCGCAGGGGCACGGCCTGCCGTGCCCCTACACCTGTTGTCTATGGATGCAACTTCGCCATCGCTTCTTCGGCCATCTCAATCGCCGTCTGGTCAATCGTCCCCACCAGCGCCAGCCCGCCGACCACCAGCAGCACCATCGCGCCGATGATGCAGGTGTAAACCATGCCCCGGCGCAGCAGCGTGCTGTTCGAGGTATAGTCGGTCAGCACATAGCGCAGGCCGTTAAACCCGTGAATCACCGCCAGCGCCAGCAGCGCGAAGTCATACAGCCGCCACACGGCCACACCGCCGATCAGCGTGTTCCAGCGGTTCGCCACAAACTCCACCGCCGTCCCGCTCTGGTTGACGACCTGCGTCCCAACGGTGACATAATCGGCAGCCGTGATGTCGAACACCCCCTGAATGACATGCATCATCGCCAGATGCCCGAACACCAGCGGCACGATCAGCAGCCCGGACACCCGCATGTACGACCACCAGAATGTTTCCCACCGGCTGCCAATCTTTCGCGGCATCAGATTGTCCGTTGGCGTTTCTTTACGCGGGGCAATCGCGCCATGAATCCCGGAGTACAGCACCCCCGCGATCAGCGCCACCACGATGCCCACCGCGAACGGAAGCTGCGACTCCACGACATCCGCCAGCGGCAGGACGCGCCGGTCAGGGTCGTTGTAGAAGTTCAGCACGTGGCCGAACATCAGAATAAATACCGGGACGAGCAGCACCACCGACGCGCCCAGCACGATCCAGGCCGCGCGCGCCTGGTAGCGCCACAGCGATGGCCGGTTATCCAGGATGCTGATCCGCAGCCCGTTCAGCGCGTGATATACCACCGCCGCCACCAGCACGAATTCGCCGATGGTGAACAGCGGCGTCTGGTACACGGCAATCGCCTTCACGTACAGGTCGGGATAAAACACCGACCAGGAAGTGTCAATGACATGCAGGGTTAAAAACAGCACCACGCCAAGACCGCTGATCCGGTGCAGCACCCAGCTCCATTGACCAAGCGCGCCGCGATACCGCAGCGTCTCGGTGATGGTTAAGACGAGCGATGACAAGGGACTCCTCCTAAAAAATGTTTCTGGGCATGAAAAACGTC
>JARKOK010000099.1 GCA_029975765.1 Aggregatilineales bacterium
CCTTTTGGGGCTTGTGTACCCGCTTGTTGACCAAATTGACCGCTCATACCTTGTCCATTTATCTTAATCGTCTTCTCGGTTGGCCTCAGCCCTTGCAGATCAAGGCTTTGGCTTTCCCTATCTAGCATAAGGCCCTATTAGTATACGATTGGCAGCGATATGAGGTTTCGTAGTCTGATGATCTGGCAGTGGAGCCTAAACGATGACCACCGCGCTTTATGATGGTAACTGCGTGCTGTGTAACCAGACGCGCCGGATAGTGACGGCGCTGGACTGGCGCGGGCGCGTCGAATTTATGGACATCCATGACTGGAAGGCGGTACAGGCGCGTTATCCGCAGTTGGCGTTTGCGGCGGTCATGGGGGAAATTCATGTAGACGCGGGTGACGGCACGCTGCTGCGCGGTTTTGCCGGGATGCGCCGCCTGCTGCGCGATCTGCCGCTCGGTTATCCGCTGTGGCTGGCGCTGCATCTGCCCGGCATGAACTGGCTGGGGCCAAAGCTGTACGCCAGCATCGCCCGCCGCCGCTACCAGATCAACCGCCTGTTCGGCGCTGACCAATGCGACAGCGGTACCTGCCGCCTGCCGGACAACTTCTAAAGCGCCGCAGGACGCGCCAGCTTACAATCCCTTCGTTTTCGCCTCATTCCACAGCGCGTCCAGTTCTGCCAGCGTGTGGTTCTCCAGCACCCTGCCGTTGGCGGCCACCTGTTCCTCGATGTAATGAAACCGGCGGTAGAACTTGGCGTTGGCCTCGCGCAGCGCCGTTTCCGGCTCGATCTTCCACCAGCGCGCCAGGTTCACCAGCACGAACAGCAGATCGCCGTATTCCTCGGCGCGGTGTATGTCATCCGTCGCGGCGAACAGCTCATCCAGTTCTTCGCGCGCTTTGGCGATCACGTCCTCTACCCGCTCCCAGTCGAAACCCGGTTTGGCGGCTTTGGCCTGATACTGGTAGGCTTGCAGCAGCGCAGGCAGCCCTTTTGGCACGCCGTCCAGCAGCGATTCGCGCCGCACGCCCTGTTCGGCATGTTCCTGTTTTTTAAGCTGCTCCCAGTTCGTAACCACCTCGTCCGCGCCGGACACGTTCACCTCGCCCCACACATGCGGGTGGCGATAAATCAGCTTGCGGTTGATGCGGCTGAGGACATCCGCCATCTGAAACTCGCCGTCCTCGGTGGCGATCTGCGCGTGCAGGCCGATTTGCAGGAACAGGTCACCCAGTTCCCCCGCCAGCGCCTCGGCGTCGCCCGCGTCCAGCGCCTCCAGCACTTCATAAGTCTCTTCCAGCAGATACTGCCGCAGCGAGTGGTGGGTTTGTTTACGATCCCAGGGGCAGCCTTCCGGCGCGCGCAGGTGGGCGATGATCTCCTGAAACTGCTCGAAGCTGGACATCTGCCCCAGCGCCGGCACATAAAGCGAGGTCATATGCTGAATCTGGTCGCTGCGGTCAATCTCGTACAGCCGCAGCGCCTCAACGCGGGCATTCTCCGTCCCGGCGGCGTGGATAAGGCTCACGCGGAAGTCGTCGGGATACTGGTTCATCAGCGTCAGTTTAACGTTGGCGGCGACATCGCGGCTGTAAACCTGCGCCAGCAGCGCCGGATAGTCCGGGTTGATCGGCGGGTGGTGCAGGGCGGCGACGGCGATACCATCGAATACCTGTAAGCCGTCCAGCGCGTCCAGCCCCAGCAGCGCCAGCGTCGGCTCGATGAAGCTCACGCCGCTGACGATCTCGACCGGGATACCCGCCGCCTGCGCCGCCTGCCGCAGGCGCGTCACGGTGGACTCGCCCACCAGCGGGTCGCCGGGGACAGCGTACACCACGTCACCCTGCTGCGCCGCCGCCATCACCTGCCGCGTGATTTCGGCGTACACCTCTTCGAAGCGGTCAATCGTCTCGTAGAGATGATCGAAGCTGTGATAGGTGATGTCGTTCTGCGGCAGGCACGCCACGCAGTTGTGGCGTTCGGTGCGCAGGTAGACGGTTTTCGCCTGTTTCAATACCCGCCACGCCCGGCGCGACAGATCATCCAATTCTCCCGGCCCCAGCCCGACGATGGTGAGTGTCATGATTTCATCCTTCTACCTGTATGCGTCATGGCCCGTATTGTAGGAGTGGCAGCGGAACATGACCAGCGGGAAAGTTAAAATGAGAGATGCAGAGGAGGGTCTCATGTCCTCCTCTGCGGCCAGAATATCCGCAAAAATTCTACGGACTTCGCCCCATCCACGCGGCCTTCAGCAGCGAGTACACCGCTGTATCGCTGAACTGCCCGGTCATCGGGTCGTAGAAGTTTTCGCGGAAGTAACCTTCCTGCACGAAGCCCAGCTTTTCCAGCACGCGGCGAGAGGCGGTGTTATCCGGCGCGGTCTGCGCTTCGACGCTGTGCAGCCGTACGCCTGCACACGCTGAACCGCCTGTTCCATCGTTGTCATTGGCGGGCGGCCAAGATGGCGCCTCACCGGCGGGCTGCTCAACAGGTGAAAAACGTCTGCCGCGTTCTCCGGTACGATAGCTCGCAGGTGGAGGCGGGCGGTTTCGAGAACGGGAAAGGTGGCAAACACCGGCGTCAGGTCGAGCATCACCGCCTACCGGCGCGCCGGGGGCGGCGCGATGCACACCAGCACCGACAGCCGGGTGTCGCCGGGGTTGGTTACACCATGCGGGATGCCCGCCGCCGCCCACACCACACCGCCGGCGCTCACGTCGCGCACTTCATCACCGACCGTGAACCGTCCCACCCCAGCCATGACCACATAAACCTTATCCTGATCGGCATGATCGTGGACGGACTGCGTTTGTCCCGGTTCAAAGCAGTTGATACCCACCAGCAGCATCTCACCACGAAACAACGTCCCCTTGAAAAATCGGTCCGGGTGCATACCGATGTGTGATTGAAAATCGGTAAAATTGGACATCTGCGCTATTCCTCAACTGGGTTCTTAAACCACGCCAACGAAATACCAATACCACGCTGCCGCGTCCCATCACAGTAGGGTTCACAACGCTTTCACTTCAACCGATAATACCTTACTTCTCGTCTAACGTTCGCGCAAATTCCAGACCGAAACGTGCCGCCTGTTCCAGCGTGGCCGGAACGATATTGGCGCTCACATCGCTGGTGCGATGCCAGTTGACCAGAAAACCATCCTCACCCACACCGACCAGGCACAGCCCGCGATAACCGCGTCCGCGCAGCGCGCCGACTTCTTCCACGATAGTCATCGGCACCGGCTTCACGCCGAAATCCGGGCAGCGCCGCGCTGTTTCCGCCGCCAGCGCCGCGGACTCCGGATCAGGTGTGTAGCTGCCGAAGCCCGACAGACTGGAATGACGCGACACGTAGGCCAGCCGCCCCGCGCCGACCATCTCAAAATCGAAGAAATAAGCATCGTGCAGCGTGTCGCCGTAGGTGTCCAGCAGGGCGTGCGTGCCCAGGCCGCCCACTTCTTCCGCGCCGGTAAAGGCCAGCCATACGTCGGTATGCTGCAAGGGGTTGGCCTTCAGATAACCGGCCAGCCCCAGCAGGCAGGCGACCGCCGTCGCGTTGTCATTCGCGCCATCCACCCAGGGTCCCTGCTCATCGGCCAGCAGCACCGCCAGCCCGCCCACCATACCGGCCAGCGTCAGGCGGTAATCCAGCTTAAACGCCTGTTTTGGGCCAACCGCGCGCAGCAGTTGAATCGCGCCGTTCAGTACCAGACCGATCAAACCCGCCGTCAGTGTTTCCTTCAAAAACACTTTCATCGTCGGGCTGAATGTCAGCCGGTGGCGGTTCGCATCCACATGGCCGATAAAGACCAGCTTATGACGCGCTTCGCCCGCCGCCGGAAAGCGCACGATCTGGGTGGCGCTGGGGCCTTTGGGCGCCAGTTCCGCCAGCGGCGACCGCTGCGAGGTGGCCGTCCGCTGCACGTTATAGGCGGCAAACAGCGACAGCAGTCCCCCGGCCAGCCGCCCCAGCCGCCCCGGCAGCAGATTGCCCGCCAGCGCCAGCGCGGTTGGAATCATCATCGAGTAGCCCCATGTGGACGGCGCTTCAAACGGCAGCGTTTCAATGCTGGTAATGCCCATCTCACCCAGCGCGGCGCGCACCGCATCGTGCGCCCACTGCTCACGCGGGGTACCCGCCGGACGCGGGCCAATATCGTCCGCCAGCCGCCGGACATGCTGCATCAGCGTTTCAGCCGCTAAACTGTCGGTCATCGTCATTCGCTCCTGAAAGCAAAAAAGGCAAGGCTGTTGGTTCAGCCCTGCCTGATGATAGCTTTCTCTGCGGTGGTTAGCAATCAACCGGGACACGATCATCGCGTATCCCGGCCTACCAATTACCGCTTGGTATAGGTAGGCGCCTTACGCGCGCGCTTGAGGCCGGGTTTCTTCCGTTCCTTCTCGCGGGCGTCGCGCGTCATGAACTTGTGTTCCTTCAACTGCGGCTTGAGTTCCGCATCCATCAGGACAAGGGCGCGCGCCAGACCCAGGCGAATCGCGTCGCGCTGGCCGGTAACGCCGCCGCCGTTGACATGCACGCTGATGTCAAATGCCTTCAACTGGCCGATCACAGCCAGCGGCTCCAGCAGCGTTTCCAGATCACCCAGGCGCGGCATGTAGTCGCTGCCATCCTTATCATTGATGACCAGGCTGCCCGTTCCGCCGGGGAAAATCCGAACCCGCGCGGTGGCTGTTTTGCGGCGGCCAATGCCTTCGTAATATTGTGCCGACATCTATCGCACCTTCCTAAAGCTCTAATACTTTGGGCTTCTGCCCGGCGTGCGGATGCTCCGCCCCGGCGTAGACTTTCAGTTTCTTCAGCATGTTGCGCCCCAGCGCGCCATCCGGCAGCATCCCCTTGACCGCCGCCGTAATCACGCGGTCGGGGAATTTTGCGAGCTGATTCCGCAGCGAAACCGCCGACAGACCGCCCGGATACCCGGAATACCGGTAATAGAATTTCTCATCCAGTTTGTTGCCGGTGACTTCGATCTGCTCGCAGTTAATGACGATCACGTAGTCGCCGGTATCCAGATTGGGGGTGAAGATGGGTTTGTGTTTGCCACGCAGAATCGGTGCAATCTTCGCGGCGAGACGCCCCAGGTTCTGGCCTTTTGCGTCCACAATCCACCACTCCCGCTGTATGTCCTTTTCTTTGGTTACATACGTTTTGCTAGGCATGGTTTTATCCTTCTCGCGGGCGTCTCACCCGCTGTTACTTCCAACATCATTCTTTGTGGGATAGGTCTGAAACCTGTCCCTAGTCATACTTCACGGCTTCCAGCGTCAATCCCTGCGGCGGGGCAACCCATTTCACCGCCGCCAGATCAGCGCCGCGAAACACCTGCTCAAACCTGCTCACGGTCAGCCTGCCCTGGCCGACCGCGACCAGCGTGCCGGTAATTCGCCGAACCATGTGCTGTAAAAAAGCATTCGCCTCAATCCGGTACGTCCAGGCCGTACCAGCCGGCGCCGGCTGCTGCGTCCACTCGGAGCGATACACCCGGCGGACGGTGTTTTCGCCCTGCGGCGGCTGGCCGAACGCGCCAAAATCATGTTCGCCAAGCAGCCGCTCCGCCGCCTGCTGCATGGCCGCGCCGTCCAGTTCGCGCCGCACCTGCCACGCGCGCTGGCGTAACAGAGGCTGGCGCTGGTCCGCCTGGATCACCTCGTAGCGGTACAGCCGCGCCAGGGCGCTGTAACGTGGGTGAAACCCCGGCGGCGCCGGTGACAGGTCTTGCAGCGCCGCGTCATCCGGCAGGGTGGCGTTGATGGCGTTCAGCAGCGCCGCCGCGCCATGCCGCCAGTCGGCGTCGAAGGCGATCACCTGGCCGATGGCGTGTACGCCGCTGTCCGTGCGTCCCGCCCCCAGCACCGTAACAGCCTGACCGGTGACGGCGCTGATCGCGCTTTCCACCGTTCCCTGTACGGTACGCCGGCCCTCGGCCTGCCGCTGAAAACCCTCGTAGGCCGTGCCGTCGTAGGCCAGCGTCGCCCGGTAGCGCATACCATCCCCCTTTTGGAACGGAAGGGGACGCGGGTGTTTAGCCCTACTGGCGCTCGGTCAGTTCCAGCAGCACCATTTCGGCGGCATCGCCCTTGCGCTGCCCCAGCTTCAGAATACGGGTATATCCGCCGGCGCGATTTTCAAAGCGCGGCGCGATTTCGTTAAACAGCTTGCTCACCAGCTCGCGGTCGTTGTTCAGGCGGCTGGCGGCGATCCGCTGCGCGTGAACGACACGCGCCGGATTATCATGCAGCTTGCTGCGTTTCGCCAGCGAGATCAGTTTTTCCACATCCGAGCGGATGAAATCCGCCTTGGCGCGGGTGGTCTCAATCCGCCCGTGCGTCAGCAGCGCCGTCGCCAGCGCCAGCCGCAGGCCCTTGCGCTGGTTGGGGTTGCGGCCCAGTTTTTTGCCACGTACACGATGTCGCATGATGCGTCCTTATTCACTACTCAGGTTGGTCGTATATTCCACGTCGTCGGCCAGATACCCCTTTTCCTTGAGCTTGACTACCAGCTCATCCAGGGATTTCTCGCCGAAGTTGCGGATGGCGAGCATCGCGTCCGGCCCGCGCGCCAGCATGTCCAGCACGTCGCCGATGGTGGTAATGCCGGTGCGCTTGAGTGAATTAAACACACGCACGCTCAGGTCGAGTTCCTCAATCGGCTTGTCGTACAGTTCCGGCTTGCGGCCATGCGTATCCTCAACCGCTTCCGCCGTGTCGGCAATTTGTTCGTAGATGGACTCCACGCCGCCGATCACTGTCAGGTGTTTCATCAGGATTTGCGCCGCCTGACTGAGCGCATCTTCCGGGCGAACGGTGCCGTCCGTCCAGATTTCCATAATCAGCTTGTCGTAATTGGTGCGCTGCCCCACACGCGCGCGTTCCACGTCGAAGTTAACGCGGCGAATCGGGCTGAAGATCGCATCCACCGGCAGCTCGCCAATCGGCAGCCGGCCGCGTTCTTCCGCCGCGCTGTAACCCCGACCGGCCTGGACTTCGAATTCGATTTCCAGGTGCGCGTCTGGCGCGTCCACCGTGAACAGATACAGGTCGGTATTAATGATTTCGACCTCCGGCGGGCAGATGATGTCCGCCGCCGTCACCGTACCGCCGCCGCGATGTTCCAGCCGCAGGCGGGCGGAATCCCCCTCAAACAATTTCAGGCGCAGTTGTTTGATCTGCAAGATCAACTGCGTCATATCCTCCCGCACGCCGGGTACTGCCGAAAATTCGTGGTGTACGTCCGACACCCGAATACTGGTCACCGCCGCGCCGGGCAGCGACGACAGCAGCACGCGCCGCAGCGCCGTACCCAGTGTCAGCCCGAAACCGCTCTCCAGCGGGGTGATGATAAACCGCCCATAATTGCGCGACGTCGCATCGCCCTCGACCTTGTGCGGCAGAACCATATTATTCATGACCACAGTCTGTATTTCCCTCCGGGCTTCCTGCCACTTACGAGTTATCAGTTACCAGCTTCCAGTTTCCAGTTTCTCCGTCGTCAATCCGCTAACAATAAATGGCCGACTGATAACTGACGACTGACAACTGATGACTGCTTACACGCGACGGCGTTTCGGCGGGCGAACCCCATTATGGGGGACGGGAGTCACGTCGGTGATCGAACGCACCTTCAGGCCGCTGCCCTGAATGGCGCGAATCGCCGCTTCACGACCGGGGCCAGGGCCTTTGATGAAGATGTCCACTTCCTGCATCCCATGCTGCTGGGCGACTTCCGACGCCGACTGCGCGGCCATCCGCGCCGCATAGGGCGTGCTCTTGCGGCTGCCTTTAAAGCCGGAGGTGCCGGCGCTGGCCCAGGCCACCACGTTGCCAAGCTGGTCGCTCATGGAAACAATGGTATTGTTAAATGTGGCGTGGACGTGCGCCTGCCCGTAAGGGATATTCTTGACGACCTTTTTGGTCGCACGGCGACCGGTCGTTTTCTTGGGTGTTCGTGCCATACATTCCTCTCTAACATGGCATTGGCGGGAAAACGCGCCAGGCCAGGCCAGGCGCATTGATCCGCGTGCGTTTGGAATATCCGGGCCGGCGCGCCGGCCCACCCGAAAAGCCGAAGCTTATTTCTTCGTCGCGCCACGACGGCGGCCACGACCGGGAACGGTCTTACGGACGCCGCGCCGGGTGCGCGCATTGGTACGAGTCCGCTGGCCGCGCACCGGCAGGTTGCGGCGGTGCCGCAGCCCACGATAGCAGCCAATTTCCACCAGGCGCTTGATATTCAACTGCACCTCACGGCGCAGATCGCCTTCCGTCGTCAGTTTACCCACTTCTTCACGCAGCCGGGCAATCTCATCTTCGGTGAGATTACGCACGCGCGTATCCGGGTTCACACCCGTAACCGTCAGGATATGCCGGCTGGTCGGGCGGCCAATCCCGTAAACATAAGTGAGCGCAATTTCTACACGTTTGTCGCGGGGCAGATCCACCCCTTCAATACGCGCCATATCTTTTTATCCCCTTTAATGCCTTAACCCTGGCGCTGCTTGTGCTTAGGATTGTCGCAAATAATCATCACGCGCCCGTGACGC
The DNA here is from genome assembly GCA_029975765.1 of Aggregatilineales bacterium. Taxonomy (GTDB): domain Bacteria; phylum Chloroflexota; class Anaerolineae; order Aggregatilineales; family Phototrophicaceae; genus CFX2. The sequence goes on from JARKOK010000099.1 coordinate 8,558, forward strand.
TTAATCACGCGGCACTTTGGGCAGCGCTTGCGAATGGAAGTTGATACACGCATGGCTCAAGATACCCTTTAGCTTTCTACAAGGCGTAAGATTTTACCCGATTTTTATATCGGTGTCTACCGTTA
>JARKOK010000101.1 GCA_029975765.1 Aggregatilineales bacterium
CCTTTTGGGGCTTGTGTACCCGCTTGTTGACCAAATTGACCGCTCATACCTTGTCCATTTATCTTAATCGTCTTCTCGGTTGGCCTCAGCCCTTGCAGATCAAGGCTTTGGCTTTCCCTATCTAGCATAAGGCCCTAATAAATTCTTCGTAGACCGCTCTAGGAGCACCTAGAGTAATCTCATAAGTCGGGAACCATGCATCTGGATCGTCGAAATTTCCGCCATCTGATAACCTGCTGCTTTCGTGAATGGATGTAATATCACACAAGGCTAACCTTCTAGCCTGCTCAATATCACCATCTTCCATAAGGTATTGAACAGCAGTTGCGAGATACCGCTCGTACTCTTTATTAGTCTTGGTCATGCTGTTAGGTATGTAGGAAACCATTATCTCCTAGAATAAAATACTCCCATTGCAGCGTCAACTACCTCACTCCTTCGGCACGGCCAGCGTCAGCGCCTCGGCCAGATTACGCGCTTCCAGCAGCTTAAGGGTGGGCGGCAGGCCGTCAATCTTGCGGCGGGTTTTTGGCAGCAGCACGCGCTTAAAGCCCATCTTGGCCGCTTCGTTCAGCCGCGCGGGAAGCTGCCCGACCGCGCGCAGTTCCCCGCTGAGGCCGACTTCACCCACCACCGCCAGATCAGCGGGAATCGCCCGGTCGTAATAGCTGGAGGCCATCGCCACCGCCATCGCCAGATCGGCGGCGGGTTCGCTCACCGTCAGGCCGCCGATGATGTTGATAAACACATCCTGCTCGTGCAGCTTGAGGCCGACCCGTTTGCTCAGCACGGCGCTGATAATCAGCAGGCGGTTGATATCCACGCCGTTCGGGGTGCGGCGCGGGTTGCCAAAGCTGGTCGGGCTGGTGAGCGCCTGCACTTCGACCAGCAGCGGGCGCGTGCCTTCCATCGTCACGGCGATGGCCGACCCCGGCGCATTGACCACGCGCTCGGCTAAAAATGCCTCGGACGGATTCGGCACTTCGACCATGCCGTCGCCCGCCATTTCAAACACGCCGACCTCGCTGGTCGCGCCGAAACGATTTTTGACGCTCCGCAGCAGCCGGAACGCCTGGAATGGGTCGCCTTCCAGATACAGCACCGTGTCCACGATGTGTTCCAGCACGCGCGGCCCGGCGATGTTGCCCTCTTTGGTGACGTGGCCGACCAGAAACACGCTGATACCGCTCGATTTGGCGAGGTGCTGCAAGCGGCTGGCGCACTCGCGCACCTGCGTCACGCTGCCCGGCGACGACTCAATTTCCTCCATGTAGGTCGTCTGAATTGAGTCAATCACGAGAATCACAGGATTCAACTGCCGGACGTGTTCGAAGATGCTGCCGAGGTTGGTTTCGGTCAGCAGGTACAGGTTGTCGGATTGCAGGTTCATGCGGTCGGCGCGCATCTTGATCTGCCGCGCCGATTCTTCGCCGCTGACGTATAACACTGTCCCGGCGGTATCAGCCAATAAAACACTGACCGAAAGCAGAATGGTTGACTTTCCAATGCCCGGATCGCCACTCAGCAGGATGATACTGCCCGGCACGATGCCGCCGCCGAGGACGCGGCTGAACTCTTCGACCGGCACGTACAGCCGTTCGCCCACTTCGCCGCTGATTTCGTTCAACCGCTGCGGGCGCGATTGGAGTGCGCCAACCGGGGCAGGCCGCCGTGAGTTTGCCGGCTTCGCCACCTCGACAATTTCTTCCACCATCGTATTAAACTGCCCGCAGCCGGGGCAGCGGCCAAAGCCTTTGGGCGACTGGTAGCCGCAGTTCTGGCAGACGAATTTGGTGCGCGTTTTAGGCATAGCGATCTCTCATCACTGAACACTTGTGCTAATTGATTTCATTATAGCATGTTCGCGCAGGCACACCCACCACCCCTGACAAAAGCTCTAGCCTTTCTCACAAACAGGCCGTGTTACACTGGTTGAGCACGTAAGCGAAGTAATCGAGGCCCGAACAATGGAGTTCACCGCCAGTATTTCAATTGATGCCTGCCGCCGCCGCCTGACCAGCCATGAAACCCGGATCGCCGCGTTTGCCGATACCCGGGTGGTGCTGAACCGCCTGCCAGATAACCGCACCCAGTTTGCGGTACGGCGGGTCTGGACCGGCGTGCAAAACTGGTTTCAGTATCCGATTTTGCAGGTGACCGGGATGCTCACCCCGACCGGCAGCGCCCGGACGACCATCACGGTTTACTTCGAAGTACGCGAACTGGGATTACTGCTGCTGGGGCTGCTGTTCCTGCTGCTGCTGCTGGCGCTGTCTCATCCACAGGTGGTATCCGCCTGGGTGATGATCCTCGCGCTGGCCGCGCTGCTGGTGTATGAGACATATGTCCTGCGCCGCGTCATACGTGACCTGCGGGCTTAACCCACACGCCGCTCAAAACCGAAATCGTTTTTTCGCAGGGGCGCGGCAGCCCACTGCCGTAATCCCACTGTGCTTATCCGCCAGCGAACAGCCAGGCCACCCACCCTGACAGCGGGTGTGGTATGATGGTTGCCATTTATGTCTCAGTCTCAATAAAGGAACGATTCCCATGTTCACCGATGAAATCCGCGCTTTCCTGCAAAAACCGCTGATTGCGCGGATGTCCACGATTGACCCGGACGGCTGGCCGCACACCGTACCGGTCTGGTTTATGCTTGATGGCGATGAAATTGCCATCATCAGCGTGCGGCAAACGGCGAAGATCGGTCACATCCAGGCCAATCCCAAAGGAGCGGTGCAGGTGGGTGGTGACGACAGCGCGGGTTACATGCTGAAAGGCACCTTCCGCATCGAAGAAGACCCGGATCGCGCGTGGATGAAGAAACTGACCTACCACTACGAAAGTGGCGAAAAGGCCGAGAAGGATATTGCCGACTGGACGCCGCTGGATATGATCGTACTGCGTTTCACGCCGAAATCCGTGTTTAAAGTGGCGTGATATAATCAGAACCAATCAGGAGGCAGGCGCATGTTTGACGCGACTACCATTGACGCGACCGTCGCCGCGTCGCTGGAATACTTCAACGACGGTTACAATTGTGCCGAAGCGGTGCTGCTGGCGGTCAGCCGGGCGGCAGGCTACGACTCCCCGCTCATCCCGCGCATTGCCTCCGGTCTGGGGGGCGGCATCGGGCGGCAGGGCGAAGTCTGCGGCACGTTGAGCGGCGGCGCGCTGGTCGTTGGTCTGCTGCACGGGCGCGACCGGGCCGACGAAGTGGAGAAAAAAGAAGCGGTCACCGCCAAAGCCGCCGAACTGGTGCGGCGGTTCGCTTATCTCAACGGCGCGATCTGCTGTCGGGACATCCTCGGCGTGGAACTGAACACCGAAGCCGGTTCGCGTGAATTCCATGACCGGAATCTGAAAAGCACCACCTGTTCGGTGGCGATGATTCACGCGGTGCGAACTTTAATGGAACTCCTGAACGAATGGGAAGTGGAACGAGGGTAAACGTAGTTGACGGCACAACCTGAATCGAACGCGCGCGACGTAAAACGTTTTTTCCGCCGTTCGCTCTGGACAGTTACCGGGCTGGCGCTGCTGGCGGCGGTGCTGGCAGCAGTCCTCGGTACGGGCAACGACGCCGGTACGATCCTCAGTATTTTCAGCACGCGCTTTTTAGGCATCTTCATCGAGGCCGTGCCATTTCTGCTGCTCGGCACGTTTGTGTCCGGCATCATTGATTCGTTCCTCACGCCGGACGATGTGGCGCGGATCATCCCGCGCAACCCATTTCTGGCAACGCTGACCGGCGCGTTTATGGGTTTCGCTTTCCCGGTGTGTGAATGCGGCGTCGTGCCGGTGGTACGGCGGCTGTTCAATAAAGGGCTGCCGATGTGGGTGGGCGTGACCTTCCTGCTGGCCGCGCCGGTGATGAACCCGGTCGTGCTGGTCAGCACGTATGTCGCGTTTGGTTTCGGGCCGGTGCTGGTGGGGCGCTTCGCGCTGACGCTGCTGATTTCGGTGGCGGTGGGGCTGGTGTTTGCGCTGGGAGCGAAGCCCCAGGACGTGCTGCGCCCGCGCGCGGCGCTGCCGGTGCTGGGTGGCGCGGCGGATACGCTGCCGGTCGCGGCGCGGAAGCCGTTTATAACCGGAATGCGTGACGCGCTGCAACATGCCGGCGACGAATTTTTTGAGATGGGGCGCTACCTGATTATCGGTTCGCTGCTGGCGGCGGGGATGCAAACGCTGGTGTCGCAGGAAGTCCTGCTGGCGCTGGGGCGTGGGCCGGTCGTATCGGTGATCGTGATGGAGGCGCTGGCCTTCCTGCTGTCGGTGTGTTCGACGGTGGACGCTTTCCTGGCGCTGGCGTTTGTGGGCACCTTCACCACCGGCTCGATCATCGCTTTCCTGACGTTTGGCCCGATGGTGGACATCAAAAGCACGCTGATGTTCCTGGGCGTATTTAAACGCCGCACGGTGCTGTACCTGATTGTGCTGCCGATGCTGATGGCGCTGCTGGCGGGCGTGTGGCTGAATCTGAATGTGGCGTTTTAGAGTAATGAGGGATGAGTAAAACGGCGCTGCACTCATACCCGGTATCTGGAGAGACTAATGGAAGCAACTGACCACCTGCACCAACACGAATACCACGACGAGCACGAGCACGACCACCGCCGCGAAACGGCGCAGGCGTGGCTGAAAACGGCGATCCTGCTGGCGCTGGGCGCGTATTTTGCCTACAACATCGTGACCGGCAATCTGGCGAATTACATCAACCAGCGGTTCGCGTGGCTGTCGTATGTTGCCGTCGTGTTATTTCTGGTGCTGGGCGCGGCCAGCGCGTGGGCATTAGTCCGTAATCGCGGTCAGGCTGCCTGTGCCTGTGACGATCATGACCACGAGCATATCACCTGGCGGGCGCTGGCCGTCGTGGCGATTCCGCTGGTGCTGGGCACGCTCATCCCGTCGCGCCCGCTGGGGTCGGCGGCCATCAACGGCGATATCAGCGTGAATGCCGCCGTCAGCGCGAACTTCACCGCTTTCAACAGCGACCCGCTGAAATGGAACGTGCTGGACTGGCTGCGCGCTTTTAACGGCGCGGAGGGCGCCGCCAGCTTCGCCGGCAAGCAGGCCGACGTGGTGGGCTTCGTATACCGCGAAGCGACCTTCCCGGCAGGCAGCTTCATGGTGGCGCGTTTCACGGTAAGCTGCTGCGTGGCCGATGCGTCCGCTATCGGGCTGCCGGTGCTGTGGGAGGCTGCCGGCGATTTCCCGCAGGATACCTGGGTGCGCGTGCAGGGGACGTTCGAGGTGGGCGAGTTCCGGGGCGACACCGTGCCGGTGCTGCGCGCCGCCAGTGTGGAACGGGTCGAGCAGCCCGAACACCCGTATCTGTACCCGTGATGGATGGAGAAAGGAAACACGCTGATGGCCGTCGCGCCAATATTTACTCCGAATCCGTTGTTTGATGAGATATTGGATTTCCTTGCTTCCGGCCCATCTTCAGAGCAGATTATCGCGTTCCAGCCATCTAACACGCTTGACCAACGCCTGCATGATCTGCTAGATCGCAACAGTCGTGATCGGCTGACAGCCGAGGAGCGTACTGAACTGGACGAGTTCTTACGGCTGAACCAGTTTATGAACCTGCTGAAGATTCGCGCTCGCAAAAAATTAACTGAGGGGTCATGACCGCTGTCAGTGATGAACTGCGATGCCTGGTTATAGAACGAGCCGGAAACTGCTGCGAGTACTGTTTGCTGAACCAGGCGGATAACACGTTTTCCTTCCATATTGACCACATCATTTCGGAAAAACACGGTGGCGAAACAGCCGCGCAAAATCTGTGTCTGAGCTGTCCGATTTGTAACAGCTTTAAGGGCAGCGACATCGGCTCAATTGATCATCAGACGAAGCATTTAACACCCTTGTACAATCCACGCCAACAGGTATGGTCAGAACACTTCCAACTTAATGGTGGGGTCATTGAACCACGAACACCTGAAGCGCGAGTAAGGATATTCCTACTGCGTTTGAACCAACTGGATCGTGTGTTTGAACGCCAGGAACTATCGTCATTAGGACGTTACCCCTGTCACCCACCTTCCCAAAACCACGAGACATAATATGCTCGACTTTTCCTGTCACACCTGGGGTTTTACCGATCTGACGCTGCCGGAGGCGCTGGGCACGATGGCGCGGTTGGGCTTCCGTTATGTGGACATCGGCAGCGGCGCGAATTTCAACGCCGCCCGCGCCGCCGCTAACCCGCGTAAAGCCGCGCTGGAAATCCGCGCTGACCTTGACCTGTTTGACCTGCAAGTGAGCGATGTATACCTGCTGCTGCCGCGCATCTCGTCGGCTGATGAGCGCCGCCAGCGCGAACTGGACCTGTATCACGCGCTGGTGCGGTTCGCGGTCGAACTTGGCACGCCGGGCATCACGCTGTCGCCGGGGCTGCCGCAGCCGGACGACGAAACCGGCGCGGTCGAGCGGGCCGCCGCCGCGTTACGTGACATGGTGGCACAGGGCGCGGACGCCGGTTTGCGTGTCAGCATCGAACCGCATCTGGACTCGCTGGCCGCCACGCCGGAAGCGGCGCTGCAACTGGTGAACGACGTGCCGGGGCTGGCGCTCACGGTGGATTGGGCGCATCTGGTATGCCAGGGCATCCCGCATGAAACGATTCTGACGCTGCTGCCCCACGCCCAACACATCCAACTGCGGCAGGCCGCCAGAGGGCGGCTGCAAACGCCGTTTGAGCAGGGGGAGATTGATCTGCCGCGCGTGGTAGCGGACATGCTGGCGGCGGGTTATGATGGGCGGTTGTGTGTCGAAGTGCTGCAAACACCCGGCTGGCATGGTCTGATAGCCGTGAATTCCATGCGCGAGTGCGCCCGCCTGCGTGACGAACTGCGCGCCGCGCGGGATAAGATTAAAGCGTAACACAGAGCGACAGAGAAAAGATTCAATATGTCTCAACGATGGATCTGGATTGGGCTGGCGGTGATCGTGCTTGCCGTCGGCGTGGTCGTGGTGGTGACTCTGGCGCTGGTGCCGCAGGAGACAAACCCGGCATTCGCGGCGGCGGTCGAATTTGCCGAGGCCGCCGGTAAAGGTGATGATGCGACCGCTTTCGCGCGGCTGAGTCCGGCGCTGCAAGACTATGTCGAAGCGAACTGCGCCGACGGGGTATCGGCCTGTATTCAGAGTTACATTCCGCCGGAGTGGGGGCAGTTTCTCAGCGTGGTATTCCGCCGCGCCGCGCCCGATGGGGCCGCCTGGAATGTGGACTTGATCGCTACCTATGAGAAGGACAAGGGCTTCAGCGGCGTGTGCATTTACCAGCGCATGGAGCAGGACAGCGCGGGTGAGTGGCGCGTCACACGCTGGGCGGGATATGTCTCCTGCGGCGATCCGCTGTCGCGTAATATGGCGGCCAACCCCGACGCGCCCCACACCGCGCCATGACGATCAAAAGATTTAACACAGAGGTTCAGAGGCTCAGAGACTTGAAGAGAAAAACTTTGTTAAACTCTCTGTGGCTCTGCGTCTCCGTGTCTCTGTGTTATATTTTTGTATTATGTAGCTGTATACCGGCGCAAACGCCGCCGCAGTTGGCCTTCACACCCGGCGCGCCCGCCGTCATTACCGACGAACTGTTTACCAACAGCGCCTTCAGCGTGCGCTACCCGACCGGCTGGCGCGTCGTGACTGGCGCGGCGGACGCCCCGCCCTCGGTGACGTTCGTCGCCGCCGATGATGTGTCCACGATTACCCTCACGGCGGCTGACCCCGGCGAACCGGAGCGCGACCCGGCGTTCCGGGTGGAAACTCGCCAGCTGTCGCTCGAAGGGCGGCGGATATATGTTGTCGCCCGCGTGCCGGTCCAGGACTGGCCGCGTTTTCAACCCACGTTTGAACGCCTGCTGGCGTCCGTCAAACCGGCTTCGTGAAACTTTTCACGCCCCCCTGCGTATAAGGATTGAACAACCCGTTCGATAATCTCACCGGAGGGGCATTACCATGACGGTTCAGCAGCAAGTGACCGAGTTTCTGGCGCAAGAGCGGATTGCGATTGTCGGTGTGTCGCGGGATGAAAAAGACTTCACGCGCACAATTTTCAACGAATTCGTTAAACGCGGCTACGATGTTGTGCCGGTGAATCCCAATGCCGCCGACATCGCCGGGCAGAAGTGTTACGCCCGCGTTCAGGAAATTCAGCCGCCGGTGGGCGGCGTGCTGGTTATGACTCCGCCAGCCGCCAGCGAGCAGGTGGCGCGGGACTGTGCGGCGGCAGGTGTGAAACACGTGTGGCTGCATCGCGGCGAGGGTATCGGTGCGATGAGTGACGCGGCGCTGGCCGTCTGCCAGCAGAACGGCATCGGCGTCGTGCCGGGGTTCTGCCCGTACATGTTCCTGGATAACACGGCGTTCTTCCATCGCATTCACGCCTTTTTCCGCAAGCGCAGCGCCGATTACCGGAATTAACACCCTGCCAATCTGGCACCGGGGCGCATAGCGGTGCGCCCCGGCGTTTTCTCTCCCTGATCTCAGCCTTTCGATGTATTGACACCTGTAACGCAGTTGTGATAGTCTGTCGTTCGGATATTTATGCCATCAGGAGGCAGGTTTCTATGTCAGCCAGCCGGTACATTGTGTGGTTCGCTCATCAGGGTGTCGAGGAGCGCGCTTAACCGCCGTCCGTCTGTTTTGCCTCTGGCTTAACCGCCGCCGGCCTGGCCCGGCACGCTCACTCGTGGGGTGTTCCCCGTTAACACCACCGCTGTTTTCGTTTTGACCCTTACAACACGAGTGAGAGAAACCCATCCATGTCTCGTTTGACATCCCGGAAGATGGATGCTTACCGCCTGTATCTGCTGATGACGGGCGCATCATCCCTGTTTATCACGTTCGTATTTGCCGTCAACATGGTCTACCAGGTCGAGCGCGTCGGCCTGTCGCCGCTGCAACTGGTGCTGGTCGGCACGACGCTGGAAATCGCAGTCTTTCTGTTTGAAGTGCCAACGGGCATCGTGGCCGACGTTTACAGCCGCCGCCTGTCTCTCATCATCGGTTATGCGCTGATGGGCGCGGGTTTCATCGTCGAAGGGGCGGTGCCGTCATTTGCCGCGATTGTGCTGGCGCAGGTAATGTGGGGCATTGGCTATACCTTCACCAGCGGCGCGCACCAGGCCTGGATTACCGACGAAATCGGCGAGGAAAAAGTAGGCCGCGCCTTCCTGCGCTCGTCGCAGATCGGCAGTCTGCTCGGAATCGTCGGCACGCTGATCGCCATCACGCTCGGCAGCCTGCAAATCAACCTGCCGATTGTGCTGGGTGGGGCGCTGCACATCTGGCTGGCGCTGCTGCTGGCGCTGAAGATGCCGGAAACGGGGTTCAAACCGACGCCGCGCGAAGATCGTAACACCTTCCAGCAGATGGGGCATACCCTGCGCGCGGGGGTGAAACTGATACGGGTGCGCCCGGTGCTGCTGGCGATTCTCGGCATTGGCTTTTTCTTTGGCCTGTTCAGCGAAGGGCTTGACCGCCTGGGCACGGCGCACCTGCTGGAAAGTTTCACCCTGCCGGACTTCGGCGGTTTGCAGCCCGTCGCCTGGATGGGACTGATTGGCATTATCGGCGGCCTGCTGTCGGCGGGCGCGACACAGATCATGATGAAACGCCTGAATCTGGACAACAGCACGGCCTTAGCCCGCGTCTCGTTTGCCTTCAGCGGGGTGATGACCGCCGCCGTTTTTGTCTTCGCTATCGCCGGGAACTTTGTGCTGGCGGTGCTGGCGAACTGGGTTATTGCCGTGATGCGCTCGCTGATCGGCCCGGTTCAATCCACCTGGATGAACCAGCATCTGGACTCCAACGTGCGGGCGACGGTGATTTCGATGAGCGGCCAGGTGGACGCTGTCGGCCAGATCGCGGGTGGGCCGCCGGTGGGTTTCATCGGCAACACCTTCGGCATCCGCGCGGCATTGGTGACGAGCAGCCTGATTCTGTCGCCGGTGCTGCTGCTGTACGCCCGCTTTTTGCGGCGGGAACGCCAGCCGGTTGAAGTGGGCGAGGTGGCTGGATAAACCCATAAACATTCGCCTGATGTCGTCGGGGCGGGTTTCGAAACCTGCCCCGACAACGACCACACCCGTAGGGCGCGGTCTGGTTCGGTTGTCCTACACACCCCGAATGTTCGCCTCGTTTTACAGCCGCGCCCCACCGCGTTATAAACGTGCCCGTTCCATTACACGCAAAGGCGGGCGGCATGACTTACGATCTGGTCATCAAAAACGGCACGATTGTCACGGCGGAAGCAACCTACACGGCAGACATAGGCATACGCGGCGAACGGATCGCGGCCATTGGTGAAGGCCTGTCCGGCACGCGGGAACTGGACGCGGCGGGCAAGCTGGTCACACCCGGCGCGGTGGATGTGCATGTCCATCTGGCGCTGAATCTGGGCGGCGGGCTGGTGTCATGTGATGACTGGTTCACCGGCACGCGGGCGGCGGCCTTCGGTGGCACAACGACGATTGTGGATTTTGTGCATCCCGAAGCCGGCGAAACGCTGGCACAGGCTTACGACCTGCGCCGCGCCGAGGCCGACCCGCAGACGACGATTGATTACGCGCTGCATATGGCGCTGGGGCCGGCGCAAATCCCGCAGTTAGGCGATCTGCCGCAGATTGTCGAACGCGGCATCACGACGTTTAAGCTGTACCTGGCCTACGGCTACTGCCTCAAGGATGGTGAACTGCTGCAAGCCCTGGAAGCGATCCGCGACGTGGGCGGCCTGCCGGTGGTTCATGCCGAGAACTGGGACGTGATTACCACGCTGATCCGGCGCCATGTGGCGGCGGGTCGCACCGAACCGCGCTGGCATCCCCGCAGCCGTCCCGCGCCGCTGGAAGCCGAAGCCGCCGGGCGGGTAATTGATCTGGCGGCGTGGGTGGGCGTGCCGGTGCACATCTTCCACATCGGCTGCCGCGAGGTCGTGCAGCGGGTGGCGGCGGCGCGGGCCAAAGGGCTGCCGGTCTACGGCGAAACCTGCCCGCAGTATTTGTTCCTGACCGAAGCCGCCTACGACGCGCCCGGCGTGGCCGGGGCGCTGCCGGTGTGCGCGCCGCCCTTACGGACGGAAACCGACCAGGATGTTCTGTGGGCCGCGCTGGCGCAGGATGTCCTGCAACTGGTGACCACCGACCACTGCCCCTTTACGACCGAACAGAAGGCGCGCGGCTTGCAGGATTTCAGCCGTATCCCCGGCGGCGTGCCGTCCATCGAAGCGCGATTCCCGCTGCTGTACACTTACGGCGTGCGTGCCGGGCGCATCAGCCTCAACCGCTGGGTAGACCTGTGCTGCACTACCCCGGCGCGGCTGCATCATCTGGAGCGTAAAGGCGCGCTGGCCGTTGGCTGTGACGCGGACATCGTGATTTTTGACCCCAACCAGACCGTCACGCTGTCCACCGGCACGCTGCATGAAAATGTGGACTGGACGCCCTACAACGGCTTCACGGCGCAGGGCTGGCCGAGTGTGACGATTCAGCGCGGCGCGGTGCTGGTGGACAACGGCAGCTTTCACGGGCAGGCGGGGCAGGGGCGCTACGTGGCGCGGAAAACAAAGTAGGCTGATTACCGACCGCGCAGGTAGGCATCCAGATTGGTCTGATTCTGTTTCAGCACGCCGCTGAGGGCGCGGTTCATCAGCAGGCGTTCCAGCGCGCGGCTGACGATGCCCAACCGGGGCAGCAGCCGGTAGTCCACCCGCATGTGCAGCCGCGTGCCATCTGTTTCCGGCGTGAGCGTGAGCGTCATCGTCGTCGGCAGCACCTTCGACTTCGACTCGTGTACCTGCCGTCGCAGCGGCTCGAAGGCCGTTACGCGCCAGGCAGTCACCTGCGGGAACGGCCCCAGACGGTTGTGATCGTGATACACCGCACCCAGACCATATTCACCCGGCGTCACCACTTCCGCCCCGACCAGACCCACCACCCAGTCCGGCGTGTGGGTGATGTCGTTCAGGCTGTCCCAGACCGCCGCTGCCGGCGCATGAATGATGGTTGCCGCTTCTGCTCGTCCCATGATTTGGTTCCCTCCATCTGATCCCCTTCATTAAACAGCGGCCAGCCGGTTTTGCCATCACACACACGGCGTAATCAGCCCTCCGCCTTTGGGCGGAACTGGCGTACAATCAGAGGGTGTGGGTGAGTGGAGCAGACCGCGTGAAGTTTGATGAACTCGATGCCAGGATGCGAGTGTACGAAACGGCGCACGATCACTGCGTGCTGCCGGGGATTCACATGGTGGCGCGGCTGGATGGCCGCAGTTTCACGCGGCTCACCCGCGAAACGCACCCGTTTGCCGCGCCCTATGACGAACGTTTCCGCGATCTGATGGTGGCGACGGTTGAACACCTGATGAACTGCGGCTTTAACATCATCTACGGTTACACGCAGAGCGACGAGATTTCGCTGCTGTTTCACCGGGATGACAGCACCTTTGGCCGCAAGCTGCGGAAGATCATCTCGGTGCTGTCTGGCGAGGCCAGCGCGCAGTTTTCGCTGCGCTTGGGGCAGGCCGCCTGTTTCGACTGCCGGGTGGCGCAGCTTCCGAACAGCGAAACGGTGATTGATTATTTTCGCTGGCGGCAGGAAGACGCCAATCGCAACGCGCTCAACGGCCACTGTTACTGGACGCTGCGGCGCGATGGCCTGGACGTGGACGCGGCGACGGCAGCCCTCAAACGTATGTCGGTCGCCGATAAAAATGAGCTGTTATTTCAGCATGGCGTCAACTTCAACGACCTGCCCGACTGGCACAAACGCGGCGTTGGCCTGTACTGGGAACTGTACGACAAACCCGGCCTGAACCCTCTGACTGGCGCGGCGGTGGTATCGAAACGCTGGCGCATCACGATTGACGACCACCTGCCGCGTAAGGATGATTACGATACGTTTGTGCGGAAAATCATCCGGCGGGCAAATTAGGAGAAGTTGCCAGTTACCAGTTTTCAGTTTGTGATGGGCTTTTTGCCCTCAGAGTGTGAATGTTGTTGAGGATAATGATCTGTCGAGGATTCCCCGGCGGGTTCGAGTCGGCTTTAGCCTCTGGCGGTGCGGGGCGACCGTGTAGGGTCACCCGGCGTGCGGTCATAGGGTGAGGATGAATACAACGATGCCCAAAAAAGTCTTTGTCAGCGGGTGCTTCGACATGCTGCACAGCGGCCACGTCGCCTTTTTGCAGGAAGCCGCCACCTACGGCGACCTGTACGTGGCGCTCGGTTCGGACGCCACCGTGTACGACTTAAAAGGCCGCCTGCCGGTCAATAATCAGGACGAGCGCCTGTACATGATGCAGTCGCTCACCTGTGTCAAGGAGGCGTTCATCTCCAGCGGGTCGGGGATGCTGGACTTTGTAAACGAACTGCGCCAGATCAGGCCGGATGTGTTCATCGTCAATGAAGACGGCAACACCCCGCAGAAGGAAAATCTGTGCCGCGCGGAAGGCATCGAATACCGGGTGCTGCGCCGCGAACCGTATTCCGGCCTGCCGCCGCGCTCCACAACGGCGCTGCGCTCGATTGACCTGATGCCGTACCGCATTGATCTGGCGGGCGGCTGGCTGGATCAGCCGTTTGTGTCCGAACTGTATCCGGGGCCGGTGCTGACCATTTCGCTGGAGCCAACCATCGCTTTTAACGAACGCAGCGGGATGGCAACCAGCACGCGCAACCGCGCGCTGGATCTGTGGGGGCCAAAACTGCCGCCCGGCGACCCCGAAAAACTGGCCTATACGCTGTTCTGTTATGACAATCCGCCGGGTAAACAGATGATCTCCGGCTCGCAGGATTCTATCGGGATCGTGATGCCCGGCCTCAACCGCGCCGATTATGCCGGACAGTACTGGCCGGAGCGAATCACCACCGTACACGATGAAAACACGCTTCAGTGGATCGAGCGGACGCTGTATCTGATTCCATTGGGGCCGCGTGATGAGGATTATAATCCACTGGCGGAACGGCGCATCACCCGCGACGGCGCGAAGGCACTGGCAGATGCCGCCAACGCCGCGTGGGATGCGATTTTGCAGCACGATCTTAAGGCGTTTGGCGCGGCGGTGCGTGGGTCGTTCGAGGCACAGATAACCATGTTCCCGCACATGGTCAACGATCAAATTCATGATCTCATCTGCCGGTATCAGAACACGGCGCTGGGCTGGAAACTCTCCGGCGCGGGCGGTGGTGGTTATCTCATTTTAGTAGCGGATGCTCCGGTTGACAGCGCGGTGCGGGTTGTCATCCGGCGCGGAATGGAGTGAACATGACGGCCAAACTGATGTGGGGCGAACGGGTGCGGCTGGCCGCCCACGAAAAAGAGGACAATCCGATTATCCGGCGCTGGTATGATGACCCGGAATTTCCCCACCTGCTGGAATACTTCCCCGCCCGCCCGCAGCGGTTGGAGGCGGTTGAAACCGCGCTGGACAGGATGGATCATTCCGAGAAGGACTTCCTGTTCGGTATCCGCCGGCTGCCGACCGATGAATTAATCGGCCTCATCTCGCTGGAACAGATTGACTGGCCGAACGGCACGGCCTGGATGGGCATCGGCATTGGCGAGCCGCAGCACCGGGGGCAGGGTTACGGCACGGAAGCCATCCGGCTGCTGCTGAAGTATGCCTTTCACGAAATCAACCTCCACCGCGTGCAGCTGACGGTGTTCAGCTATAACCCGGCGGCGGTCGCCATCTACGAGAAGCTGGGTTTTGTGAAAGAAGGCGTGATGCGCGAGCGCCTGCACCGCGACGGCCAGCGCCATGATGTGCTGCTGTACAGCCTGCTGCGCCCGGAATGGGAAACACGGAACGGATTTTAGCGATTTTAAAGCTTTCTATATATCATATTTAAAGGGGAGCGATTAAACGAAGGCTGCGGAATAATGGATAAGCTCATCGGCCACCAGGTGCGCGGATACGAAATAAGCGAACAGTTGGGGGGTGGTGGTTACGGCGCGGTGTACCGGGCGTTTCAGCCTGCCGTTGGCCGGGATGTAGCGATCAAAGTCATTCTGCCGCAGCACGCCAGCAACCCGGAATTCACCCGCCGGTTCGAGGTGGAAGCGCAGCTTGTCGCGCAGCTTGAACATCCCCACATCGTGCCGCTGTACGATTACTGGCAGGATGATCACGGCGCTTTTCTGGTGATGCGGCTGGTCAGGGGCGGCAGCCTGCGCGACCGGCTGGCCGTACAGGGGCGGCTGGATTTAAAACAGGTGCTGCGGGTATATGACCACATCGGCGCGGCGCTGGATGTGTCTCACGCTGCTGGTGTCATTCACCGGGACATCAAGCCGGATAACATCCTGCTGGATCAGTACGACAACGCCTACCTGACCGATTTTGGCATCGCCAAAAATCTGAATCTCAACACCCAGCTTACCTTTAACGAAGACTCCATCATTGGCACACCGGCCTATCTCGCGCCGGAACAGATCCGCAACGAACCGCTGTCGTCGCAGACCGATATCTATTCCTGCGGCCTGATGCTGTACGAACTGGTCACCGGCAAACAGCCGTTTGACAGCCCCGGCATGGGCATTATTATCAGCCATCTGGAACAGCCCGTCCCCTCGGTGCTGGAGACCGACCCGGATTTACCGCCCGCCCTGGACGACATCATCCACCGCGCGGCGGCGAAAAAGGCCGCCGACCGCTATGCCAGCGTGACCGACCTGGTGCAGGAACTGCGCGAAGTCTGCGCCCCGGCTATCGTGCCGATCCTGCCCTACGAGGCGCAGCCGCGCTTCCGTGACCCCAACCGCCACGTTTTTATTGCTTATTCGGCGGGGGATACCGAGTTT
Source organism: Aggregatilineales bacterium (assembly GCA_029975765.1). Classification (GTDB taxonomy): domain Bacteria; phylum Chloroflexota; class Anaerolineae; order Aggregatilineales; family Phototrophicaceae; genus CFX2. The sequence goes on from JARKOK010000101.1 coordinate 15,813, forward strand.
ATTCAACGGCTGGTCTACGATCTGGAAAGCGAGGGCATCGCGGTCTGGGCGGACAAGCAGCATTTAAAACCCGGCACACGCGGCTGGGAAGACTCCCGGCGCGAAGCGATCCGCAGCGCCTACGCGGTGCTGCTGGTCGCCTCGCCGGAAACGCGCCGTTCCAACTATGTGCTGGATGAACTGGCGATTGCCGATATGTACGGCTGTCCGGTTTATCCGGTCTGGGCGGCGGGCGACCGCTGGGACAACCTGCTGCCGCCGGATGTCATTACCGCCGAGTACATTGACGCGCGCGCCGACCAGTACGACTCGGCTCTGAGAGAACTGGTCATGCTGCTGGGCGTCCCGTCCGCCGTGGATGACGCCGGACGCTATGCCGAGGACGGCGCGGCGGCGGCTGAGGCGTTTGTGCCGCGCAACCCTTACAAAGGGCTGCGCGCATTCCGGGAAGCTGATCTGGCGGATTTCTTCGGGCGCGGCAGTCTGGTGAACACGCTGCTGGATACCCTGAATGACCTGTTACAACCCGGTGAAAGCCGGCTGCTGGCCGTGATCGGTCCCAGCGGCAGCGGCAAATCCAGCGTGGTGATGGCCGGTCTGCTGCCCGCGCTGCGGCAGGGGCGGCTGCCCGACAGCGACCGCTGGACGCTGCTGCCGCCGATGGTGCCCGGCGCGCGGCCACTGGAAAATCTGGCGCTGGCGCTGGCCGGCGTGCTGCCGACCAAAAGCACGCTGGCGCTGGAAGACGACCTGCGCAGCCCGTCGGCGCGCGGGCTGCACCTGCTGGCGCGGCAGGCGGTTGACCGCCAGAATTCGCGGCTGGTGCTGTACGTGGATCAGTTCGAGGAACTGTTTACCCAGACCGATGATGAAGCCGAACGGCAGCAGTTCATCAATCTGCTGCTGACCGCCGCCAGCGAACCGGGCGGGCCGGTAGTAGTGCTGCTCACGCTGCGCGCCGATTTTTACGACCGCCCGATGAATTATCCCGAACTGGGGCGGCTGATCGAACGCAACAGCAAGGCCGTTCTGCCCCTGTCGCTGGCGGAACTGTACAGCGTCATCCAGAAACCGGCGACCCTGCCCGATGTGCGGCTGCAATTCGATACCGGGCTGGTGGCGGAACTGGTGTTTGAAGTACGCGGGCAGCCCGGCGGCCTGCCGCTGCTGCAATTCACGCTCGACCAGTTGTTTGAACGGCGCAGCGGCCTGCGGCTGACCAACGCCGCCTACGAAGACATCGGCGGGGTGCGCGGCGCGCTGGCAAAACACACCGAAGCAACCTATGAACGCCTGCCCTCGGACGAACACCGGCGCATGGTGCGGGGGTTGTTCCTGCGGCTGATCGAACCCGGCACGTCCGAGCAGGATACCACCCGCCGGCGCGCGCCGCGCAGCGAGCTGGTGCTGGCAGACGACCGGCAGAACCGCATCATGGATGACGTGGTGAACGCGTTCGTGACCGCCCGCCTGCTGCTGGCCGACCAGTCCAAAGGTATCACCACGATTGAACTCAGCCATGAGGCGCTGATCCGCGAATGGCCGCGCCTGAATGAATGGCTGGTGGAAGCGCGGGCGGATATTTTTACCCAGCAGAACATCAGCGCGGATACCGCCGCCTGGATCACACGCGGACGGCGCGCCGACGACGACGGCCTGTATCGCGGGATGCTGCTGGAAGACGCGCAGAACTGGGCGGCGCGCAACCTGCCCAGCAGCGACGAAATGGCCTTCATCCAGGCGTCGGCGCAGGCCCAGGCGGCGCGGCAGGCGCGGGATGCCGCGATTGCCCGGCGGGTGCAGAATTTCCGGCGGGCGGCGGCGCTGCTGGGGGTGATGAGCGCCGTTGCGATCATCGCCTTCATCGGCGCGGTGGTGCAGGTTGGCGGGGCGCAGTCGCAGCTTGGCACGGCCACCGTCGCGCAGGGGCTGGCGATCATCTCCCAGAGTACGGCAGTCGCCCAGGTGGACGCCGCGCAGACCGATGTGGCCGATGTCGGACAAACGCTGACGCCGATCAGCCAGATATTAGCCGTCGCGCAGACCGATGTCGCCGGCGTCGCGCCAACGGTGCAGGCCGCCAACCAGGCCGTCGGTGACGCGCGCACCCAGGTCGCCGGCGCGGAAGTCATCCTCACCCGCGTACCGCAGACGCTCACGCCGATTGGCGCGACCCTGGTCGCGGCGGAAACCGGCGTTGCGGCGGTTGGGCCAACCGTCAACGCCGCGAACTTCGCGGCGGATACGGCGCGGACGGAAGTGGCTCACGCCGGGCTGACGCTGACCCCCATTCCACGAACCCTCACCCCCATCGCCGGGACGCTGGCCGCCGCCGAACAGCAGGTCGCCGGGGTGCAGCCTACGCTCAACGCGGCGAATACGGAAATCGCCGGTATCGCGCCCACCGTGCAGGCAGCGAATCAGGCCGCCGACATCGCCCGCACGCAGGCCGCCGACGCCGCGCAAACCCTGACGCCTGTCCCGCAGACGCTGACGCCGATCAGCCAGACGCTGGTCGCCGCCGAACAGCAGATCGCGGGGGTGCAGCCCACGCTGGCTTCGGCGCAGACGCAGGTGGCCGGCATCCAGCCGACGGTCAACGCGGCGAACTTCGCGGCGGATACAGCGCGCACCGCGGTTGCCGATACCGGCCTGACGCTGACACCGATTCCGCTCACGCTCACGCCGATTGGCGGCACGCTGGCGGCGGCGGAAACGCAGGTCGCCGGGGTGCAGCCCACCGTACAGGCGGCGGATACCCAGGTCGCGGCCATTCAGCCGACGGTGCAGGCCGCGAATCAGGCCGCCGACATCGCCCGCACGCAGGTCGCTGATGCCGGTCTGACGCTGACGCCCATCCCGCTCACGCTCACGCCGATTGGCGGCACGCTGGCAGCAGCGGAAACGCAGGTCGCCGGCGTGCAGCCCACCGTGCAGGCCGCGAACTTCGCAGCGGATACGGCGCGCACCGCCGTTGCCGATACCGGGCTGACGCTGACCCCGATTCCGCTCACGCTCACGCCAATTGGCGGCACGTTAGCGGCAGCGGAAACGCAGGTCGCCGGCGTCCAGCCGACGGTCAATGCTGCCGGGACCGAAGTCGCGGCGGTGCAGCCGACGGTGCGGGCCGCGAATCAGGTGGCGGATACGGCGCGCACCGCCGTTGCCGACGCCGGGGAAACCCTGACTCCGATTGGCGGCACGTTAGCGGCGGCGGAAACGCAGGTGGCGGGCGTGCAGCCCACCGTGCAGGCGGCTGGCACGGAAGTCGCCGCTGTGCGACCGACGGTGCAGGCCGCGAACCGCGCCGCCGACGCGGCCCGGACCGAAGTGGCGAATGCTGGTCAGACGCTGACGCCCATCCCACAAACCCTGACTCCGATTGGCGGCACGCTGGTCGCCGCCGAAACGCAGGTGGCGGGCGTGCAGCCCACTGTCCAGGCCGCCGGTACGGCAGTCGCGGCGGTGGAACCCACCGTCAACAGCGCCAGCACGCAGGTCGCCGCCGCCGGGGCGGCGCTCACCCCGCTGGCAAGCACGCTGGTCGCGGCGAATACGCTGGCTGCCGAAAACGCCAGTCAGGCGCTCAGCCAATCGCTGGCGGTGAACGCGGAACAGGCGGTCAGCAACGAAAACTACGATCTGGCGCTGGTGCTGGCGCTCGAATCCCTGCGCGCCAACCCGGAACTGGTGCAGTCGCAGCGCCTTCTCAGCCAGTTGGTCTATGCCAGCGCGCGTTTTAGCTTCGACCAGACGCCGCTGGCAAAACTCAGCCCCGATGGCCGCACGCTGGTAACGGTCAGCGGCGCGGCAGTAACGCTGTGGGACATCGGCACGCGGACAACCCGGCTGGCCTTCACCGCCAGCAGTCCGATTAACACACTCGACCTCAGCCCGGATGGCACGCGCCTGGTGACCGGCGCCGCCGACGGTAAGCTGGCGCTGTGGGATATGGCCTCCGGTCAGATACTGCGGGAACTGGCGGGGCATACGGGCGCGGTGAACGCGGTGCAGTTCAGCCCGGACGGCGGCTCGATCCTCTCCGGTGGTGATGACAACGTGAACATCATCTGGTCGGCGGCTGATGGGGCGGAACGCTCGCGGTACTCATTGATAACAGGCCGCCAGATCATCCGGGTGCAGTACGATGTGGGCGGGCAGAGTTTCTGGTCGTGGGAGCGCGCCAATCAGGAAGTGGTGCAGGTGTACTGGCTGGTGGGACGCAACGCCCCGCGCTGGAGTTCCGCCGACCCGATTTTTGACGCCTTCGACCCGCGCAACCGGCGTTACGCCTTCAGCCAGACCGACCGCGCGCTGGTCATCTGGGATGGGCTGGCGCTGAACAAGGTGCGCGAATTTCAGGACAGCACGGTCAGCGGCCTGACGCTCACCGCGCGCAGCTTCAGCCCGGCTGGCAGTCTGGTGCTGGCCGCCTACCGCGTTCCCGGCACGGCAGCCAACCGCGTCGTGGCGTGGGATTTCAGCACCAGCACGGTGCAGGCCGCGTTCGAGATTCAGAACGACAGCAGCATCAACGCGATTGCCTACAGCCACAACGGCTCGCTGGCGGCGCTGGCCGTTGGCCGAGCCATCGCCCTGTATGATATGGCGAATTTCCGCGAATTACAGCGTTTCGCGGCGCATACCGATCTGATTTCGCGGCTGGAGTTTGACCCGACCGGACAGTATTTACTGTCGTTTTCCAGCGATGGCAACGCGCGGGTGTGGGATGTCACCGGCGGCGACCCGGCGGAAGCCAACCGGATCATCGCCCGAACCCAGAATAACCGCATCGCGTTCCCCGGTTACAGCCCGGACGGGCAGACGGCGTTCGGCGTGCTGCGGGTCAGCCTCTTTGCCTGGAACACCACCACCGGCCAGCAGGTCAACCGGATTGACATCGGCGGTGACATCCTCGGCGCGGCCTACAGCGCCACCCAGCCTTATGCGCTCACCATTCTTGCCAACAGCGCCGCGCTGTGGGATTTGAGCAAACCGCCGAATCAGGCGTTCGTGCGGTACTTCGGCGGCCAGAATGATGTCTTCAAGGGGACGGTGGACAGGGGCATTGGCCTGAACGCCATCGCCGCCTTCAGCCCGGATGGGCGCTATCTGGTGACGGACAGCCGCACCTTATCGCTGCGGGACATCACCACCAACGGGCGGCTGATGGACTTTGATCGTTCGCTGATTCCGTCCGGCAGCGGGCTGGTCAGCCTGGCGGTTTCGCCGGATAACCGCTACCTGCTGGGCGCTTACGCCCAGTCGTATGCCCCCGGCACGCCGCATGACCCTAACGAACCTGCCGGCGGGGTTATCGTCTGGGATATCAGCACCGGACAGGCGCTGCGCCAGTTCGGTTCGCCGGAACACAACCGCCGTATCAACCATGTTACCATCAGCCCGGACAGCCGGTTAGCCCTGACAGCTTCCGGCGACGGCACGCTCATCATCTGGGACATCGAAACCGGTCGCTTACAGCGGCGGCTGGCCGGGCATCGCGCCGGGGTTAATCTGGCCTATTTCCTGCCGGACGGCCAGTATGCTGTATCCGCGTCGGACGATACGACGCTGGTCCTGTGGAATGTGGTATCCGGCCAACTGCTGCGCCGCTTCTACAGCCACACCGCGCCGGTCACGGGTCTGGCTGTCCGGTCGGATGGTACGGGTTTCATTTCCAGCACGGGCGACGATCAGATCATCGTCTGGGAACTGGAGTCGGTAGAACAGACGATCAACTGGACGCTCCAGAATCGTTTCGTCCGCATCCTGACCTGCGAGGAAGGGCGGCAGTTCAACCTTGACCGCTTCTGCTCGACGTAAAGGCGACCGGCAGGTGGCTGCCGGATTCCGCCGCGCCGATCAGGCATGATCCGGCGGCCACGCGCCGACGACCTGCCGTAAAATCGCCAGTTCGCCGATGTGGTACGCATTGTGATCGGCCACCAGCAGTGCCTCGCGCAGCACCGTATGGCCGGCGTAGCCGTGTGGAATCGGCGCGAGCAGATTCACCGCCGGGTCAGCCACCAGCGCCTTCATCGTCGCCAGATCATCCCGAAACTGCCGCAGGCTGTCCTGCCAGGCGGCAGCGTCGGCCAGCGCATCCGGCGCCGGCCAGTAGCCGGACGGCCATTCGGGCGAGACATGCGCCGGGCTGCGCACGTATTCCAGAATATCCCACTGCGCCAGCCGCAGGTGTTCCACCAGATGCCAGAACGTATACGACACCGCCGGCGGCTTCACATTGATAAATGCTTCCGGGAAATCCGCAACCGCGTCATCAAAACTCATGTGCGCCTGCCGTTCACCCAGCAGCGCCAGAACATGATCGCGCAGCGCCTGATCGGTCAGCATGTGTGTCCTTCCTTTCTCATGAAGGGGAAGCAGGTCGAACATCCGTAAGGGACACGGCGGGACGTGTCCCCAATCACCGCGCCGTTAATCCAGCGCGGCGGCAGGTGATTCCTGCATCGCTTCCTGCACCGCTTCGTCCAGGGCGGGCTGCTTCAGCCGCATCACGCGGAAGGATTCGGCATAGGCGCAGCCGTGTTTCAGGCCGTCTTCCGCGTCCCATTTGCGTACCATGTCGCCCACTTCCGGCCCCACCTGCGACCGGTGGCACAGCAGCGCCGCGATTTTGCGGTCTTCCTGCGCCGAAACATCAACAAAGGTGTCCGGGTGATCGGAGAATTGCAGCCACAGTTCATCTACGTCGTGCGGCTCGTAACCTTCCGCCAGCAGTTCCGGGAAAATCGGACGTGTTCCCGCGCTAGGGAACACCGCGTACAGGGCGGCTTCGGCGGCGGCGCGGTGATCGGGGTGGTTGATGTAATAGTTGCCGGCAAAAACCATCGTCGGATCGCTGATGACCACGCGCTGCGGCTTCAGTTCGCGGATCAGGCGCGTCAGATCACGGCGCAGTTCGAGCGTCGGCTGAAGCGTGCCGTCGGGATAACCCAGAAACCGCACGTCCGTCACGCCCACGCAGGCCGCCGCTTCCCGCTGCTCGACCTTACGGACGCGCACCAGTTCGGCCAAGTCGGCGTCCGGCGCGTTGCTGCCCGCGCCGCCGTCGGTCACCAGGCAGTAGCTCACGTCATGGCCTTCGTCCGTCCACTGCGCCACCGTACCCGCCACGCCAAACTCAATGTCATCGGGATGCGCTGCAATCACCAGAATCCGCATGAGATCAATCCTTGTTGTATCGCTTCCGTCATTTCGAAGACTGTGCGGAATCTAGACGCGGTGACAGGCGTCAGGCTTACGCCGGCTGGCCGCCCTGATAGAGGATCAGCGGCGGATGGCTCAGGCCGCCCAACTGTTCGGCAGTCGCATACAGATCGAGTGCTGCGTTTTTCTCCCCCTCTCAATGAGGTGTCGGGGGATAAGGGCTTAGGTTCACAACAGCGTCCGGGAGCAGTGATGCGGCTGTACCAGCGCCAGCCTCAGGGCGCGGCCTGCGGCGGGCTGATGCGTTCAATATCGGCCAGCGCCTCACCCGCGAACCGGCACAGCAGCCCCAGCAGCGCCAGATCGGTGTCGTTAAACGGCTGGTCGCCGGGTTTGTTCAGCGCCTCGATCACGCCCAGCACTTTACGATCCCCTACCAGCGGTGCGGCGACAATAGACTGGGTGTGAAAGGTAAACTGCTCGTCCACCGTATGCGAGAAACGCGGGTCGCGGCGCACATCCCGTACCAGCGTCGGTTCGGCATTCTCGATCACCCAACCGGCGATGCCTTCATTGGCCGGAATGCGATAACCTTTCAGATTCGCGGCCAGCGCGCCCTTGACCAGCACAAATACCAGTTCGCTGCTTTCATCATCCAGCAGCATTAGCGAGCCATCCGGGGCGTTCAGCAGGTTCAGCGCCTTCGTGAAGATATGTTCCAGCAGCGGCAGCAGTTCGGCGTCACTGGTGATGGTCTTGCTGGCCTGGGTCAGATCATTCAGGATTTGCACAAAGTCGCGCAGGTTGCGCAGCTCTTCCTCCAGCCGTTCATTTTCAGCTTGCAGACGGGCATTCTCACGCCGCATAATGGCAACCGGATTCGTAACCATAAGAGGCTCTCCGTATCTCATACGCATACGAATATAGCCCCATTGTAATCACATTTAAATTATGGGCGAACGGTTCGTTGGGAAATCGTTAGGAAATCGGATTATATGGTGCCTAATGCCGTCTGAATCAGCGGTGACAGATGGCTTTCCAGGGCGTTAAACGAATAGTGGCGGCGGCCTAACTGGAAGTTGTGCGCCACCATCTCCTCGGTCTGGGAGGCATCTTCCAGCAGCCGGCGCGCGGCCTCGACGGTTTCATTCGTCACAAAATCCTCAAACGCCACGACGCGGAAGCCTTTCGGCTGGATGTCGCTGCGGAAGATTTCGTAGCTGCTCATCACAATCGGGCGGCGGTAGTAGATCGTTTCCAGAAAAGCGTTGCCGAAGCCTTCAACGCGCGACGGGTACGTAACCAGATCGGCCTGCTCGTAGGCATCGGCCAGCGAAAAAATCAGCCGCCCGTCCGCCGGCTGGTGGCGCACATGGTTAATCCGGTCAGCCGCAAACAGCACGCGCACCCCCACCGCCTCGGCATATTCGCGCAGAAATTCCTCGTAGGCTTTGCCCTCGTCCCCGGCAGCATGAGAAATCACCAGCACGCAGGGGCGCTCCAGCCGCCGCGCCAGATTGATCGCCAGTTCGATGCGTTTGCGCGGCACGATGCGTGTCGGCTGCAATAACAGCCGCTCGCCGGGGGTGATGCCCAGTTCCGGGCGCAGCCGCGCGGTTGTGCTGTCCATCGTCTGCGGCGGCGTCTCGAAATCCATCACATTCGGGATCAGCGTGGAACTCACCCCGGCGCGCAGGGCAAGCTGGCGACCGGCAAACGAATTGATGACCACGTGGAAAACGCTGGGCAGCGTGGGCGGAAAAGCGGCACGCAGGTAGTCATCAGCCGCCCCGACCGCGAACCGTTCGCGTTCCCAGGTAAAGTCATGATGATGCCCGATGGTAGGCCGGTTCGTTTCGGCGATAAATTCGGTGATCGCCAGGCCCAGCGGGATATTCATGGGAATCGCCAGCGCGTTTTCAACAATCAGCAGGTCTATATCAAACCGGCGCTGGAAAGCATACAGGTGCTGTTTGATATGCGCCTTGATCTTCTGCACGCTGTCGGAGGTTTCGGGGGAACGGGTGTAATCATCAAATAGGTCAGCTTGCAGTTTCAGGATGTCCGGGTGGTGGAAGTGCGCTTCCGGCACGAGGTACGAATACTCATCCGGCCATTCCAGTTCACCGGCGAAGTAAAAACATTCATGATTCAGCGCCCGCAGGATGTTCACCCATTTCACGGTTTCGAGCGAAACCCCATCCATGCCGGCCAGCCGCGTTGCAACAAAGCCAATGCGTTTCCCGGATGCGCTCATGCTCCCACTGCTTCGCGCTGCTTCAGGTTCTTATATCATCCGATTATAACCGGATTTAGTTTTTTGCGCGACTGTACCGCCGCACCGGGATACAAAAATGAAGGCTCTTGTTCAAAACGAGTGATTCTCTGTAGGGGCGCACCGCCGTGCGCCCCTGCAACGAGGCCATTTTCACGCAATCTGGACATGAGCTAAAATGAAAATCCCTCCACCAATGGAGGGCTTGCCAGCGAAGTTTGTTTCAACAGGTGGTTCAGGCGCGGCGCTGGCGGCGGCGATATTCGCGTTCGTCGTCCTCGTCATCGTCGTCGTCATACCGCACGATTTCCAGTTCGCCGTCGGCACTCAGGCGGGCGAACTCCTCACGTTTGGGTTTCTCATCCAGCGTGCCAGCGCGCCAGGCGCGCTCGCGCTCGATTTCTCGCTGGACTGCCTTTTCGCTGGCTTCCTTCATCAGGTAATCAATCAGATGGCCGATATACCCTGCGCCCCAGCCGCCGCTCACCAGCAGCGGCCACACCATACTGAAGTGGATTTTCAGGTCCGTAAATGCCCAGGCGAACCACATCATTACATTGATGATCACAAAGACCGCTGTATGAATGAAAATATCCTTGCGGGCGTTGTATAACCGTTCGACCCGGTGGCGAATTTCCTTGTAATTGTCGTCAGACATGGCAGACCCTTTGCGCTTGCGACAGCCGTTCTATCGTCTGTACGCACCAGCCGGACGGAAAGTTGCAGGCAGGCGGCTGTTAACGACTGCGCCGCCCGCGTTTGGGTTTGTCGTAGTCGGTGTAATCGTCGTCGTCCGGCACTTCTTCCAGTTCGCCGTCTTCGGTCAGGCGCACGCGCCGGTCACGTTTGGGCTTTTCGTCATAGTACGCGCCCAATTTACGCTGGCGTTCGCGTTCCAGTTCTTCCTGCACCATCCGTTCACGTTTTTCAGCACCTGCGCCGTACTTGTTGTAATAATCCATGAAGTTCGCCACGACGCCGATTCCCCAGAAGAACGTTACAATCGCCGGCCAGGGGAAGTCCAGCGCCTCAAACGAAATCTGCCCGTTGGACAGCATCGAGATGAACAAATCCTGGGAATTGGCCCACATGCCCCAGAACACCAACTGCATCACAATATAAATGGTGACGTGGATGATCAGGCCGGTGCGTTCTTCGTACCGCTTCTGAATACGCTTGCGGATACGTTCCTCATCGCTGACCGGTTTTTTGCTCTCGTCCACCGCTTCCTGGATCGAACGCGCGATTTCGGCCATCACACCGCCGCCGCGTTTCACACCTTCTTCAATCTTCCGCCCTACCTCATCCCATTTGACGTTGCCCATATCAAGGCGCGCTTCGATCCGGGGCGGAACGGGCGGCCTGGGTGGAACCGGCGCGGGGATGGACACGTACCGTCCGGCTTTCGCCGGGGTGTTGGCTGGCCGCGCCTGGGGATCGCTCAGCGTGGGCGAATCGTCCATCAGGTGTGACGGCGCTTCAGCCTGCGTCCAGACCTGCGCGGTCGGCAGCGCCCGCAGGCCGGACTCGGTGAGCGCCTGCCGGAAATCGGCCATCAGCTCATTGGCCGAGGCGTACCGTTCGGCGGGGTCTTTTGCCAGCGCCTTCACCAGCACCCGCTCGACCGCCGGGGGGATGTTCGGGTTCAGGCTGCTGGGCGCGGGCAGAGGACTGTAAATGTGGTCATGAACAATGGCATAGGGGGTGTCGGCATTAAACGGCACGCGCCCTACCACCAGTTCGTACAGAATCACGCCAAAGGAATAAACATCCGTGCGCGCGTCCAGATTACGCTCGCCGCGCGCCTGCTCCGGCGAAATGTACTGCGGCGTGCCTAAAATCATGTCCTGGCTCATCGTGCTTTCGCCCGCCTGGGCGATCCGCGCCAGTCCAAAGTCCGTCAGGTAGGGCGTACCCTGAGCGTCCATCACGATATTCGAGGGTTTAATGTCGCGGTGCAGCACCCCGCGCTGGTGAGCATAGGTCAGCGCATCGGCAATAGGTGTCATAATCTGCACCACCTGATCGAGCGGCAGCGGCCCATCGGCCAGCAGCCCCTTCAGCGTGCGCCCTTCGATGTGCTTCATGACCAGATACGGCTGGCCGTCAGTTTCGGCAAAGTCGTAGACCGGAACGATGTGCGGATGTTCCAGCCGGGCGACAATCTGCGCCTCGCGCTCGAAGCGGCTGTGAAAGTTCGGGTCTTGCAGAAAAGCCGCGTGCATCACCTTCACGGCCACGTAGCGGTCAAGTCTGGCGTGGTGTGCCCGGTAAACAGTCGCCATTCCACCCTGACCGATCAGCCCCACGATTTGATACGGGCCGAGCATCTGCCCTTCGTACAGCGCCATCAGCGCCCCCTTGTCTCTGCCTGCTGTCTGAATTATAGACGACCTGTGGCGGGGGTTCAATTCAAAGTCCGGGCGGTTAAGCGCGCTTCTGCTCGCCATCGGTGTCCCATTCGTCGTCAATCACGTCCAGCACTTCGCCATCGTCCGACAGGCGCACGTACCGGTCGCGTTTGGGTTTCTCGGCGCTGTCGGCCTGCCCCTGCTCGCGCTCGATGGCGCGTTCAATCGCGCGGTCGGTCGTTTCGGCAAACACCACCTGCAAGCCATGCACCACCAGCACCAGCGCCCAGACGCCGCCCAGCAGCGCCAGGGCCGTGGGCGGCACACGCAGCAGCAGCAGACCCACCGTGATGAACAGGAACATCACAATATGCGCGGCCAGTTCATACCGCCGCCGGTAGCGCCGTTCGATGCGGGCGCGCAGGCTCTCAAAATCGGCGCTGGCTGGTTCAGCCGCCGCTCCATAACCAGGCATCGCGCGGTGTTTTGCCTCACGCCGCGTTCGCGTCAATGCCAGCGCCATCAGCAGGCCGCCAATGGCAACGACGGTTATCAGTAAAATTTCGGCTATGCCAATTACTAACAAGGCTGCCTCCCGGAAATCTCATCCCTGCCGCTGGCGGTGTCGGGCTTCACCGGCATACTCGTCATCCACGATGTCCAGCAGTTCGCCCTCATCGGACAGACGCAGTGTGCCGCGTTTTGACTTTTCCAGCGGTTCGTCCAGCAGTTCATCGTCCAGCCCCAGCCGCGCGTATTCGATTTCGCGCACCATCAGCCGCTTGCGATGCCGGTCGCTCCAGCCTTTGGAACTGAGCGAAAAGGCCGACAGCCCGTGCATGAACAATCCGGTCGCCCAGCCGATGGACAGCATAATCAACATGCCGAGGGTATCGTCCGACAGGAAAAAGCTGGAGGAAGTATTCGGCACCAGCACCCACGCCAGCAGCATGAAGATAAAAAAGATCAGGCTGTTAGCCATAAACAGCGCCATCTGTCCCCGGCGGCGTTCCTGCTGAAGTTCCACCTCGACCCGGCGACGGATCGCGGCATAGTCCAGATGATCATTTTGCATGGCGTTCCTCACGTTTCGATTTGTCGTCCGGCCAGCTGTCTTCGATAATATCCAGCAGTTCCCCTTCATCGGTCAGGCGCAGTCTGCCGCTGGCCGGGGATGGATTCTGGTGCGTTAGCCGCTCCGCCAGACCGGCATCCTGGTCGAGCCGCAGATCTTCGATGATCTGGACCGTCAGCCGCCGGCGCATATTCCGTGCCCAGCCGGGCGAATTGATGACGAAGGTGGACAGCCCGTGAAACACCAGCGCCACGATCCAGCCGGCCGCCAGGAAATAAACGACCGACAGCACGCTGTCCCGATTAACAAAATCGGTGGCATCAGGCAGCGCCAGCAGCAGCATGACCACAAACAGCACAAAGATAAAACCACTCAGCAGGAACAAGACCATCTGGCGCTGGAAACGTTTCTGCTGGAGTTCCACTTCGACGCGGCGGCGGATCGCGGCATAGTCCAGGTCATCGTTGTACATGGCGTTCCTCAGTATAGAGGTCGTCTTCGACTACTTCCAGCACTTCGCCGTCTTCGCTCAGTTCCAGGCGTTTGGGCTTCTCTGGCGGCTGGCTGGCTTCCAGTTCGCGGCGGGTGGCGCGGTCAACGAGACGGTTGAAAACGTTAAAGGCCAGCGCGCCATGTACCAGCAGCACGCTGCCAAAGATGAAGGTCGCAAACAGCGCGCCGATGTCATCCTCGCCGCCTGGTGTCCGGCTCACACTCAGCCACAGCACCCACATCAGCAGCAGGAAGAAGATCACGTCCAGCACAAACGACAGCCGCCAGATGAGCCGCAGCATCACCCGGCGCCGCGCGGCCTGGTAACGTGTGTCGTCCATACGCCCTCCCCGACAACGGGCTGTAAAATCTATTGTAGTGTACGTAACAGCGGGGCAGAAAGTTGTACGTTTAACCTCGATTGCGGTCTTCGTCCCAGCGAATCAGTTCGGCCAGGAAGCTGTCTACCCAGATGTAGGTAAACCCAAACACCAGCGAGGGCAGCACCAGGCCAGGCAGGCCGTAGGCGCGGCTGAGGGCAACGGACAGCAGGGTGAGGAGCAGGCCGAAAAAAACGAAGATACAACCGCGATAAAGTCGCATGGCAATCTCCTATCTCTGGCGCTCCTCTTTTATACCCTGAGCGGCGGGGAAACGTTCAAATCAGGTCTTCGACCAGCTCCATCGGCAGCGCGCCCGCGCCGACCAAACCCGGCCCGGTATGCACGCCCAGCACCGGCGCGGCACGAATCACGTCCAGGCGAGCGACATTCAAGCGCGCGCGCAGGTCGGCGGAAAATGTCTCGGCTTTATCCGGCAGTTGGCCGTGTACGACTGTCACCCAGACCGGCTGGCTGGTGAAAGCCGACGCCAGATAGGTGCTCATAAAATTCATCGTCTGGCTGAGGGTGCGGCCTTTGCTGAGGTTGTTGTATTTACCGTCGCTCTTTTCAACGGTGATGACCGGCTTGATCTGAAGGATGCTGCCAGCCAGCGCCTGCACCCGCCCGATGCGCCCGCCGCGCGCCAGGTATTCCAGCGTTTCCAGCGTGAACACAATTTCGGTCGCCGCGCGGATCGCGTCCAGCCGTTCGATAATGCGGCGGCGATCCCAGCCGGCGCGCACCGCCCACGCCGCCGCCAGCACCTGAAACCGCTGCGCGCAGGAGAGCGTCAGTGTATCCACCAGCGTCACGCTGGCATCCGGCATCTGGCGCTGCGCTAACTGGGCCGTATTAAAGGTGCCGCTTAAACCCGACGAAATATGAATGGACAGCACTTCCCGCCCGGCGTCCGCCGCCTGCTGGTACAGGTGGGTGAACGTACCGACCGATGGCTGCGAGGTGGTGGGAATCTGCGGCGACATGGCGCGCAGGCGGTTGTAAAAATCATCGGCGGAAATATCGGAGGATGAGACTTCCCCCTCTGGAAACTGGATCAACAGCGGCACAACCTGAATGCCAAACTCACGAATTTCGGCGGCGCTGAGGTCGGCGGCGCTGTCGGTGATAATCTGCATGGTGACTCCCTGTATATGAAATACTGCCGCCAGAAAATTAATCTATTTTGACCATAAGCACAATGGTGAATCGTGAGGGGCTGGCAAACGCGGAACAAAAGCCGCGCCGGGACACGATAAATCATATCCCGGCAGCAGGACAACCATCTACCCACCTTCGACCGTCAGCAGGCAGTTGTGCAGCAGGACGCGGCCATTGGGTGCGATGCGTTGCAGAAAACGCGGCATCCCGCGCAGGTTCGTCACCCGGCAGTCCGGTGTTTCGGCCAGCAGCACCGGCGTGCCGGCAGGCGGCAGCGGCAGCCGCGAGAGTCCCGGCTGATCCTGCCCGTAGGGATCGTAATGGGTAAACAGCACACTCGCGCCGTCCGCCGCGATCAGTACGCTGCGCGGCATGGCGTACATCGGTGAATGACCGTCGTCGCCGGCCTGGAACAGATCGCTCTGTTCGGCCACGCCGCTCATATCCACCAGCGGCGTGATCGTGCCCGTTGTGAGGTCAGTGATCTGTGTCCCCCACGAAACGCCGGTGCTAAAGGCGGAGTTGAGCAGATTCACCAGCAGCGTATGGTTATCCACCCAGGCAAGCTCGCGCGGCATCGTATACTGCTGGTCCTGCCATTCGGGGAAGCCGGATCGCCGCAGGTTCGGCAGGTTGGCGATGATCTCCGCGCCGCCGTCTTTCAGGTCAATCATCCACACGCCGTTGCGCAGGTCGTCCAGTTTTTGCCCCAGCACGATCACCGCCAGCCGTGTCCCATCCGGTGATATCTGCGGCGGGAAGTAGACGCTGAGGGTCGGCAGACCCACATCATACGAACCGATCTGTTCAGCTTCATAGCTGCCGGGCGTGGTGCGGTACAGATCGAGCGTCCATCCGTCCGCCAGCGGTTCGCTGTGGAAATAATACAGATCGCCGTTCACCGGATTCCACGTCAGCGCATAGTCCAGCGCGAACCCGGCGTTTTCTGTTTTCGATTGCAGCCACCCGCCTTCCAGACCGTCGTCGGTCAGATTGGTGAATTCGCCGGAAGCCAGCTTGTACACCCACACATCGCTCTCGTTCAGCAGCCGGAACGGGTCTTCGGTAAAGGCGATGGCCGTGCTGTCCGGCGACCAGCGCAGCGGATTATACTCACCAAACGAGTCCGCAAACCTGTCCGGGAAGGCGTGACACTCGCCCGCTTCGGCATCGAGATCATACAGGCACAGGCCGCCGGGCGCGGCCCAGGCCGCACGCGTGCCGTCCGGCGACAGCGTGAGTGACGCGTTCACCGGCGCGAGGGCTTCCAGCGCGGGCAGCAGATCATCTGTTTGTTTAACCTGGGCGCTCACCACGCCGGCCAGCAGCAGCGCCGCCAGCAGCGCCCCCCAAATTCGCAGCATAACAACCTCCGTTAAGAGCAGTCCGTCCTGCCTTCATTATGCGCGATTTAACAGGGGCTGCCATGCGGCTTTGGATGGAGATTTAGAGGAAAAGGGAACTGCTGAAATTACAGCGCCAGCGTTGCTACGCCGTTGAGTTTTTCGGCGCGGGCGGCGGGCAGCACCACCAGCGGCGACTCGTCGCGGTAGTCCAGCGCCAGCGTGGTAAAGGCCACCGGCTCTGACCGCAGCAGCAGGCCGGGCGAGGTCGCCAGCTTGAGTGTGATCGCTTCGGCGGTCTGCCAGGCATCGGGCGTGGTGTAGGGGTACACACACACGGTCTGCGCCGCGCCGCGCACGCCGCGTCCCAGCAGCCGCTGGCGCTGACCGAAACTCGGCCAGCGTTCAACCTGCGCCAGCACTACGTCAGGGTAGCGCCGCAGCCGGTCTTTGAGATACTCGGTGAACGCGCCGGGGTACATCACCTGAATCACCGCCCGCCGGATGCCGCCGCGCCCGCTTTCGTCGCGCAAATCCGTCACCGTTACCTCGGACAGCGCCACGCGGCCATCATCCAGCGGAAAACTTTTAAGCGACCGCGCCCCGATATACGTATTCCAGCCCTGGCCGCGTGGCATCGCGCTGCGCCAGATGGTCTTGAGCAGCGTTTCAGGGTAGCCCCGCGTGGGCGAGGTGAAATTGTAGCCGCGTTCGTGGCCTTCAAACACGTATTCGAGGACAAGTGGCTGCATGGTCGCCGCTTTCTAATAGGG
Source organism: Aggregatilineales bacterium (assembly GCA_029975765.1). Taxonomy (GTDB): domain Bacteria; phylum Chloroflexota; class Anaerolineae; order Aggregatilineales; family Phototrophicaceae; genus CFX2. The sequence goes on from JARKOK010000101.1 coordinate 32,833, forward strand.
CCTTATGCTAGATAGGGAAAGCCAAAGCCTTGATCTGCAAGGGCTGAGGCCAACCGAGAAGACGATTAAGATAAATGGACAAGGTATGAGCGGTCAATTTGGTCAACAAGCGGGTACACAAGCCCCAAAAGG
>JARKOK010000102.1 GCA_029975765.1 Aggregatilineales bacterium
CCTTTTGGGGCTTGTGTACCCGCTTGTTGACCAAATTGACCGCTCATACCTTGTCCATTTATCTTAATCGTCTTCTCGGTTGGCCTCAGCCCTTGCAGATCAAGGCTTTGGCTTTCCCTATCTAGCATAAGGCCCTAATAAGAAGCCGAACATCCCCCAACCAATGATCATTTACCCTTGAAGTGCGCTACCCGCTTTTCCAGGAACGCGGCCACGCCCTCAACATGATCGGCGGTCCTGCCGGCCTGTGCCTGTAGTTCGGCTTCCTGCTCCAGCGCCTCCTCCAGCGTATGATCAAGCGCGTAGTCCACTGCCTGTTTGATGAGGCCAATCGCGCGAGTGGGCGCATTGGCGTATTCCTGTGCCAGTTTTGCCACCGCGCCGCCCAGTTCCTCATCAGGCACAACCCGGTTAACCAGCCCTATCGCCAGAGCTTCCGCCGCGTCCACTTTACGCCCGCTCATCATCAGTTCCATCGCTCGCGTCAGGCCAACCAGTCGCGGCAGCAGCCAGGTCGAACCGCTGTCCGGCACAAGGCCAATCTTCACAAAGGCCTGTATAAACGATGCGTTCTCGGCGGCGATCCGCAGATCGCAGGCCAGCGCCAGGCTCATACCCGCGCCGGCAGCCACGCCATTCACCGCCGCGATGATCGGCTTAGGCAGGCCGCGCATTTGCCGGACGAGTGGATTGTAGGTCGTTCGTAAAGCCTGGCCGAAGTCCACCGGTTCGCCGCTTTCCAGCGCCGCCACCAGATCAGCCCCGGAACAGAACCCCCGCCCCGCCCCCGTCAGCACCACCACCCGCACCTCATCCTCCGCTCCAGCACGGGTGAAGGCATCTATGAGTTCGTGCCGCATGGTATCCGTTAGTGCGTTCAGACGTTCCGGGCGATTAAGCGTGATACGTAAAACATCATCGTGTGTGTCGTAAAGAATCGTTGTATAAGTCATGATTTTCCCTTTGCTGAAAATCGCCGTCAGCCGCCTGGGCTTTCAATAGTACCTGTTTCTGTGGCGATCCGTTTGAACAGCATTATAACGATATTTCATCAACCTGCTTCAGTTCCGAATGTACGACAAAACTTAACCTGATTCCCCGATTCGGCAGCTTGGGAATTTAACTTCCAGCGAGTACACTTGATTGGATTTCAATCAGGTGGCTGTATACCATTAGGGAGGCACTATGAAACGAATTGCCGTTCTCACCAGCGGCGGCGACGCGCCCGGCATGAATGCCGCCATACGCGCGGTTGTCCGCACCGGCATCGGCAGAGGCATGGAAGTATACGGTGTGGAACAGGGCTACAGCGGCCTGATTGCGGGCAATATGCGGCTGCTCGGCGCGCGTGATGTCAGCGGTATCATCCAGACCGGCGGCACGATGTTAGGCAGCGCCCGGTCACTGGAATTTAAAACCGAAGACGGACGGCTGCGCGCCTTGCGTGAACTTAACCGGCGGGACATCGGCGGCCTAGTGGTTATTGGCGGCAACGGATCGCAGACCGGCGCTCACGCGCTGTCACAGTTGGGTTTCCCGGTGGTCGGCGTCGCCTCCACGATTGATAATGACCTCTACGGTTCCGACATGACTATTGGGGTGGACACAGCTCTGAACATCGCCCTTGAAGCCATTGACCGTCTGAAGATCACGGCTTCATCTCACCAGCGTGCTTTTATGCTGGAAGTCATGGGGCGGGACTGCGGTTATCTGGCGCTGATGAGCGGCATCGCCGGCGGTGCTGAGGCTATCGTCATCCCGGAACGGGAGCTGACGCCGGAACAGGTGGCCTCGGAAATACGAACCGCCTACGAACGCGGTAAACTGCACGCCATGATCGTGGTGGCCGAAGGCGCGAAGAACAACATGGACGAACTGGAAGCGTTCTTCAAGGTGCATAAGGAACGGCTGGGTTTTGAAATCCGCATCACCCGCCTCGGCCATGTCCAGCGCGGCGGAATGCCCGGCGCTTTCGACCGCCTGCTGGCGACCCGGTTGGGCGCGGCGGCCACACGCTGCCTGGCGGAAGGACAGCATAACGTCCTCGTTGGCCTCAAACAGGGAGACATCATGACAACGCCGCTGGTCGAAGTCGTCACCAATAAGAAGCAGCTTGATCTCAGCCTGTTCGATCTGGTGGCCGACCTGTCACGCTGACAGATTCACCCTTGTCTTTAACGCGCGCCGTAATATAATCAGGGTATTGGGCGTGAAACAGACTCGATGCGGAGACCGGGCCGGCAAGGAACGAGAAGGCGCACAGCAAACACGTGAAACCGGCTGCTAACGGCTCCGCAGACGAAGGTGCAATACCTTCCACGTCCACACAGCCTCGATGGATGAACGACCATCGAGGCTTTTTCGTTTAGCCTCTATTGGTTTTCTCATCTTTCAGCCATCGGTTTTTTGTAACGCTGTGTTACAGTAAACATCGTTTGCCAAACGATCATCATGGAGAGTAACAACCGCGTGGCTATTGAAACCGTTTCCGGGGCGCTCCCGCCCAAAGTCAGTAAATTACCCTGGCAGCAGGCCGTCGCTCGTTATCAGAACGCCGATACCCGGCGCAGCCTGTGGCAGATGCTCAACAGTATTGCCCCTTATTTCATCCTCTGGTATCTGGCCTATCGCAGTTTAGCCGTGTCATACGTGTTAACACTGGCTTTCGGTTTTCTGGCGGCGCTGTTTGCCCTGCGAATTTTTATCATTTTCCATGACTGCGGGCATGGCTCGTTTTTTAAGTCCAAGAGAGCCAACGATATTGTTGGTGTATTCACGGGCATTCTCACCTTTACGCCCTATTATGCCTGGCGTCACAGCCATGCCGTCCATCACGCCACCTCCGGCGATCTCGACCGGCGCGGCGTTGGCGACATCTGGACGCTGACCTACGAGGAATATCTCGAACTGCCGCGCTGGAAGCGGATCTCATACCGCCTGTACCGTAACCCATTTGTGATTTTCGTCATCGGGCCGGTGATTGATTTTGTCGTGCTGCAGCGTTTACCCTATGTCAATGTTTCTGACAAAGCGCGCGAAAAGAACAGTGTCCTCCATACCAATCTGGCGCTGCTGGGTATTCTGGTTGTGATGAGCCTGACGATTGGTTTCTGGGAATATATCGCTGTGCAGCTTCCCATTATCGCAGTAGCCTCATCTATCGGCGTCTGGCTCTTTTACGTCCAGCACCAGTACGAAAATGTCTACTGGGAACGCCACGACTCCTGGGATTACGCGACGGCGGCGCTGTACGGCAGTTCCTTCTATAAGCTGCCCCGCATACTCCAGTGGTTCACCGGCAACATCGGATTTCACCACATTCACCACCTTAGCCCGCGCATCCCGAACTACCAGTTAGAGGACTGCCATAACAGCAGCCCCATCTTCCAGGAGATCGAGCCGCTCACGCTGCGATCCAGTCTGAAATCGCTGCGCGTGCGCCTGTGGGATGAAGACCGCCATAAGATGATTGGCTATCACAAACCGGTCGAAGCGGAATAATTCGCCCGGTACAAAATCAGCGCAAACGGGTTGAATGCTGTAGGGGCAGACCTGTGTCTGCCCTGGGCGCACACGCCGGTGCGCCGCCCTTACATTCAGCGTAGATGCTCTGAACCTGCACGAGGGGGCACGGTGCGCCGTGCCCCCTGACATCCTTATTCAAGCTTCTCCAGCGGCTGCGGACGATGCCCGAAAGCCAGTTTTGGCCCCGCCGGCAGCGCCGCCCAACGCACGCCGTTCGCAATCACGCGCAGCACGTCCGTATGGTAATAGGTAGGATAGGTTTCGTGGCCGGGGCGGAAGTAAAAAATCTTGCCGCGTCCGCGATAGAAACAGCACCCGCTGCGGAACACCTCCCCACCCTGGAACCAGCTCATCAGCACCAGCTCGTCCGGCGCGGGAATATCGAAGAATTCGCCGTACATCTCCTCATGTGGTATTTCGATGTACTCCCCCAACCCTTCCGCAATCGGATGCCCCGGCGCCACCACCCAGAGGCGCTCGCGCTCCTCAGCCTCACGCCATTTCAGATCACAGCCTGTACCCATCAGCTTCTTGAAAATTTTTGAGAAGTGGCCGGAGTGCAGCACCACCAGCCCCATGCCCTCCATCACACGCTGGTGAACGCGCTCTACAACGGCATCCTGCACGTCGCCGTGTGCCATATGCCCCCACCACGTCAGCACATCGGTTTCGGCCAGCACCGCTTCGGTCAGGCCGTGTTCCGGTTCATCCAGTGTGGCGGCGCGTGCGTCCATTCCCTGTTCGCTCAGGTATTTCACAATCGGCGCGTGCAGCCCTTCCGGGTATACCTGCTGCACTTTCGGGTTCTTCTTTTCGTGGCGGCCTTCATTCCAGACCGTAACACGCAGTGTCATGATGATTGATCCTTCTGTGAACGATTGATGCCAGCCGGCTAATTGTAACGCGGAATGAGGATGGAAAACACGGGAGAGCCTGGATAACCATCACTGTACAGGTTACACTAGAAAATGTTATCGTTTCTCAGGCATAACGAACAAATACACAGGAGCTTGGCACCATTATGTCCCGTATTCGCACGCTGATCATGGGCGCAGCCGGGCGCGATTTCCACAACTTCAACGTCTTCTTCCGCGACAATGACGCCTATGAAGTCGTTGCCTTCACCGCCACCCAGATTCCCGGTATTGATGGCCGTGTCTATCCCGACCAGCTTGCCGGTCGTCTGTACCCCCAGGGAGTCCCGATCTATGACGAACGCGACCTGTTGAAACTGATTGCAGAGAAGAACATCGAACAGGTCGTCTTCGCTTACAGTGATGTACCCCACGAATACGTCATGCACAAAGCCTCGCAGGTGCTGGCGGCAGGTGCGGATTTCCGCCTGATGGGCACACACACCACGCAGATCAGGAGCAGCAAACCGGTCGTTTCGATTGGCGCGGTGCGCACCGGCAGCGGCAAGAGCCAGACCTCCCGCGCGGTCGTTGAAACGCTGCAATCCTTCGGCCATCGGGTTGTGGCGGTGCGACACCCGATGCCGTATGGCAACCTGGTAGCCCAGGCCGTGCAGCGTTTTGCTGAATACGACGATCTGGACGAATACGACACCACTATAGAGGAGCGTGAGGAATACGAGCCGTACATTGATCGCGGCGCGGTCATTTACGCCGGCGTGGATTACGGCGCGATTCTGCGCCGCGCCGAGGAAGAAGCCGACGTGATCGTCTGGGACGGCGGCAACAACGATCTGCCCTTCTACCAGTCCGATATGCACATCGTCGTCGTTGACCCGCACCGCCCCGGCCATGAAATGAGCTATCACCCCGGCGAGGCCAACGTCCGTATGGCCGATGTGATTGTGATCAACAAGGTGGACACGGCAGATTATGCCTTTGTGCGGGCCGTGCGTGACAGCGTGCAGCAGATGAACCCGAACGCCGTTGTGCTGGAAGCCGCTTCGCCGCTGTTCGTGGACAATCCCGGCGCGATTCGGGGCAAGCGTGTCCTGGTGGTGGAAGATGGCCCCACCCTCACGCATGGCGAAATGGCCTACGGCGCGGGTGTGATTGCGGCGCAGCGGTTCGGCGCAGCGGAGATCATTGATCCGCGTCCCTACGCCGTCGGCTCGATTGTGGACACCTACAACAAATACCCGACCACCGGCAAAGTCCTACCCGCGATGGGTTACGGCGCGAAGCAGATGGCCGAACTCGAACAGACCATCAACGCCTCTGATGCGGAACTGGTGATTGTTGCCACGCCGATTGACCTCAGCCGGGTAATTTCCATCAAGCTGCCGATGGAGCGCGTCCGTTACGAACTACAGGTTATCGGTACACCTACCCTGGACGATCTCCTGCGCGCCAGATTCGGCAAATAGCCGCTATGGTGAATCCGTAGGGGCGAGCCGGCGGCTCGCCCCTGCACCCCGGTTTCAGACTGCAAAACCCTTTCACCCCTTCAACCAGATTAAGCCCGGCCACCACCTGCTTGCCGCCAATGGTGATAATAGACCTACCATTTAATGACGTTCTTTACTGGCAGGCGAGGGCATAATCCCCTATGGTAATTGTAGAAAATGACCTGTTTCCATTGGTTAAGTTGTCTGAGAGGGTTTTAAATGACTGTTGGGAAAATTGTCATTCAGCAGGATCGGTGTAAGGGCTGTACGCTGTGTTCTACCGTCTGCCCACAGCACGTCATCTTTATGGCCGAACACGACCTGAACGCGCGCGGTTATCATCCCGCCCAGTATCTTGACCCTGACCATAACTGTACCGGTTGCGCCGTTTGTGCCGTCATCTGCCCGGACGTGTGTATCACCGTCTACCGTGAAACCCCCGCGCCCAAACGCGCGAAACTCACCGAAGGAGTCCTGTCGTTATGACGCGAGAACTGCTTAAAGGCAACGTGGCGATTGCCGAAGCCGCTGTGCGGGTCGGCCTCGAAGCCTACTTTGGCTACCCGATCACGCCCCAGACGGAACTGCTGGAATACCTCTCCCAGCGAATGCCCGAACTGGGGCGTGTGTTTTTGCAGGCCGAAAGTGAAGTCGCCGCGATCAACATGGTCTACGGTGCGGCCAGCACTGGCGCGCGGGTGATGACTTCTTCTTCCAGCCCTGGCTTCAGCCTGATGCAGGAAGGTATGTCCTATATTGCCGGTTCGGAACTGCCGTGTGTGATTGTGGATGTGATGCGCGGCGGTCCTGGCCTGGGCAACATTCACCCCGCCCAGGGTGATTATTTCCAGGTCACGCGCTCCGCCGGACACGGCGATTTTCACCCCATCGTCCTCGCGCCCGCCTCGGTGCAGGAAGCCGTTGACTTTGTTGCGCTGGCTTTTGACCTGGCTGACCAGTACCGCCATATGGTGCTGATCGCTGCCGACGGGCAGATCGGCCAGATGATGGAACCGGCAGAGCTGCCGCCCATGCGGCCTGTGCGCGCTGAGCGCGCCGACTTCGCCCTGACCGGCGCGGTTGGCCGCGAGCGGCGGGTCGTCCATTCGCTGCACATGCAGGCGGACGAGCAGGAAGCCTTCAATCTGGGCATCCAGAAAAAACTGAAACAGATCAGAAAAACCGAACAACGCTGTGCCGAATATTTTACCGACGATGCCGAACTGCTGGTGATCGGCTATGGTACGGCGGGACGCATCGCCTACACCGCCGTCGAAGCTGCCCGCGAGCAGGGTATGAAGGTCGGCCTGCTGCGCCCGCAAACGCTGTGGCCGTTCCCGGTGCAGCGCATCTCCGAACTGGCCGACCGCGCGAGCGGCTGTCTGGTCGTCGAAATGAACGCCGGGCAGATGGTCGAGGATGTGCGGCTGGCGATTGGCGGTCAGATTCCGGTTAAGTTCTTCGGTCGGATGGGCGGCGTCGTGCCCATGCCGGACGAAATCCTGACGGCAGTCCAGGACAATTACCACCGGCTTCGGGTTCTGGTTTAAGGAGATTATGACACAATGGTTGATCTGGTTATGGCCCCGCCTGAGATGCAGGTGGTTTACGAACATCCCGACTCGCTGATTGACACCCCCACCAGCTACTGCCCCGGCTGCACGCATGGTATCGCGCACCGGCTGGTCGCTGAAGCCCTGGACGAACTTGGCCTGCGCGAGCGTACGGTGCTGGTCGCGCCGGTTGGCTGCTCGGTGTTCATTTACCAGTACTTCAACGTGGACGCCTGCGTGGCGCCGCATGGCCGCGCCCCGGCGATGGCGACCGGCGTCAAACGGATGCTGCCCGATCACATCGTCCTCACCTATCAGGGTGATGGCGATCTGGTGTCCATCGGTGCGGCGGAAATCCTGCACGCCGCCGCGCGCGGTGAGAAGATCACCACCGTTTTTATCAACAACGCCATCTACGGCATGACCGGCGGCCAGATGGCCCCGACTTCGCTGCCCGGCCAGAAAACCGCTTCCTCCCCCACCGGGCGCGACATAAACATGACGGGCAACCCCATCCGTATGAGCGAACTGCTGGCGCAGTTGGACGGCGCGGTCTACGTCGTGCGGCGCTCGCTGCATGATGTTGCCAATATCCGCAAAGCGAAGAAGGCCATCGTCACGGCGCTCAGGGTGCAGATGGCCGGCCTCGGCTTCAGCATGGTCGAACTGCTGTCAAGCTGCCCAACCAACTGGGGTATCCCGCCGGAAAACGCGCTGGAGTGGATTGAACAGAATATGGTGCCGTATTATCCAATCGGCGACTTCAAAGTCCGCGACGACGTGAAGGCTCTATAGGAGACCACCGATGCAAAAAGAGTTTTTGTTCGCGGGGTTTGGCGGCCAGGGTGTGATGTTCGCCGGGCAGATTTTAGCCTATGCTGCGATGGACGCCGGTCTGGAAGTTACGTGGATTCCGTCCTACGGCCCGGAGATGCGCGGCGGCACCGCCCACTGTTTCGTCGTCATCAGCGATAAACCCATCGGCTCGCCCATCACCCGCCATCCCCAAGTCGCCGTCGCCTTCAATCTGCCGTCTTACACCAGATACGAGCCGGTTGTCGCGCCGGGCGGCCTGCTGGCGGTCAATGCCTCGTTGGTGACACACACCAGCACCCGCACGGACATCACGATACTCGACGTGCCGGTGACCCAGATTGCCGACGAGGTGGGCGATTTGCGGCTGGCAAACGTCGTTATGCTCGGCGCGGTGCTGACGGCCTACCCTGCCCTGCCGCTGGACGCAGTGAAACGCGCGCTGGATAATCACCTGCCAGAGCACCGCCGCAAACTGCTCGATCTTAACTATCTGGCGCTGGAAAAAGGAGCCGAATTTGCCCGCCGCGTGGTACAATCAGCCTAGGAATTGAATCCTGATTTAATTAAGCGAGTGGAGCCTATGCTGACTGTAGCCGATATTATGACCCCGAACCCGGCGACTGTGACTCGCAGCACGCCGTTAGCTGAGGTCATGGGTTTGATGAAAACCCGTGCCTGCCGCCAGGTCCCGGTCGTGGACGGTGACACCGTGATCGGCATCATCACCGACCGCGATGTGCGGTTGGCGATGAATTCGCCCTTTGTGCTGCACGAGCGCAAGCAGGATCAGGCGCTTTTGGGCAGTGTCACCGCCGAAGCCTGCATGACGCGCGACCCGATGGTGATCGAAGCCACCACCTCCGCCGAACGCGCCGCCGAACTGATGAACGCTTACAAATTCGGCAGTCTGCCCGTCGTGCGCGAGGGGCGGCTGGTGGGCATTATCACGGTCAGCGACATCCTGCGCAGTTACATTGACCTGCTGCGGGAACGCGCCGCCCAACCGTAAGTCACAGCCCTCGCCTGACGATTACCCCGCAGGGACACGGCGCGCCGTGTCCCCTGTATCACGTTGGCAGCTTGCCCCGCCGCCGTGAACCACCGGTAAATATGTTATAATCCCCATATTGTTTGAATGGAGTCATCCCGATGGCGCTTGCACAGCAGCGAGTCTGGACAATTGAGGATTTTCAGGCGTTTATCGCGCGGCCTGAAAACAGCGACCGCCTGTTTGAACTCATCAACGGGGAGATTGTCGAAAAGATGCCGGGACGAACGAGCAATTCTGAACTGTCGTACAATCTCGCGTTTGAAGTCAAAGTATTCTGTAAAGCTCGCAATTTACCCTGCCACATCAGCGGCGGCGATGGCGCTTATGTCATTGGCGGGCAGGTCGCCGCGCCTGACTTCGCCTTTAAGATCACCCCCATGAGCGACGACTATCCCGACCCCACGCCGCCGTTGTGGGTCGTCGAAATCATCTCCCCTACCGACAAGGCCGTGAACATCCGCACGAAGCGCGATATTTATCTGGAAGCCGGCATTCTGTACTGGGAAATGTACCCTGATCTCCAGCGTGTGGATGTGTACGCCCCCGGCCAGCCCGCGCGTACCGTCGGCATGGATGGCGTCCTCGACGGCGGCGACGTGCTGCCCGGCTTCGAACTCCCCGTGAAAGACATCTTCCCGGTATAAGGTACAGCCAGCGCCCCGCTGTTATCCCGGCAGCGTCAGGCTTGCCAGATCACGCGGGTAATACGTCAGCAGTTCAATCCCGTCGTCCGTCACCAGCACCGTATCCGAATGGCGGAAGCCGCCTAACCCCGGCACATACAGCCCCGGCTCAATCGTGAACACCATGCCAGGTCGGATGATCGTGTGGTCGCCCCGGTCGAGGAACGGCCCTTCGTGATAGCGCATCCCAATCGCGTGGCCGACGTGGTGTTTCCAGTACGGCATCAGGTCGTGCTGTTCGTAGTACGCCCGCACAGCGCGGTCAACCTCGGCGCACGGCTCGCCCGGCTTCAGCGCCTCGAATGCCGTGTCTTGCAGCGCCAGCATATGGTCGAAGAAACGCCGCTGCTCATCACTCGGCTGGCCGATCACCATCGTGCGTTCCAGTTCCGACACATAGCCCCACACCGGTGCGGTCGCCCCGGTCACCAGCACATCGCCGGTCTGGAAGGTGATGTTGTTCGCCAGCGCGTGCGGGATGGCCGCGTTGCGCCCGATCTGCCCGCGATACCCGGCCATCGCGCCCTCAGTGAAGGCATTCTGCCCACGATACACCGGCCCAATCGCGTCCAGCATCGCCCGCGTGGCCTCATTGCTGGCACGCTGGCTGACTTCCGTCTCGGTCGCGCCCACCACCGTATACCGCTGTAACAGCGTGTGCGCCAGGTTCGCCCAGCGGCAGCTTTCGCGCAGCAGCGCCACTTCCGCCGCCGATTTCACCATCATCTCGTCTTCGATGAAATCGCGGATCGGCTGCACCGTCGCCGCCGCCACGTCTGACAGCAGCGGCCCGCGATACCCCAGAATCCAGGGATAACCATCGCTGTCCACGCCCAGCCGCCGTCCCGTCATGCCCAGCCGTTCCAGCGTTTTCGCCAGCACCAGCATCGGATGCGGGTCGTCGGGGTATTCGAGGTAATGGTCAACCTCGTCTACCAGCGCGTTAGCGCCGGCGTGTTCCAGTTCCAGCCGGGGCACAAACAGCGCCGTGCTGCCGCGTTTGTTGAGGATGAACGCCATCGGGCGCTCGGTCGGAATGAAAGTGAAACCCGTGTAATAGCGGATATAGTCGCTGTCGAACAACACCACGCCGTCCAGCGCGTTGGCATGGAGATGGGCGATCAGGCGTTCGCAGCGCAGCCGATATTCGTTGTCGCTGATCTTCAACTGCATCGGGGTGACAGCCATCGGAATAACCTCGCTGATGATGATACATCCCGCCGATTATAACCCGCCCGCCCTCGCCGTCTATCAGGCGATGGTTATAAACGCCGCCCTGATCGCCCGTGTCTTTCCTCTTGCGTCTTTGCGCTATTTGCGTTACGTCTTTATCTTCTCCCTTTGTGCCTTTGCGTTATGTTTTTTCTTTCTTCTTGGCGCAGGTGGTACATTCAATTTGCCCCCGCCCGCTGCCGCATCAGGTAAATATAGGCATCCTCCAGGCTCGGCTCGACCGCCATCGCCTGATACGCCGGCGACGGCTGCCCCAGCACGCGGTACTGCACGCTGCCAACCATGTTCAGTGTAGACACCACGCTCAGGCCGTTGTTCGGCGTTTCGCCCTGCGTCGTGATCGTCCACACATGGCCGCGCGCGGCTTCGATCAGATCGCGCGGCGCGCCCCGGAACACCACCCGCCCGCTGCTGATAACCGCCAGATCGGTACAGCTGTGGCTGATGTCCTCAATGATGTGGGTCGAGAGAATAACGGTACAGCGCCCGGCCATGTCCGACAGCAGATTGCGGAAGCGCACCCGTTCTTCCGGGTCAAGCCCGACCGTTGGCTCGTCCACGATCAGCAGCTTTGGCTCACCCAGCAGCGCCTGGGCGATGCCAATACGCCGTTTCATTCCACCGGAGTACGTTTTCAGCCGGCGGTTCGCCACGTCCGTCAGTCGCACCTGTTCCAGCAGTTCATCAATCTGGCGGCGGCGGATGTTGCCGTCCGTTACGCCTTTGAGGATCGCCACATAGTCCAGAAACTCGCGCCCGGTCAGCATCGGGTAAAACCCCAGTTCCTGCGGTAGATAACCCAGCAGCGCCTTCGCCGCCAGCTTACCGCGCATCGTCGCCAGATCATGCCCGAACACACACGCCTGCCCGGTCGTCGGGCGCAGCAAACCGGCCAGAATCCGCATCAGCGTCGTTTTGCCGGCACCGTTCGGCCCCACCAGCCCGAACATCCCGCCGTCAATCGTCAGATTAATGCCGCCCAATGCCTGCACGCCGCCCGCATATGTTTTGGTCACATTTGTCAGTTCAATCATGCTTCCAATTCCTTTGGTCAATGCTCATTGATACGCCGATTTGCGCCCCTTTCCATGAGGAGTGAACGCGATTGCCTAGCCCCGGCCATCACGCCAGCGCAGCCAGAGCCACGCCAGCAGCCACACCAGCGCCACCTGTCCGAAACCGGCCAGCACCGTGTCCCGCAGCAGTTCCGGCGACGGGTTGAGCGTCGAGTTTTCCAGCGACAGTCCCGCCTCTACCTGAATTCCGAAGAAATAACGATTCAGGATCGGCATCCGCACCGGATTCATAATCTGGCTGCCGTAGGTCTGCCGCAAATCCCAGTTATCCATAAAGGTGGGCAGCGCCAGCAGTACCACCGCCAGCAGAATAACCAGCAGCACAATCGCCCGGCGGCGCGAGGGCTGCCCGACAGCCGCCAGCATACCCAGACCGCCGTTCATCAACGCCAGAGATACAGCGCCGACGACCGCCATTTCGATATACGCACGTGCATCAAACGCCCCCACGCTGACCAACCAGATCAGCGCGGTGATTGTCAGCGCCGCCGCCAGACTGGCAAGCAGCACCGCCCACAGGCCAAACAGCTTGCCCGCCAGATAGACCGCACGCGGCACGGGCAGGCTGTCCAGTAGATCACGCACGTGATACTGCCGGTCAAGTGGGATTGTGTCCGCCACCATGACCGGCAGCACCAACGCCAGCCCGACACTCAACGGCATCCAGGCAGCCAGGACGGCATAAGCCGAGATATACGGGCGAAAAGTTTCGTCTGCTGTTACGCCCATTTGAGTCAGGCTGCTGGATAGTATGAGAACACTGACAATGGTAATCGCCATGAACGCCAGCAGCAGTACCGCCAGCGTGCGCCGCCGCCAGTGCATCCTGAACTCGTACCAGATCATGCCGCGCAGTTGTGCGAAACTCGTTTGCATCTGTCCCCTCACTTGGTTTTACGGCCATTCAGCAGCAGGCGTTCTTCGTCGCCTACCTGTCGGGCAGCAGCCATGAAGGCCACCACACCCAGAGTAATCACAATCAGACGATTGAGATGGTAGTCACCAATGGGCACTTCGCCCGGCTGCAAATATGGATTGACCATCCAGGCGAACGGCTGTACCAGCGTCAGCGGCCAGAAGGTCGGCGCGCCAGGCAGAAAGGCTGGCCCAAACAGCACAAACACGAACCATACCATGCCAGCGATGGCCGCCCCAAAAGCCGCCACCCGTGATCGCAGTGTCACATATACTCCTGTACCACTCAGGAGCAGCGCGGGCGGCAGCCAGCGTCCCATTGCTACCGGCACATCCAGCACCGGATCAACCAACCGGCAGAACAGAATACCGGCCACCGCCGCACCTCCATGCAGCAATCCCAGCAGCGCCACCCGTTCCAGCAGCAGCCACGCCGCCGGTCGCGGGCAGGCCAACAGCACTTCCAGTCCCGGCTCATCGGCGGGCGAAAAGATCAGCGCCGCCTGTATCGCCAGCACCAACGGCACGACCAGTTCCACCGCCCGCGCCGAACCGGCGATCACCAGGCCGCCGGTGCCATCCTGCAATCCCAGCAGTATGATTCCTCCGGCGCTCGCCAGCACGCCCATCCAGCCAATCAGCCGCAGGCTCATTCGCCAGGCCGTCTGGCGCGGTCGTCGGCTGACCGCCCGCAGCCCCAGTAACACCCCCCACAGTGCCGCCAGCCCGAACACCAACGCGGCGACCTGTGCTGTTGGCCGTACCTGCTCCGGCGACAGGCTAAAATCGCGCGGTGTCCGGCTGATAACCAGTGCCGCCGCGCCAATCACCAGTCCGTACAGCGCCAGCGTCTTCCAGCGGCGCATCACGCGCGGCTTTGTGGTGGCGGCCAATGACTGAATTTCCATGTCAGCCTGCATTCCCGATCCTCCGTTCCATGCGTCCAACCATCCATAATCCGGCGGCCAGCAGCAGCACCGCCGCGCCGATCAGCATGGGACGCGCGTTCACATCACCCAGGCCGGGCAGGGACAGCGCGTGCAGCAGCGGGTTGCTGAGTGGTCCGGTTCGCAGCACCACATGCCCGCCCCATAACAACAGGCTGAAAACCATACCGGCGACCGAATCCCCACTTACCACGCTCAACCAGAATGCCAGCGCCGATAGAAATACCATTGGTGCGAACCACGACAGCACCAGCGGCCACAGCAGGACATCCGCTTTCAGCGCCGCCAGTATCACGCTGCCAGCCAGACTCAGCCCCAGATTAAAGCCGAAGATGAGCGTCAGCCGCGCCAGCAGCAGCCGCCGCAGCGATGCCGGTGTGGCATCCTCCAGTTCAAACACCAGCGCCAGATCGCCATCGTACAGCAGCGCCACGCCCGCTGCCGCCGCCACCGGCGCGAGCATTGCCAGCGGCGTTAACCCGCTGCCAAACTCCGTTCCCAGCGTGGCGGCAACGCCCAATACCATGACCAGCGCCGACGCCGCCCAGATTTCCCGCCGCACGATTCGTATCTGGGCACGCAGCAGCAGCAGCGGCCACCATTCTCCCAGCTCGCACCATAATGACCGGCGCGGCAGTTCAGTCTGTAACTTTTCGATCAACCGCGCTGTCTCGACGGCGGTCGGCTGTGGCGCGCGCCATGCCGCCAGACGCCGCGCCGTAACACCGGTGTCTTCTTCGTCCGGCCAGTCATCTTGCAGCAGCCGTTTCAGTCTTTCTTCATCTGTCATCGTGTTCATTCCTGTTCTACGACCGCTTCTCGCAGTCGCTTCAGACCCAGGCTCAACCGTGATTTCACCGTCCCGACCGGCACCTGCATAATCTCGGCAATTTCCGCCAGTGAAAGCTCCTGGTAATAGCGCAGAATTACCGCTTCCCGCTGGTGGTCGGGCAGTTGTGTGATAGCGACCGCCACCTGACGCGCCTCACCATCCAGCACCAACACTTCTTCCGGCGCATCGGTTCCCGCTTCGGCAGCATCCTCCAGCATCAGGACGGTATACCGCATCTCCGCCCGTTTATAATGATCTCGCGCCAGATGGGTGGCGATGCTGTACAGCCAGGGCTTGAACGGGCGCGGGTAGTCATACTGCCGGATTCCCCGCAGCACCCGGATGAACGTTTCCTGCGCCAGGTCTTCAGCCAGCGCGCGGTCGCCCGTCATCCGGTATAGAAATCCCAGCAGCAGGCTGTGGTGGCGTTCCACCAGCCGTGCCAGCGCCGTTCGGTTCCCCTGTTGTAGATATCGCGCCAGCTCTTCGTCCGTTTGCACGCGCCCCTCCTGTTAACCCTGTTACGAGCTTGCTGCCAAAAGGTTCACGCAGCGGCCATTCGCGCTATAATTTCCAATCATTGTGCCACCACTAACCATGAAGGATCATCATGTCAGCAGAGAAACTGCCCATTACGGCGGAAGACCTCTACCAGATTACGCTGGTAGAAGACCCGCGCCTCAGCCCGGACGGACGCTGGATTGCGTATGTCGTCGTGACGGTAGATAAAGATGACAACGGTTACAAACGCCATATCTGGCTGATGCCAACGACAGGCGGCGCGCCGGTGCAGCTAACGCGCAGCGGTAAGGACACCCAACCCCGCTGGAGTCCGGATGGCAAAACGCTGGCGTTTACATCTGGTCGTAATGATAAACCCCAGATTTATCTGCTGCCGATTGGCGAACCCGGCGGTGAGCCACGCCCGCTGACTCGACTGCCCAACGGCGCCAATACCCCGGCCTGGTCGCCTGACGGCCAGCAGATTGCCTTCCTCGCGCCGATGAACGCCGCCGAACGTGCTGCCGAAGACCGGGGTGAGGAAGACCCCAGACCGGCGGACAAACTCGAAGGCCGCCACCGTAAAGAACGAAAGGAACACGACGAGGCCAAACGCTGGGATCCACGCATCGTCACGCGCATCCCCTACCGTACCGGTACAACCTACCTTGACGACCGCTTCACACAGGTCTACGTGATGGCGGTCAATGATGACAGCGCCAAACCACGCCGGCTGACCAGTATTGATGCCGACCATAACCCACCGCAGTGGTCGCTGGACGGCCAATACCTCTATACCGCGCGCACCGATGATCCTGAACGGGGTGAACCCTGGCGCTGGAGCAACCTGTACCGCATTCGGCTGGCTGATGGCACGCACGACGAACTGACCGACAGCCGCTTCAGCAGCGTTAACCCCCTGCCCTCTCCCGATGGCCGCTGGCTGGCGTATATCCGCTGGCCGCGTGAGCGCCTGAGTGAACGGAATAACTGGCTGGCGATTCTTCCAGCCGATGGCGGAGAATCACACGACCTGAATCTGACGTTCGACCGCTCAGTAGCCGAATATCGCTGGCTGCCGGACAGCAGCGGCCTTGTCGTCACCATACAGGACGCCGGCAATATCGAAATCTATCGCGTGACACTGGCTGATGGCCGCTTTGAGGCTGTCTTCTCCGGCACGCTGCACGTTGAAGGTCTGGACGTGGGAAGTGATGGCAGCCTGGCATTTACCGTCAGCACCCCGCAAAATCCATGCGAACTGTATTATCAGGCAGCGGGGGCAGCGCCGCAGCAGATGACCACTGTCAACCAGAAGTTTCTGGATCAGGTCATCGTGCAGGAGCCACACGAACTGCGCTGGCAGTCTCCATCCGGGCAGGAGATTCAGGGCTGGTACTTACTACCGGTTGGTTACGAGGCCGGCCAGCAGTACCCGTTAGCTTTCAATATACACGGCGGGCCGCATGTCATGTGGGGGCCAAGCATGAAATCCATGTGGCACGAATGGCAGTTTTACGCCGCGCGGGGTTACGTCGTCTTCTACGCCAATCCACGCGGCTCCAACGGCTACGGCGAAGGCTTTCAGATGGCGCTGCACAGTGCCTGGGGCGATGTGGCTTACGATGATCTGATGAGTGGTCTAGATGTGCTGCTGGCAAAGGGTTTTGTCAATTCACAGCGCCTCGCCGTCACGGGCGGCTCCTATGGCGGTTACATGACCGCCTGGATCGTCGGCCATACCGACCGGTTTGCTTCAGCAGTGGCGCATCGTGGGGTATATAATCTGTTGAGTTTCACCGGTACAACCGATATTTTCAGCTTTATTCCCACCGAATACGGCCTGCAAATGTGGGAAGACCCGATATATCTGTGGCAGCACTCGCCGCTGGCACACGCGCACCACATCAAAACACCACTGCTGCTGATCCACGCTGAAAACGACTTCCGCGTACCAATCTCCGAGGCCGAGCAGTTGTTCGCCTATGTGCATCGCAGTGGTGGTATTGTGCAGTTAGTGCGCTTCCCGCGTGAAGGTCATGAGCTGACCCGCAGCGGCGAACCGGAACATCGTGTGAGCAATTTGACTCATACGATTAACTGGTTTGACAAATACTGCGGGAAGTAAGTGTAGGGGGCGCAACGTCTTGTGCGCCCTCGACAGCACCATTACACGGTTCACACCATACCCCACAGCGGCGGCAGGATGGTCATAAAGGCGGCAATGTCGCGCAGGTCATCTTCCCAGGGTGACTCCGCCGGCAGAACGACATACAGCCGCAGGTTGTGCGCCGTCATCCGGCTGACCAGCGCCACATCCGGCGTGCCGGTTGCGCCATCGGTCAGCAGCAGCGCCCGTTGAATCACCGGCTGAACGGACAGCGCGTGTTCCAGCACACAGTTGATGTCCGTTCCGCCGGTGGTCTGCAAGTATCCCTGCTGTAACTGTGCGAATGCGAGCGGCTCGACCACCGTCGAAAACTGGAATACATCCACCTGCCCGGTAGCGACATACGGCAGCACCAGTCCCAGCACATGCGGCAGAATATCCGCCATCGAACCGGACACATCCAGGTAAACATGTGCCTTGCTCGGTTTATCCGGTACGCGCGCGCGCACCGGATGCTGCTGGTTCCAGATCGTGTTTGGCATCTTCAGCCGCCGCCGGGCTGGCGCCATCCGGTCGCGCGGGTTTGGCAGCACACCCGTTCCGGCGCTGCTGCTGACCGGCATTTTGGCCCGCCGCCGCTGCCCACCCACCCTCGGCCCCAGGCAGCGCAGCAAAACTTGCGAGAACGCCCGCCGGGCGCGTTCAGTAGTCGCGGCTATATCTTCCTTTTCATCCTGTTTCGCGCCGCCGGCACCCCGCTGCCCCGGTTCAAACGGAAGCCGCCTGGCTATGCGACGCATCACGTCGCCCAGCAGCGGATCAGCATAGACCTTCGTTTCCGCATCCAGACTGTTATGATCGCCCAGCAGAAACGGTTCGCCATCCACCCACACCCAGCCGTTCTGCTCAGCATACTGCCGCAGCAGTTGCAGAATTTCCTCGTAGAAGGGCATGGGGACGGCGCGTTCACCCGGCGGGGGATACAGCCGCTCAAGGATGGCTCGTGTCCCGACCGGGCCACTGTCGGGGTACTGTGGATTGACCGGCCAGCCTTCCGGCGGGCGCAGCAGCAGATGTGGGAATTTGTCCGCCGGGTTCAGCACGTCGAAGAAACCGCGATATTCGGGTTGATCGTACAGGCGGGACAGTCCGGCATTGATAATGGCATCAAACGCGATGTTGTGCGCGGGCGTCACGCGGGGATACAGCCGGGTATGTGCCAGAATGATATGCCACAGTTCGTGCATCACCAGCAAAAACAGATGTTCGTCACGCTGGCAGTACCGGGTCGCAAAATCAGGATTGATGAGCAGGCGCGGGCGATGCACACATTCGACCGCTGCCGTTGGCACCGCCGAACTCACCTTTACCCCGGCCAGCCGGCACAGCGTTTCCATCTCGACCGAGGCCGCTGGCAGGCAGCCCACCAGCCGCGCCGCCAGATTCAGCCTGTCGCCGGCTGATGGCACTGGCGAGGCGTTCATTTTAACACAGCCTCTTCAATGTATCCGGTGGCGCGCGCCAGCGTAATCAGACGCGGATCATCGGTGAACAATGAACGGCCAAGATACTGGCGTTCCAGCCCCAGCGGCGCCCGGCTGAGCAGGATATTCGAGCGCGTTCGCGCCAGCACGTTAAATACCAGCCGCAGATCAAGCGCGCGCCAGAAAATCGGCGGTGACGGTTTATCATCTTCGTAGCTTTCACTCTCCTCATCATCCACCGCCGCGACATTTCCTGCCATGATCTGAAGGATTTCTTTACGCCAGGGGTAAAGCAGTACCGCCCCATGCAGATCATATTCCTGCCACGCATCATCCAACTGTGTTTCCAATTCGTTGACTGCCTCGCCGCCGGCTTCCACTGCTTCAATTACCACATCATGATTACCAAAAGCAGTCGTCAGCGGTCTGCCTAACAGCCGGTGAAACGGATCCCCCAGCCCGTCCAGATCGAACCGCACAACCAGACCGGTAACCGGCACGATGCGCCAGTTCATCCTGTTCGCGCCGAAACGCGGCAGCCCACCCAGGCGTGAGCCGGTGGGCGGTGTGGGTGGCGGTGCTGACGGCCCACCGGGGCGCGTGCCTGGAGCCTGGCTGCCGCCAAAGGGACGCGAAAACGGATTCTGCGGGCGATTCGATGGCGGCTGGTTCTGCTGCTGGCTCATATGCCCTCCTGAGACACAAACACCCGCAAATCGCCCCGAAAGCGTTCGAGCGCGTCTTTCCAGTTCTCGCGCCGCCACAATTCGGGAAAACCGCTTAGGACGTAGTTCCGGGCCAGCAGCCAGTGTTCGCTGCTGTCGTCGTCCGGTGCGCTCATCCAGTCTTTTATTTCCTGCCAGGTGGTCGCATCTGATCCGGGCCGTACCAGTCCGGATACCGCGCGCGGCTCAAGCACCCGCGCCGCCAGTTGTGCCAGTGGTTCCCATGCCGCCGGGGTCAGTTCACGCCGGTCACGGAATGCCAGAAACAACGCCGTCCCCAGGCTCACACGCCGCGCTTCCGATGTTTCCGCGCTCAAAGCCTGTGTGATCAATCGTGACAGGTCCGGGTCGCTGAAGTTCAACCGGTCAGCCATCAACACGCGGCGCGGCAGATCGCGTTCTTCAAGAATTTGTCGCCAGGCATCATCTTCCAGCAGACCGGCAATTTCCCACGCCTGCCGGTGAACGGCGGCAATCGTCGCGGCTGAAGGTGGCACATCCGAGGCATTCTGTGGCAGGCCGTAGGTAAGCGCGATTTCGGCGCTGTCATCAAGCTGTGCCTCGTCGCCTTCCAGTACCAGCCGCGCGGCATGAACCGCCACGACCGACCGTGCCAGCATCCGTGCCCGGCGCGGACTTTGCGGAAGCTGTGCCTTTTCCAGTAAATCCATCACCAGCACCAGATAATCGGACAGCCAATCGTCCAGGCTTTCTTCCAGTGCTGAAATCCGCACCGCGCACTCCGCCACCAGTTCCGCCAGCGCGAGAGGATTTGCCAGTTCAGCCGGTTCGGTTTCACCATTTTTCCACGATACGACCCGCCGCCGGTCATCCTTGCTCAACTGCTTCCAGTCCGGCACGGCCACCACGAACGGGAAGCGGTCGGCCAGCGCCGGATCAAGCGGCTCTGACCCCAGATAATAAATCGCTGGCTGGTTGTTCGTACCGGGTTCTTCCGGCGCGGGTGGGTTCATCGCCGCCCACCGGTGTTTCAACCGGTCAAGCTGAATACCAGCGATGCGCCGTTCATGGATGATCGGAAACATCTTGTTCTGGAGGTCCGGTCGGCAGCGCGAAATTTCGTCAAAAAACACAAATTCCGCGTCCCAGATCGAACCGGGAGTTGTAATAAAGCGGAGACTGTCGTTATCTTCTTCGGGGATGGGTATACCGACGAGATCGTCGTAGTTCAAAAGCGAGGCGTTGTAGTGGCGCATGGACAATCCCAGCGCCCCGGCTAGCCGTTCAATGAGCAGCGATTTCGCTGTTCCGTGCGCGCCTACCAGCAGCAGCGGCGATTCTGTTGCCAGGGCTGCCAGCAGTACCGGATCGAGATGCACCCAACCGTGAATGTGCAGCGCCCGCGAAAGGCTGAGACGCACCGCCTGATTCTGGTCTGTCACATCGTGCGCTCCCATCTTATCTTAGCCGATACCATAACATAGCCCTCTACAGAATTCTACCCCCCTTTCTGGGGGTCTAACCTGTGCTGACCCCTTATCACACATTAAGGCACCCCGCGCAAAATCTGTTATACTCGCAGCACACTCTAGGTTGTACCGAAGATAAGGACATGATAATGGCTTTGACAAACGCTCTGGAACAGGCGCGCCGGTTACAGGATACTCTCGTCGCCTGGCGGCGTGACATCCACATGCACCCGGAATTAAGCTTTCAGGAGTTTCGCACTGCTCGACTGGTCGCCGACACCTTGCGGGATATGGGGCTGGAAGTTGAAACTGGCGTAGGCAAAACCGGTGTGGTAGCTCATCTGGGCGAAGGCCGCCCGGTGATCGGTATCCGCGCCGATATGGATGCCCTCCCCATTCACGAGGCTAACGACGTACCCTACTGCTCACAGACTCCCGGCGTGATGCACGCCTGCGGTCACGACGCGCATACAGCGATCCTGCTTGGTGTGGCCCGCCTGCTTACCGACATGCCCGACCGCCCTGCCGGTGAAATTCGCTTTTTGTTCCAGCCGAGTGAAGAAGATGAAGATGCTGAAGGCAAAAGTGGCGCGCAGCGTATGATTGATGATGGCGCGTTGCATGGGGTTGATTCGGTCATCGCCCTGCATGTCGCCAGCGGTATTGAATCTGGCAAGATTCGTATCGAAGACGGTTACGCCTCGGCAGCCGTTGATTCGTTTGAAGCTGTCGTCATTGGCGAAGGCTGTCACGGCGCGTATCCGCAGTACGGGACAGACCCCATCTTCATCCTGGCGCAGGTCATTAATGCCATTCATGGTATCCGCGCGCGGCGTGTCAATCCCACGCGCGGTGCGGTCATCTCGATTGGTTCGGTACACGGTGGTGATGCCAACAATGTCATCCCGAATGAAGTCAAACTCAACGGTACGATTCGCAGTTTTGATGAAGAAACACGCCAGCAGCTCTGGGACGAACTGGACAAAGCCTTTGGTGTCGCGCGGGCTTTAGGGGGTGACTATCGCCTGACGATTCGCCGGGGCTACCCGGCCATGCACAATGACTCTGGCGTGGCAGGACTCATCCGGCAGGTGACGGAAGACCTGCTCGGCAGCGATCACCTGCATATTGAGGATACCGGCATGGGCGCTGAGGACTTCAGCTACATGACCAACCTGGCCCCCGGCGCGATGTTTATGCTGGGCGCAAAGCTTGACGAGGTAAACCGGCCTCACCACAGTCCTATCTTCAATCTGGATGAATCCGTTTTATCTACCGGTGTTGCCATGCTGACGGAATCCACACTGCGTTTGCTGCGACAGAAAGCATAATTGGGGGTCTATTTAGAGGGATACGACAGATCGTGTCCCTCATGGTCACTGGCTGTATATAGCTAAAAGTAGCGTTATTTCAGGGAGATGGTTGAATGTTTACACTTGGCGGTGAACTGGTCGCCCGCGCGCTGGCGGCGCAGGGCGTGACGACGATTTACACCCTGTGCGGCGGCCATGTCATGCCGGTTTACGACGGCTGCCTGAACAACAACATTCACATCATTGACTTCCGCCACGAACAGGCGGCTGCCCATGCCGCCGACGCGCACGCCCGGCTGACGCATAATGTCGGCGTCGCGCTGGTCACCGCCGGCCCCGGTGTCACCGACGCGGTTACCGGAGTCGCCAATGCGTATCAGGCGCGCAGCCCCATGATTCTGCTGGGTGGCGCAGCGCCCCTGAAAACCAAAGGGATGGGTGCGCTTCAGGAAATGCCGCAGACCGAAATGTTCCAGACCTTCACCAAAGCCAGTTTCACGATCACCGAAACAGAACGTATTCCCGAAGCGATGGCGCGCGCGTTTGAGATCGCGCTGAGTGGACGCCCCGGCCCGGTATTCATCGAGCTGCCTTTCGATGTGCTGTTTAACGCCATCGAACCGCCCGAAATTGCCCCGCGTGTCACCATCCCGCCGCTTGAGCCGGAAGCTGGCGCAGTCGCAGCCATGTTTGAACTGCTGCGCGCCGCCCACAAACCCCTGATTATCGCCGGCACACAGGTTTACTGGGACAAAGCCAGCAGCGCCCTGCGCGAACTTACCGAACAAACGGGTATTCCGGTCTTTACCAACGGCGCGGGGCGCGGCACGCTGCCGATGAATCATCCCAACTGCTTTAAATCGGCGCGGGGCAAAGCCTTACGCGAAGCTGATGTGGTGGTGCTGCTCGGCACGCCGCTGGACTTCCGTCTCAAGTACGGGCGCGAAGACTGGAATCCTGAGGTCAGACTGATCCAGATCGAAAACGACGCCGCCGAACTGCACCACAATCGCAGGGCCGATGTTGCCATTACAGCCGATGCGCGGCTGGTACTGGAAGCGTTGGCGGAAGGCTTGCACGGTCTGCGGTGGGACGATTGGCTGCGCGAGATACAGTCCATCGAGGACCGGAAAAACGCCGAACTGGAAAAATGGAAAGCCCTGGATGATATACCGGTCAACCATTTCCGTTTTGGCGCGGCCATCAATGATTTTCTGGATGACAATACGATCCTCATCGGGGATGGCGGCGACATCGTGAGCGCCGCCGCGAAAGTGATTGATGTGACGCTGCCCGGCCAGTGGCTTGATCCCGGCCCGCTGGGCTGCCTCGGCGTGGGCGCGCCATTTGCCATTGCGGCTAAACATCTGTTTCCGCAGAAGCGAGTCCTGATTATCAGCGGCGACGGCTCGTTTGGGCTAAACGGTTTTGAATTCGATACGGCGGTACGGTTCAAGCTGCCAATTGTGGCGGTGGTAGGTAATGATGCCGGTTGGGGGCAGATTCGCACGCCGCAGGTGCAAATGGTGGGAGAGGATCGCGCCGTCGCCACCAGCCTCGCACCTACCCGCTACGATAGAATCGTGGCAGCGATGGGCGGCTACGGTGAGCATGTGGACAACCCCGCTGACCTTCTCCCCGCCCTGGAACGCGCTTTCGCCAGCGGCAACCCGGCCTGTGTTGATGTGACCATTGACCCGCGCGGCATGGCAAAGACAGGCGCGAGTACGCCCTACATTGTGTAAAAGCGTATGGGACACGACCGGTCGTGTCCCACTACTTTTCCCGCACGTACTCGTTCACAATCTCATCCAGCATGTCAGCCGACACATGGTTGAAAATCGCGTCTTCGGGGTAGATAACGACGTTCGGCCCCGCGCCACACATGCTCAGGCAGTTGGCGATTTCCAGTTTGACCGGCTTTGGATACTGGTCGCCGTTAATATCATCCACCAGCGATTCCAGCCGCTTCAGCAGCCTGTCCGCGCGGCCATCCATATTGCAGTACTGCCCCCGGCAGACAACAATGCGCTGGCGGCGGGTAGTTGGAACTTCCATATTCAAATCCTCTCTACCCGCCATTCTACGTGGTTTAGACGGCAAATATCCAGACCATTCTTAGAACGCCGCTGTCAGGCCGTCCTTACGTGGGTCGCTGCCGCCGAACAGCACGCCGGTGTCGGGATCGCGCCGGATAATCTGCCCGTCACCGAATACGCCGCGTCCCCGCCCGGACACCGGTTTTACCGTATGTCCCAGTTCCGCCAGCCGTGCCATCGTCGCCACCGGAATCCCTTCTTCCAGCGCCAGCACGCTGCTGCTCGTGCCATCCAGCAGGCACCAGCGCGGGCGGTTCAGCGCCTCCTGCGGATTCAGGTCGTCATCCAGCATCGCGCTCATCACCTGAAAATGCCCCTGCGGCTGCATAAAACCACCCATCACACCAAAACTGGCCCACAGTTCGCCATCCTTAAGCGCCATGCCGGGGATAATGGTATGGTATGGGCGCTTGCCGCCGGCCAGACAATTCGGGTGGCCGGGCTGAAGGCTGAAACATGCGCCGCGATTTTGCAGGAACACGCCGGTTCCCTTTGCCACGATGCCCGAACCAAAGCCCATGTACAGGCTGTTGATAAACGAGCACGCATTACCCTGCCCATCTACCACGCTCAGATACACGGTGTTCGACCCACCAAACGGCAGCCCATAGGACGGCGGCTGCATCGCCCGCTCCGGTGACACCAGCGCCCGCCGCCGGGCAGCGTAGCCGGCATCCAGCAGCGCCTTCACCGGTGTCGGGTTGGTTTCCATATCCGCGATGTATTGCCGCGCATCGGCAAAAGCCAGCCGCATCGCCTCGACCATCAGGTGCAGGCGTTCCGGCGAGTCCCACGGCAGCGCGCCTAAATCCCATCCCGCCGCGATATTCATCGCCTGCAAAGCCGCCAGTCCCTGTCCATTCGGCGGGTGTTCATAGACCACGACCCCGCGATACTCGGTGCCAATCGGTTCGCCCCAGGTTGACGTATGCTGCTTTAGATCGTCATGGGTCATCACCCCACCCAGCGATTGCAGCGTACTGACAATCGCATCGGCCACTGGCCCGGTATAAAACGCTTCCGGCCCGCCTTCTGCCACCGCCTCCAGCGTCCTGGCAAGCCCTGGGAGTTTTACAATCTGACCAACCTGAGGCGCGCGGCCTCCGGGCAGATACTCCCCGGCATTCGGACAATTTCGCAAAAAGCCCTCCGCTGCCTGCCAGCCCGCGCCAAACACCGGATGCACGGGGAAGCCCTCGCGCGCGTGGGCGATGGCATCCACCAGCACCGCCTTCAGCGCCATCGTGCCATGCCGTTTCAGCAGATCATGCCAGCCCGCCGCCGCCCCCGGCACGGTCACGGCATGGGCGCTGCGTTCCGGCACTTCGGTATGGCCTTTCAGATGGTCAGGCGTCAGTGCCGCCGGGGCGCGCCCGCTGCCGTTCAGCGCCGTAATCTGCTTTGTGCCGGCATCAAAAAACAGCGCGAAGCAGTCCCCACCAATGCCGGTTGAGGCCGGCTCCGTCACATTCAGCATAGCGGCAGTCGCGACTGCCGCATCGGCAGCATTACCCCCCTCGCGTAAAATATTCAGTCCTGCCTGGGCCGCCAGTGGGTTGCTGGCGGCCACCATCCCACGCCGCGCCACCACCATCGAGCGCCGGGATTGAAAATCAAATGACATCGGTTTCATCAGAACTTCCCCTTTTTCGCTCAATGCTACCACGCGGCGCGCTGTCTGTTTATATCCGCCGCCGCCCTACATACTTGTTGGATAGGCGTGGTTCGGCGGGCAGCAGTCTCAGAAACAAACAAACCACCAGGCTGTACCAACTCTGGTGGTTTATTTCAAAAGGTATTTGATGTTTATACGTTAATTTTCGCCCAGATAGACTTTCCGCACCATCTCGTTATTCATCAGGTTGTTGGCCGTATCCTGCAGCACGATGCTGCCGCTTTGCAGCACATATCCCCGGTGCGCCACTTCCAGCGCCATCAGAGCGTTCTGCTCAACCAGCAGGATGGTTGTACCCTGTGCGTTGATCTTTTTGATGATCTCAAAAATACCTTCCACCAGCACCGGCGCTAACCCCATCGAAGGTTCGTCCAGCAGCAGGATACGCGGTTGGGCCATCAGCGCGCGGCCAATCGCCAGCATTTGCTGCTCACCGCCAGAGAGCGTGCCGCCCTTCTGTCCCAGGCGTTCCTTCAACCGGGGGAATAATATAAAAACCTGCTCCATCCGGTCGCTGATCGCGCTGCGGCTGCGTTCGTTCCACGCGCCGATTTCGAGATTTTCCCACACCGTCAGCAGCGGGAAAATGCGGCGGCCTTCGGGCACATGCCCCACCCCCATCGCCGTCACTTCATGTGGTTTCATGCCGATAATATCGCGCGATTCCAGGCGGATATGGCCGGCTTTTGCCCGCACGATTCCGCTGATCGTTCGCAGCGATGTGCTTTTGCCCGCGCCGTTGGACCCCACCAGCGTCACGATTTCGCCTTCGTCCACCCGCAGTTCAATTCCCTTCAGCGCGTGGATGTGCCCGTAATAGGTATGCACGTTTTGCAGTTCCAGCAGGGTGGTCATACACTCACCTCACCATCGGCTTCGGTTGTCCCGGCGGCACGGCGGCCCAGATAGGCTTCAACTACACGCGGGTTGGCCCGAATATCTGCCGGCGTGCCCTCCGCAATTTTCTGGCCGTAATCCAGTACGCTGATATGCTCGCTGATGCCCATCACTACCTTCATATCGTGTTCGATCAAAACGACCGTAATCCCCAGTTCATCGCGCACGCGGCGGAACAACCCCATCGCTGACGCGCTCTCCTGTGGATTCATGCCCGCCGTAGGTTCGTCCAGTAAAATCAGCTTTGGGTCGCTGGCAAGCGCGCGCGCGATTTCAACACGGCGCTGGTCACCATACGGCAGATTCCGCGCCACTTCATCGCCTTTCCCGGCCAGCCCCACAAACCGCAGCAGCTCGCTGCCCTTCTGCTTCACTTGTTCCTCTTGCGTGCGGAAACCGGCGGTGCGCAGCAGCGTCAAAGGCAGCGAGATATTCAACCGTGAATGCATTCCGACCATCACATTTTCCAGCACGCTCATACCCGGAAACAGCCGGATACTCTGGAAGGTGCGCGCCATGCCGGCGGCATTCACCTGGTCAGGCCGCAGCCCTACCAGTGACCGCCCGTTAAAGACCATCGCGCCTGTATCCGGCTTGTAGATACCCGTCAGGAGATTAAACAGTGTGGTTTTGCCCGCGCCGTTTGGGCCGATGATGGCGCTGATGCTGCGCTCTTCAATACCGATGGTCACATCGTTTACCGCCGTCAACCCGCCAAACTTTTTGGTCAGATTACGGACATCGAGAAGAATGCCCATCCTCCTAAGCCTCCCCTGCATCGGCCTTCACGACCGGGTTCTCCGCCGTTATATCTACTGCCTCTTCCTCTCTGGCTTCCGCCAGTTCCATCCGGCGGCGCGGTTCGGGCAGCAGTCCTCCCGGTCGAAAGATCATCATAACAATCAGCAGCAGCCCGAAGATCAGCCGCTCATATTTGGCCGGTTCAAGCTGTGTCGGCCAATCACGAATATGGAAATTGATGATCGGTATCACAAAATCCACATTTCGCAGCGCGTTGATTTGCAGGGACAGATTTTTGAGTACCATCAGGTTAAGCAGCGTAACGATGACTGCTCCCAGCAGCGCCCCACGAATACCACCGATACCACCCACAATCACCATCGCCAGGATGCTGATAGATTGAATCAGGCTGAAGCTCTCCGGGCTGACAAAGGTCTGCTTCGCACCGTACAGCACACCAATCGCCCCGGCAAACGAGGCACCCATCGCAAACGCCATCAGTTTCATCCGTACCAGCGGCACGCCCATGGCAATCGCCGCCACTTCATCCTCGCGGATCGCCGTCCACGCGCGGCCAATCGGCGAATTGTCCAGCCGCCGCGCCACCACAATAATGACCGCAACAATAACAATCGCGATAAAATAAAAGAGAAGCTGCTGCGCTAGGGGTTCGGCATTGGCAATTGAAAGACCTAATGCCGACTCAGCGCCCTTCACCGTATCCAGCAGCAGTGGTGGAACCGGCGGGCGGCCTACATTAAACAACCCCTGCGAGCCATTCGTAAAGTTGATGGGCTTGTCCAGGTTGTTGGCGATCACCCGGATCATTTCGCCAAAACCAAGCGTCACAATCGCCAGATAGTCGCCCCGCAGACGCAGCACCGGCAGACCAAGCAAAATCCCGACAAGTGCCGCAACACCCACTCCCAGGAAAATGAACCCGTAGAAGGCCGCGCCGGATACCAGCCAGCCGTTGATTTTGAAGATCGTGTCCGCCTGCGACGAAAACATGCTCCATGTATACGCGCCCACCGCAAAGAAAGCGATATACCCCAGGTCGAGCAGCCCGGCGAAACCGACAACGATATTCAGGCCAAGCGCCAGCCCGGCAAATATACACATCTGGATGACCAGTTCCAGATACGAGCTGTCTCGCATTCCTAAAAATGGCATGCCCACAAACAGCAGCAGCGCGATCAGCGTCGCCTTAAACCATCCCGGCACCGGCGCAGCCAGGATGATGAACGGTGACAGCACCAGCGCCGGAAACGCCAGCGTGCTGTAGAAGGAAAACCATAAATTAGCCCGGTCAAGGCCGTTCAGGATGAGCAGCGCGGCCACGATATAGGCGACCAGCAGCACCCCGGCCACCACCGGCTGCCTGATCGTTGTGCGGACGCCAGCCCATGGGCTTTGTGAAACGGAGTTCGTCGTCATCGGCTTTACACCTTCTCATCAACGCGTTCGCCCAACAGGCCGCTGGGTCGGAAAATCAGGATCAGGATCAGGACGGAAAAGGCAAACACATCCGTATATCGCTGCCCCAGTGCCGGAAAGTACACCA
>JARKOK010000475.1 GCA_029975765.1 Aggregatilineales bacterium
GGGCAAGCCGGATTTGGAGATTGGCGTCACCTAGTCCATAGGCAAGCCCTTCCCTCTATAGACCGCCTGGCTGTGTCCCCCCTCACACCAGGCGGTTTGGGTTTTAAACCCCGGAACGTTATACTCACTGGCACAATATAACCAACCGTAGCGGCATGGTACGCCGTGCCCCTACCAGCGATTTATAGAACAGGGAGAGGGCGTTTATGACCGACTCACTCGTATCGAATGAACCGGCTGCCGGCCTTCAGGTGATTGACAGCCTGTCGGCCCACGAATTCGCTGTTGAACTGGACGGCGAGCCGACGACGGGCATCTTACGGATCAGCGGCTTCTTTTCCTTCAAGCTGGATGTTAAAACCACCACCACGCTGAAGGCCATGCAGGAGCCGTTTAAACTGGCGAAGATGGTGCAGCGCGACCCCAACGCGCCGTTTAACCGGTGGATTCGGGAATCGGTCGCGGCGAAGGCGGACATTGTGCGCCCCAAACGCACGCTGGCGATCATCGCCATAGATGACGGTGTGGAAGTCCGGCGCTGGACGCTGAACGGCGCGTGGATTGCCGAAATTGGCTACTCTGATTTTAACAGCGGCGCGGCAGACCTGGTGGAAGAAACGCTCACGATTCGTTACGATGATCTGGATGAAACGTGGCCGTCCTAAAGTAGTTTCTCGCGGTCTGTTTCCCGGTATCCATTGGTTGTCTGTTCGGCGGGGAGGGTCTCAGACCCTCGCCTGACCCTGATCGCTGTATGATCCTTAAACGTTATTCACCGGCCTATGTCCTCATCCTGGCGATTGTGCTGCTGGCTGCCGGGCTGTACCTCATCGGTACGAACCGCGTGAGCTTCTGGGAAGATGAAAGCTGGATGGCGATTGCGGTGCGCGGTGATCTGCCCGGCGTGTGGATATTCGCCGCCGAACGCGGTGTGCATCCACCGCTGTATTTTCTGCTGGGCTGGCTGTATACCCGCTTTACGGGAGACAGCGAACTGGCGCTGCGCTGGCTGGCCGGTTTGTGCGCGGTGATCGGTGTGGCGTTCACCTACCGGCTGGGAGCCGATGGTTACGGCCGGCGGGCGGGCCTGTATGCCGCGCTGCTGGCGACGGGGTCGCTGTTTCTGATCTATTTCGGACGGCTGGCGCGGCATTATACGCTGTTCTTCACACTGGCGGCGGCGCTGGTGTGGGCTTACGGGCGGTGGATAAAGGTACTTGCCCGTCAGCCTGTTCCAATAACAGAAGCGGGGCAGACCACAACCCGCCGGGCTGGATTCCTGAGCGCGCGATCTGGCATAGAGAAGAACTGGCTGGCGTCTATCGCCCTCTTACAGGCGGCGGTGCTGTACACGCATTACTTCGGCGTGTGGATGGCCGTCGTGCTGGCGCTGCATGGGCTGCTGACGCGGCGGCGCGGGGAGTGGCTGCGGCTGTGGGCGGCGCTGGCGGTGGGCGGGGTGCTGTTCCTGCCCTGGGTGCCGGCGCTGCTGTACCAACTGCGGCAGGGCGGCGGCGGTCTGGGTTATGCCACACGCGGCGCGGACTACGCCGTGCGCGCGTATCTCGACCGCGTGCTGAACGGCGACTACCGGCTGGGCGCGGCGCTGGCACTGCTCGGCGGCGCGGCCCTCTGGCGCGGGCGGAAATCGAACGGGCTGCTGCTGGCGCTGTGGCTGACTGTGCCGCTGGGGTTAAGCCTGCTGCTGAATGCGCGCTTTGCGTGGTTCATCGAACGCAACATGATTTTTACGCTGGCCGGTGTCTATGTTGTGTTTGGGGCGGGGCTGGCGTGGATCAGCCGGTTTCCGGTGGGAAGGGTGGCCGCGCCGGTGGCGGCGGGGCTGTTTGTCGTGTCAGGGATTGTGCAGTATCCGGCGTTCTGGCCGTTTGTAACCCCCGACTGGCGCAGCCTGAGCGGTGGGATGGCCGCCGAGCTGCGCGCCGGTGATCTGGTCGTGCTGCGCGGCGAACCCTACAGCCTCGATTATTATCTCACCCGCGAACTGGGGCAAACGCCGCCGCTGATGCCGCTCAGCGATTGGCTGGCAAACCCCGTCCAGCCCGAACGCCTGTGGCTGGTAGATGGCGGTTGGTCGGTGCGGGATGAAGCCCTGGCGGCGCTGCCGCCGGATACGATACGCACGCGCCAGATCGTGCTGGGGGTGCTGGTGGCGGAACTGCACCAACGCGCCCCTGCCGCGCCGCTGGTGACATTTGGCGATCAGATCGTGCTGGGGGTGTACCGGCTGCCGGACGAGATCATCACCGCGCCGGGGCAGACGCTGAACTTTGACCTGTGGTGGCGTGCCGCGCGCCCGCCTGAGGCCGATTATTCCGTTGGCCTGTATCTGACGGCTGCTGATGGCCGCGTGCTGGCGCAGCAGGACGGCGGTTTCGACCGGGGGCGCGTGCCGGCCATGCTGCTGCCGGCGGATGCCTGGACGCCGGACGCCCGCGCGCTGGCGCTGCCGCCGGACATCGCCGCCGGGGATTATGGTCTTACAGTCGCCGTTTACGACTGGCGCGATGGCCGCCGCCTGTCGCCCGACACGGCCAGCCGCGATGATGCCTCGTATCCGCTGGCCGTCGTCCAGGTTCGCTGACTACTTCCCCTGTTTCATATTTATAGGGCAAAAATCACTAATTTTTCATGACCTTTCTTTGTCTTGATTGTCTAAAATGGAGAGTAGTTATATGCTGGAAAGCAGCAGCCATTCACGATCAGGAGAAGGGTCATGTTCCTGTTTAACGGCGTGTGGGACGCGGCCATGCAGCGTAAGATGACCGGCTACGCGGGGATTTTCATCCTGTACCTGCTGGCCTATGCCGGGGCGCTTGCCAGCGGCAGCCCGTTTTTTATGCGGATTGTTTTTTAGGAAGGCGCAAGCCACCCCTTTGTATCGTACCTGGTATGTCCAACTCTCCTTACGGGTAAGGTACAATGTGGCGAAAACTCATCGTGCGCGGGTTAGTGCTGCTGGCGGCGGCACTCGTCCTTATTCAGTTGATTCCGGTTGGCAATTTTGTGAAATCCCTGCGGCGGGATGCGAACCCACCGGTGGTGACGGCGGTCGAATGGGACTCGGCGGAAACCGAACGGCTGGCGCGAACTGCCTGTTACGACTGCCACAGCAACGAAACGGTCTGGCCCTGGTACGCGCAGGTCGCGCCGGTGTCATGGCTGGTTACGCGCGATGTCAACAAAGGCCGCGAGGCCATGAACTTCTCCGAAGACCCCCTGGCTGACTATGACGCGGACGATCTCGAATGGCATGTGATGAATGACATGCCGCCCCGGCTGTATCTGCCGCTGCATCCTGAAGCCAATCTCAGCGCCGAACAGAAAACACAGTTTATCGCTGGCCTGCGGGCGACGTTTGGCAGCGACGGCATGAGCGGGATGGATATGGACGACGATTAACCCGCTGCCGCGATCAGCCGGTCGTACAGCCACGCCTGCCGGTCGCGGGCGGCACGTAAGACCTCGACAATGGCGGGTACCGGCTCGATCACCGTCGTGATACGCGGCGGGAAATCGTGCAGGCTGGCCTGTCCCAGCGCCCGCCGCGCCAGCAGCGCCGTTCCCCGCGCTGTGATTTCATCATTTTCCAGCAGATGCAGCGGGCGGTTGAGCGCGTTGGCGATGATGTGCGCCCACGCCGTCGCCCCGCGCAGCGCGCCGCCGCCGCCGATCACGGGCGCGCCCTCCGCCGCCAGCGGGGTAAGCTGGTCGGCAATCAGCGCCAGCCGCAGCGCCACACCTTCCAGCGCCGCTTGCGCGATGTCCACCGGCGTGGTGGACAGCCGCAGACCAATGACCGCACCGGTCGCGTCGGTCGCCCAGCCGGGGCTGCGTTCGCCGGCCAGCAGCGGCAGGAAGGTCAGCCCGTGTGAGTCCGGCACGCGGCGCAGCAGTTCGTCTTCCAGCGTGGCTTCCAGCCGCAGGGTTTCCCAGGCCCAGCGAAAAATGTTGCCGCCTTCACTGGTCGCGCCGCCGATCAGATGGTGAGGCGCGTCTACCCGGTAGCCCCACAGGCCGTCCGGTACGGGCGGCAGAATCTCGCCGGATACAATACGCAGCGCGGCGGTGGTGCCAATGGTGAGCGCGATGCAGCTTTCGTCCACGCTGCCGGAGCCGACATTGGCCGCCGCGCCATCGCCCACCGCCAGACAGAACGGCACATCGCGCAGCGCCGGCCAGCGGGCCGCGTAAGCCGGCGTCAGCCCGGCCAGCAGATCATTGTAATCGGCCAGCGGCGGCAGCAGCGCGTCGTCCAGATCAAGCGCGTACAACCACTGTTCATGCCAGGTGAGGTCGGAACGGTTGAGCAGCCCCGACCAGGAAGCGACCGAATAACTGCATGGCGCCTCCCCGAACCAGCACCGGTAGAGGTAGGTAGCAAAGTCCAGCCAGGTGGTTACCTGCGCGAACTGCGCCGGTTCGGTGCGGCGCAGCCAGTGCAGCCGCGCCGGCTGGTAAGCCGTGTGCAGGGGACAGCCGGTGCGCTGGTGCTTGGAATGTTCCTCGATGACCGTTCGCAGGAAGGCCACGTCTTCGGCGCTGCGGGTGTCGGCATAGGTGTAAACCGGCGTCAGCGGCCTGCCCGCCGCGTCCACGCCCAGCATATTGCCGACGAAGGTCGCCAGCCCGACGGCCTGAATCTGCTCCGCCGCCGGATGCCGCAGTACTGCATCCACACATGATTCCACCTGCTGCTGCAAGTCCAGCGCGTCGAAAACAGCCGCGCCGGGCGGGGTGGTGGTCATCTGGTAGGCGGCGCTGGCGGTCGCACCCGGAATCGCTTCGAGCGTGTCGTCATACAGCAACGCCCGCGTGGACGAACTGCCAATATCAAGCACAAGAATCGTCATGGTGCCGCGCGTTCCATTGATATTCCTATACCACTTAATTGTAGACCGGGCGGGCATAAGGGCAAATGATGAGAGTTTGGTGGAAGTCCAACGAGTTACGGGTACAATTCAGCTGCGTTTTGTTATGAAACTTTTTAGGCGGAGCAATAACTTTATGGGTGACAACCAACGCGCTCTTTCCTGGCTGACGCTGCTCACAATCGTGATCACGACGGTGGTCATTATCGCGGTAATTGGCGGCGGGCTGGGCGGATGGCCGATTACCTTTAACGTAGGCGCGGCTGCCGCGCCTGAAGACCTTGCCGAGGACACGGCGGCGGAAACGGTCGTCGAGCCAACCGCCGTGCCGCCGGAGGCTGAGGTGACTGCCGAGCCGGTAGAAACCGTACTGCCCGCTATCGCCACCAATGACGCGCTGGCGACGCTGGGCGCGAGTCTCATGGCGCAGCCGACGGTTGAGCCGCCGGTAGAGACAGCCGCCGCGACCGAGGCCGCGCCGGATGTGCCGCCAGCCGTAGCGACGAACAATGCGCTGGCGACGCTGGGCGCAAGTCTCATGGCGCAGCCGACGGTTGAGCCGCCAATAGAGACAGCGGCAGCGACCGAAGCCGCGCCGGATGTGCCGCCAGCCGTAGCAACGAACAACGCGCTGGCGACACTGGGCGCGGGTATGGCGGTCGCGCAGTTGGCGGCCAGCAGCGCCGATGTGACTGCCGAGGCGACCGCTGAGGCCGCCGCGCCAACCCTTGAGGCGGCGGCGGAAGTTACGGGCGAAGCCGCTGAAGAACCCTGCTGCGACGTGGCGGTGATCCTGGAAGTGCCTGCCGGTGAGATCGCCGTCGCCCCGATAACGGGCGGCATTGACCCCGGCGCGCTGTACCATGACAGCCGCGCTGATCTGTTCCGCACCCCCGGCGGCGCGGCGCCGTTTGGCACGACGGTGACGCTGCGCCTGCGGGCGGCGGCGGGCAATCTGGACACGGCCACCGTGCGTGTCTGGAACACGCGCGAGGAGACTCAAACGCTGCTGCCGATGACGGTCGCGGCCACGACGCCGCAGGGTTATGATCTGTGGGAAGCCACGCTGGAGGTCGGTAACAAATCCACTGTTTACTGGTATCGCTTCATCGTCACGCAGGGCAACCAGACGCTGTATTATGAAGATGACACCCGTGCCGAAGCGGGCGCGCCGTACCAGGCGCACCGTGAAGGCGGTTCAGGCCGGACGCTGCCGGAAAGCCTGGATAACAGCTTCCAGATCACGGTTTACGACCCGGATTATTACACGCCCGAATGGATGCGAAATGCCGTCGTATACCAGATTTTCCCCGACCGTTTCCGCAACGGCGATCCGTCCAACGATCCGGCAGATGATGATGAACTGTTTTACGGCGCGCTGCCACTGATCTTCCATGAAACGTGGAACGAGCCGCCGGTGGACGGGCGGCAGGTCCTCGCGCCGGACGGCCAGCAGGGGTATTACAACAGCGACTTCTACGGCGGCGATCTGGCCGGCATCACCGAAAAACTGGATTACCTGCAAGAACTGGGTGTGACCGCCATTTACCTGAATCCCATCTTTTTAGCGCGGTCCAACCATCGTTACGACACGGTGGATTATCTGCAAATTGACCCGTACCTCGGCACGCTGGAGGATTTCCAGACACTCGTGAAGGAGGCCGAGGCGCGTGGCATCCGGCTCATTCTGGACGGTGTGTTCAACCATATGTCCAGCGACAGCCCGTACTTCGACCGCTACCACCGCTTTGACGGGGATCAAGGCGCGTGTGAAAGCCTGGAGTCGCCGTACCGCTCGTGGTTCTTCTTTGTGCCGCCGCGCGCTAACCAGCCGTCCCCCTGTGTTGGCGACCCCGACCCGATGTATTACACCTCCTGGGCAGGTTTTGATACCATCCCGCGTATCAACAACGCTATCATCGAAACGCGCCGTTTCTTCTTCCTGGATGAAACCAGCGTCGGGCAGACTTGGGGGCGGGAAGGCATCGGCGGCTGGCGGCTGGATGTCGCGCCTGATATTGACAATGGCCGCGACCCGAACAACATCTACTGGGAAATGTTCCGCACGGTGCTG
Organism: Aggregatilineales bacterium; assembly: GCA_029975765.1. Taxonomy (GTDB): domain Bacteria; phylum Chloroflexota; class Anaerolineae; order Aggregatilineales; family Phototrophicaceae; genus CFX2. The sequence continues at coordinate 6,967 of JARKOK010000475.1, forward strand.
CGCCGGCTGAACCCGGAAACCGTCATCATCGGTGAGGAATGGGCGGACGCTTCCGAGTTCTTCGGCGGCGATGAATGGGACAGCACCATGAATTACCGCCTGCGCGCCGGTATTCTGGGTTTCGTGCGGAACCGGGATTTCACCGATAACGACGCCAACGGCGACCGCATCATCTACGCGCTGCCGCCAAGCCAACTGGACAGCACGATTCGTTCGATTGAGGAAGATTACCCGCGCCCGGCCTATCATGCGCTGATGAACGTCCTCAGCAGTCACGATGTCTCGCGGCTGCTGTTCGTGGTGGACAATGATAAACAGCGGCAGCAGTTGGCGGCGCTGGTTCAGTTCACGCTGCCGGGCGCGCCGACCGTGTACTACGGCGACGAAATCGCCATTGACGCGCCCAGCGTGCGCGACAGCGGCGGCACATACCAGGACGATCCGTACAACCGCGCGCCGTACCCCTGGCCGGATACGGACGGCGATCATTATCCCGCGCCGGACGACGATATGCTGGCCTTCTACCGGCAGCTTGGCGCGCTGCGGCAGGCGAATCCCGCGCTGCGTACCGGCGACATGATCACGCTGCTGACCGACGACCGGAACGGCATCTATGTCTATCTGCGGCTGGATGCTGAGACCGGCAGCGCGGCGCTGGTGGCGCTGAACAACAGCGATCAGGAACGCGCGGCGCAGGTCACGGTTGGCGGCTGGCTGCCCACCGGCCTGACGCTGCAAGCCGCCTTTGGCGGTGGGACGCTGGCGACGGATGCCGGCGTGCTGGATGTGACCATCCCGGCCCACAGCGGCGACGTGTGGACGGTCACGGCGGCGGGCGCGTTTGCCACGCCGGCAGCGCCTGAAAACACCTCCGCGCGCGCCGGGGATGGCCTCGTCAGCCTGAAATGGGACGCGGTGGACGGCGCGGCGGGATACCTCGTCTATCGCAGCCCGGTAGCCGCCGGGGGCTTCGCGCCGCTGTTCGAGCAGCCCATTACCCAAACTGCTTTTGTGGATTCCAGTGTAGCGAATGGTTTTGTCTATCATTACGCGGTGGCGGCGGTGTCCGGCAGCGGCCTGATCGGCCCGTTGAGCGCCAGCGCCAGCGCCGCGCCCAGCTACGCGATCCAGGCTGTGACCTACGTAGGTGAGTCGGCGGCAGCGCGTTCGCTGGAACTGGTGTCCGGGATGGTGGTGCGGGTGGAAGCGGCCATCACGATTGACGGCGTGACCGGCGCCGATGGCGCGGCGTCCGGCGTGCGCGCCGAAGCGGCGCTGATTCCGGCGGATAGTGACACGGCAGATGCCAACTGGACGCCGATGGCCTACAGCGGTGAACTGGATGGTGCCGATGTGTACGCGGCGGAACTACCGCCTGGCGCGGTGGGTGAGTATCACGCGGTGGCGCGTTTCAGCACCGACGCGGGGCAGTCGTGGACGGAAGTCACGCTGGATGATGGCAGCTTCCCGGCGGTGACGTTCACCGCGTCCAACGACACCACCCCGCCGGCGGCGCCGGCGGCGCTGCGTATCAGCCGTGCCACGCTGTCTGGTGTGGCGCTGGAGTGGGATGCGGTTGAGGATGATGCTCTGTTTGCCTATCGTGTCTACCGGGCAGCGGGTGATGCCGGCGCGGAGATGATCGCGGAAGTGACGGACGCGACAACTTATACCGACAGCGCGGTGGTTGAAGGGACGACTTATACCTATTCCGTAACGGCGGTGGACGGCTCGCTGAACGAATCCGAAGCGATGGCAGCCGAACCGGTGACGGTGGCGCGGCTGGTTGTGCCGGTGACATTCAGCGCCGAAGTGCCAGCGTATACGACCGGCAAGGTGTTTATCGCCGGTGATTTTGGCAGCCGGGATTATCCCCGGTGGGACCCGGCAGGTCTGGAAATGACCCAGGTGGATGACACCCACTGGTCAATCACGCTGAACATCCGGGAAGGCACGGCAGTTGAATACAAGTACGTGCGCGGTGACTGGATCGCGGTCGAAAAGGATAAGGACTGCCAGGAGATTGCTAACCGCCGTCTGACCGTCAGGCCGGACAACAGCGGCGCGCAGACGGTGACGGATACCGTCGAGAAGTGGCGCGACCTCGACGGGTGTGGGTAAACGAAATTGTTGGGGCGAACCGGCGGTTCGCCCCACTATGTCTTCAGGGTTATATTCCCGAAACCTGCCTTACACTGAGTAAATAACTATTCCAGTAAAGCAGCCTGGCAGGAGTACAAGCGATGAGCAAATGGCTTGATTCAAAAGATTTGCAGCCGGAAATTGAGAAGCGTAATCAGGCCGTACGCAAAAAGCAGCGGGAAGACCTTGAAAAAGATACAGCTTACCGAGCGATGTATCATGTACTTGCGCCCGTGCTGGAGCGCACTTTGCATGAATTTGCTCAGTTTGTGGTGGAGCCAGCAAAGCTGTTGTTTATTATCCCGGTTGGAAAACCTTATCGCGTTATTACCCCCACAGACAGAATCGTAATTCATGATGACCCAGGCTGTATTTTTCGTGATAAACCCCTCGAATTGAACTGGTATGTCAAACATCGGTCATTCTCGGCAAGCGCCCATTCCTTTCAGCCCGGTGACGGTTATCATACGCCTACCTATATCCCATCGCTGGCGTTTATGAAGCTGCTGCTTGACAAGGAATATCAGCCCTGCTCGGTGTACTTCGCCGTTGGTTATTACCTCGATATGTCTGCCAGTCATGGCGCCCTACCTCGTTTTCTTGCCGAATGTACAGTAGAGGCTGGCAGTAATGTAAGGCAATTGGAGGCCAACGTAAAAGAAGGTATCCGCGTGATTGTTAAACAAAACTTGATTCGTAAGATAAGGGTCAAACGTGTCAGGGAAAAAAGAGGCAGCCAACGCTATTGGATGCTGGAATACGGCAGCACCGTCGCCCCTGAATTTCTCAAAATCATGATTTGAAAGGCACACTCTTCTCAGTTCCGTTCAGTGCCGCATCAGGGGCAAACCAACGGTTCGCCCCGCCGTTTTTGTATCAGATTAATGTTTCCCCGGAACCATCCCACTGAAATCGAATCTACGTTAGAATAAAATCACCTTGTCGAACGAGTCCAGGATGAACCAATGGACACGCAGACCTTTGATTTTGTGGTGGTCGGGTCAGGCTTTGGCGGCAGTGTTTCCGCCATGCGGCTGACGGAGAAGGGCTATAAAGTGCTGGTGCTGGAGCGTGGCAAACGCTTCCGCGACGAGGATTTTCCTAAAACGAACTGGAACATCTTTAAATATCTGTGGCTGCCGGCGCTGCGCTGCTTTGGCATTCAGGAAATCAGCCTCTTAAATGACATTATGGTGCTGCACGGCAGCGGCGTGGGCGGCGGCAGTCTGGTGTATGCCAATGTGCTGATGGACCCTGGCGACGAACTGTTTAACAGCCCTGGCTGGCGGCACCTGGGCGACTGGAAAAGCATCCTCGCGCCTCACTACGCCACCGCTAAACGGATGCTCGGCGTTGCGCCCAACCCGTTTGTAACCCCGGCTGATGAAGTGCTTAAAGAGATTGCCGACGAATACGGGCGCGGTCATACCTTCATTCCGGCGCATCTCGCCGTCTATTTTGGCGAGGCCGGGCAGACTGTCCCCGA
>JARKOK010000476.1 GCA_029975765.1 Aggregatilineales bacterium
TGTGCTGCGTTCAGCTTGCTTAGGGAAGGAAGACGTTGTGCATCGTTTGGTTATGTCTCTGCTGCTGTTGAGTCTGGCGCTGGCTGCCTGTACCGCCAGCCCAACCGAAGAACCCCCACCTGACCCGCTGCAACTGCTCACCCAGGCCGCTGCCAACATTCGCGCAGCCGAAACCTTCCGTATGACAGTCGAGCGCAGCGGGACGGAATATTACATCAACACCGATTTCGGCGGTGCGGAGTTCCGGCGCGCCGAAGTGCAGTATGAAGCGCCGGAAACGATCCAGGCGCGCGTCCGCGTGATCGCGGCGGGACTGCCCATTGACCTGGACTTCTTCTTCCGCAGCACGAACCAGTGGCTGCGCGGTATCTGGACGAACAACCTGTGGCTGCCGATTGCCTTCGCGCCCGGTTTCACGCCGGCGGCACTGATGGCCGAAGACACCGGCTTTCAGGCGGCGATCAACGCGCTGACCAAGGTACAGTTGATCGGGCGCGAGCAGTTGGTGGATGGTACGCCCGTCTACCATGTGACTGCCGAAGCGCCCGGCGAAGCGGTGGCGGCCTTCATGGCCGGGCTGATCGAAGTGACCGGCGAAGTGCTGGCCGATGTATTTGTCCACCGCGAAACCGGCCTGCCGGTGCGCTTCGTCATCGTCCAGCCGGACACCGTGAGCGAAACCGAACCCGACCCAACCACCTGGACTATCGAACTGTACGACTTCGACCAGCCGGTACAGATTGACGCGCCTGAAACCACACCGGAAGCGACGCCCGCCTCATGACGACGACCACACAGCCCAAGCCGGCGCTGCCCGTTAATCCCTGGGTGGTGCTGGCGCTTATCTGCGTGCCGGTATTCATCGGCTCGCTTGACTTAACCATCGTATCGGCCTTTCTGCCAGAGATCATCATCGGTCTGGGACTGCCCCTGCAAACCTCGCTGGATGACGCGGCCTGGGTGGTCAGCGGCTATCTGCTGGCTTATGCCGTCAGCATGACATTCATGGGGCGCATCAGCGATCTGCTGGGACGGCGGGCGGTGTATATCACCTGTCTTGCCATCTTCATCGTTGGCTCGGTGCTGGTGGCTACCGCGCACCAGTGGCCGACGGATACGCTGTACGCCCTGCTGCGCCGGCTGGGACAGCGCCCGGAGCGCGAAGGCGTCACGCTGCTGGCGATCATCGGCGGGCGCGTGGTGCAGGCCTTTGGCGCGGGCGCGCTGGTGCCGGTCAGCCTGGCGCTGGTGGGCGACCTGTTTCCACCGCAGCGCCGCGCGCAGCCGCTGGGTGTGATCGGCGCGGTGGACACCCTGGGCTGGGTGCTGGGTCACCTGTACGGCGGCGTGCTGGTGAACATCTTTGCCACCCATAAAGAAGGCTTCAGCCAGTTGATCGCCAGCCTGGGGCTGAACTGGCCGCCGCCGGACTGGCGCACGCTGTTCTGGATCAACGTGCCGGTCACGCTGATCGCGCTGGCGCTGACGCTGTGGGCGCTGCGCCGCGTGCCGATGCATCGCGCCGCCGGGCGGTTCGATCTGCTGGGTGCGCTGCTCATCACCGGCGCGATGGTCGGGCTGATTGTCGGGCTGGGCGCTAACATCGAAGTGTCCACCTCGACGACAACCTTTGAGGAACTGGCGCGCATCCCGGCTTACGCCGGGCCGGTACTGGCGCTGGCGCTGGTGCTGTTCATCGGCTTCGTGCTGGTGGAGTCGCGCATCCGATTCCCACTGATCGAACCAGCGATGTTCCGCCACCGCAACGTCGCGGCGGGGTCGCTGGTGAACCTGTTCGTGGGCTTCTGCCTGATGATCGGCCTCGTCAGCGTGCCGATCCTGGTAAATATCCGCCTGGAAGACGCGAGCCAACTGTCTCACGGCGCGCTGCAAGCGGGAATTCTGCTGTCCGCGCTCACCATCCCGATGGCGCTGGCGGCGGTGCCGGGCGGCTGGCTGAGCGACCGTATGGGCTACCGCCGGGCGACGGTGATCGGGCTGGGGCTGGCGGCGACCGGTTTCCTGCTGATGTGGCAAACGTGGCGGCTGGAACTGCCGGACGCGGTGATCGCGGTGGAAATGATCCTGATCGGCGTCGGGCTGGGGCTGACATTCTCCCCCCTCAGCGCGGCGGTCATCAACTCTGCCGACGAAGACCATCGCGGCGTGGCGTCGGCGCTGGTCATCATCCTGCGGCTGGTTGGCATGACGGTGGCCGTGTCATCCCTGACGACGCTGGCGTTACAGCGCGTGTCGCAGCTCGCGGCGCTGGAACTGGGGCCGACGGCGGTTGATCCGCAGCAGTTCGTGGATGTTTACGCGCGGATCACCGTTGAAGTGCTGGCGGAGATGGGTTTGTTGGGCGCGGTGGTCTGCGGCGCGGCGCTGATTCCGGCGGCGCTGGTGCTGCGCGGCCAGAACGCGGCGGAAAGCCAGCGCGCAACTGGCGAGCAGCAGGTCGTCAATCCGGGGGATTGAACGCCGGTATAATGAATACCGGTGATGACAGCATTACGAAACATTGCAAGGGCGCACAGGGGTGCGCCCTTACGATTCAAGCAGGTTCGCTGACGGGCTGATCGCCGACCGGCAGTTAATCAGCAGGTGGCGCTGTAACCCAGGGCTTCCAGAATGTTCCAGATGATCGGCAGGCGATTCCACAGACACAGGCTGTCCACCAGGAAAATGCCGACGACCGTCCCACAGCAGCACAGCAGCGAAATCCCGGCGCAGCCGATGAGCACCCAGCGCATGGTATTGCGCGGTTCTTCCTCACGCGCGGCGTAGGGGTCGTAATCGTAACCGGGGGTGGGCGGCGCCTGCGGCGGCGCGAAGACCTGGGGTTCGGGCGTCTGGCTGTAAGCGAAGGGTGACGGCGGCTGCTGCGGCTGGGCCGCTGGCTGCGGCGGGCGGGCTGCCGGTCCCGGCGCCGTCGGGACGCCGTATTCGGCTTCGGCAGGCGGCGCGGAAGCCACCGCCGGACGCGCCAGTTCGTAACCCAGCGTCACGGTTTCGCCCAGGCCGATCATGTCGCCGTTGTTGAGCGGCTTGGCGCCGGTCATACGCGCGCCGTTAATGAACGTGCCGTTAGTCGAACCCAGGTCTTCGAGCGTAAAGCCGCCCGCGCCCCGTGTCAGCCGCAGATGGTGGCGGCTCACCTCAGGGTCATTGATGGTGATGTCGTTGGTGATGTCCCGCCCAATGGTAATAATATCCTTATTCAGGTCATAAACCTGATTCGGCTGCGGACCTCGGCGGACGACCAACCGAAAACGCTCGTTGGCCTGCATAGAGGCGACCTCCTTCAGCGAAGCGATATGGGCGTTATTATAACCCTGTTAAGCGAACAGCAGCAAGCGCCAGAGGGTCTATTTCCCACCGCCAGCTCACCTATTCCCCGG
>JARKOK010000483.1 GCA_029975765.1 Aggregatilineales bacterium
CCCTACAGCATGACGCACGCCAGCACCGCCGCCAGCCCGATTGCCGTCCCGCCCGCGCTGGTACGCCTGAGTGTCGGCATCGAACACGTGGATGATCTGATTGACGATCTGCGGCAGGCGCTGACGTGAAGGCATAACGGAAAAGGCATGGAAGGAACATGATAAAATAACGTCAGTTAGGGATAACGTTTTTAGCCCTCACCCTAAATCCCTCTCCCTCATGGAGAGGGACTTAAAGGCCTCTCCTGATCCGAATTCTCCCCTTCGCCCTGAGGGAGAAGGGGCCGGGGGATGAGGGCAAGAGGCGCCAATCCCTTATCCATAACTCGCGTTAAAATAAGCAAAGGATGCAGGTTCTATAGGAGAGATTTATATGAGCGACCTACAGGCATTATTCGCGGCAATCGAGCAGCTTCCGCCAGAGGAATTTCAGGAATTACGCCGTTTTGTCGAGGAACGCGATCAGGAGCAGGTTACCGCCAGACGAGCAATCGAGACACCGGAAGAACGTCTGGCGGCTTTACACGCTGCGCTGGCCGAATTTCGCGAAGGACTATCCGATGAAGAGATGCGGGAAATCGCTGATGCCATGAATTACGAGTATATTGACCCGAACGTATTAAGAGCTTATGACTGGATTGACGAAGTCCCAGAGGACAAACGGTGATTTATCTCTTCGATACCAACGCCATATCTGATTTGATTAACCAGAATCAGGCTTTCTTCACCCATTTCAGGCAGGTCATAATAGAAAATAACCGTTTAGCCGTCTGTCTTCCGGTCTATTATGAACTGTATCGAGGGCTGATCTGGCGAAAGCAGGAGAAGAAACTGGCCGCGCTACAAAAGATCATTCTGCCACAGTTTGAAATGTTCCCGTTTGTCGAAGATGATTGGTTGCAGGCCGCACGATTTTGGTCTAGTGCTGTAAGTCATGGCAAGCAAATCAACGATATTGATCTGTTTGTAGCTGCCCTGGCCTATCGTCTGGATGCGACTATTGTCAGCAGCGACAATGATTTCGATGCTCTACCTGTCAAACGTGAAAACTGGCGTGGATGATTTTGGTGTTATGCTATGTCAGGCGCAAAGGTGACGCATGGTTGGTGTGAATTCTGCTACGAGAATACCGGAATTCGCAAGGAGTGTTGAGGCGCTTTATCCTGTTCGTTTCTCATACGCATACAGCACGATGTCATCAGCTTCATGTTCGGCCATTTTCACATAGCCGAACTTCTCGTAAAAGTGCTGGTTGCGAACGGCGTACTGCGGCGTGTCCAGCGTCCACAAACGCGCCGGATAGGTGCGCTCCAGAAAGGCCATCGCCTGCGAGCCAATTCCGCGATTGTGGTATGCCGGATCAATGAAAATCACGTCCAGGTGATAATGTCCCTGTCCCTTATCAAACACGACGATTCCGCCAATACACTGCCCCTCATGGACGATCTTATACGTCTCGTCCTGTTCGATCTTTTCCCGCATCGTCTCAACGGAGGCATAACCCGGCGGCCCGCCAATCTCCACGCCGGGGTACATCACCGCGTCATGGTGAAACGCCGCGATCTGCACCCGTACCAGATTTTCCGCATCGGCGAGCGCGGCGCGTTCAATCGAAATATTCAATTTGCCAACTACCTTTCTTGTCCTTTGCGCCTTTGCGTTAAATGCCTTTTCTCTGTGCCTCTGTACCTCTGCGTCTCGGTGTTACGTTTTCTTTCCCAGCGCGCTTGCCCATAGAGCATCGGCTTCGGCATTTGTCAGTTCCTGCCATTCCCCCGGCGCCAGCCCTGCCAGCGTCACTGTCCCCACCGCCCACCGCACCAGCCGCAGCGCGGGATGACCAACTGCCGCCGTCATGCGCCGTACCTGCCGGTTGCGCCCTTCGGTGATCGTCAGCTTCAGCCAGCAGTCCGGCACGTTTTTGCGGAAACGAATCGGCACCGGGCGTTCCGGCAGATCAGGCGGGGTTTCCAGCCGTTCAACCTGCGCCGGGCGCGTCAGGCCGTCTTTCAGGTCAACGCCGGTTCGCAGCGTGTTCAAAGCCGCTTCGTCAGGGATGCGTTCGACCTGCACCAGATACGTGCGCGGATGTTCGTATACCGGGTTCATCAGGCGTGTTTTCAGCCGTGCCGAGTCGGTCAGAATCAGCAGCCCTTCGCTGTCGAAGTCCAGCCGTCCCGCCGCGTACACGCCTTTGACCGTCACGAAATCGGCCAGCGTAGGCCGCCCCTGCGGGTCGGTGAACTGGGTCAGCACATTATATGGCTTCCAGAATTTGAGGATTTGAGGCATTGACCGTAGTACCTGGGACACGGCAGGCCGTGTCCTTACGACTAAAGACTATAGACTAATGACTATAAACTATCGGCTGGCGAGAAAATCCAGCAGATCAATCTGGGTGATGATGCCCACCACACGCTTATCGTCGCTGTTGGGAATCGGCTCGGTCACAAGCGCCACTTTCTCAGTTGTGAAGACGCTCATCATCACTTCGACCGGCGTTTCCACCGCCAGGGTGGGCACGTTGCTCACCACCACACCCGCGTCCTGGATCGCCATTCTGGACGCTTCGCCGCCCGGCTGGCGGAGCAGGAAGTTAAGCAGGCCAACTTCCGTCACCACGCCCAGCAGTTGGTCGCGTTCGCCCACCACCGGCAGTTGGGATACGTCCGCCTGTTTCAGCTTGGCGATCACATCGCCGACCGACTCATCGCAGCGCGCGACGATCAGGCCGTGCCGTGTCTGCCGGTCAAGCACCGCCGCGACCGGTGTTTCCACCCATTCGCTTTCCAGAAAGCGGTTCTCACGCATCCAGTTGTCGTCAAAAATCTTGCTCAGATACCGCGAGCCGCTGTCCGGCAACAGCACGACCATCAGCTTCTCCGGTCCCAGATTGCGGTCGCTGGCGTACCGCAGCGCCCCGGCGACCGCGAAGCCGCACGACCCGCCGCCGAATATGCCTTCCTCGCGCACCAGCCGGCGTGTCATCAGGAACGATTCTTTATCGTTCACCTTCACCATATCGTCAATCACGCTGAAGTCGTACACGGAGGGGACAAAATCTTCGCCCACCCCTTCGACTTTATAGGCGTTGGCTTCGGTCATTTTGCCGGTGTAGAAATAGTCGTACAGGATCGAGCCAATCGGATCAACACCGACGATCTGAATCTTGGGGTTCATCGCCTTCAGGTACCGCCCCACGCCGGTGATCGTGCCGCCTGTGCCCATGCCAGTCACAAACACATCAATTTTGCCCGCCGTCTGCCGCCAGATTTCGGGGCCGGTTGTCTCGTAATGCGTTTGCGGATTAACCGGGTTGTGATACTGGTTGGCGAGGATGCTGTTCGGCGTATCTTCGACGATTTGCCGGGCGACGCTGTAGTAGCTGCGCGGGTCATTTGGTTCGACGTTGGTCGGTGTGACCACCACTTTTGCGCCGTAAGCGCGCAACACCCGAATCTTTTCCTCCGACATTTTATCCGGCATGACGAACACACATTTGTAACCCTTGATGGCCGCTGCGATTGCCAGCCCCACGCCGGTATTGCCGGATGTGGACTCGACAATCGTGCCGCCGGGTTTCAGCCTGCCATCACGTTCGGCATCTTCAATAATCGTGATGCCGATGCGATCCTTGACCGAGCCACCGGGGTTGAAGTATTCAACTTTCGCCACTACCGAACAGCGCACACCGCGCGCCACGCGGTTCAGACGCACGAGCGGGGTGTTGCCCATCGCGCCCAGGATATTTTCGTGAATCTGGGGTTCGGCGGGCAGGTCTGCCGCCGGGTGGAGTTCTGTTTGCATTACCATACACCTCGCCCTTTACGCCTGTTCGCTTGCCGTATAGAGAGAAGTGTAAACGCCCCGGCCTGTCACCACAAGTGCGGGGCGTTAGTGTTGTCCAGCGTTCAGGCAGGATATAGGGGCGGGTTTATGAATCCGCCCCAGACGAGGTGTCTAACCAAGACTGATTTCCGTACGCACGATCCCGGCGCGGTCATGGCGGGCGGTCAGTTTGATGGTGCCGCCGTCCGGCGCGTGGACGACCCATTGCACTTTAGCCCGGTCGCCGGTGACATCCCCGGCCATCGGATTGCTGACGGTTGTCGCCTGATACGCCCGACCTTCCAGTTGCCCCAGTTCTTCGCGCGGTTGGCCGGTCTTCAGCACCGCGCCGTCCGGCAGGCTGATTTCAGCGATGACGCCGCGCACGGCTTTGCGTTCCAGCGCCTTCTTCGAAACATACGAGGGCAGCCAGCCAGTATTATGGATGACCAGCCGCACCAGATAGCTGCTGTCTCCCAGTGGCATGGCTTCGGCACGATACAGTTCGAGGCGCGGCGAAATCAGGCAGTGCCACACCAGCCAGTCGGGGAAGGGCGCGATTTCCTTTTCCAGCAGTTGCGGCGGTGGATTGCGCCACGCCAGTTGAAAGTTCCAGCCGCCGAGTTCGACGCGCCCCAACTGAGGATGATCGAAGGGATACCAGTTAACGTAGCCTTTGCCGCCGAGGATTTCATCGCTCCATTTGAGCAGTTTCAGATCATCTTCGACCGGGTGTTCCCGCGACCAATCCGTGAACTTATACGATTCAATCCCCGCCTGCCGCTGCGGACTCCACAGTTCGACCGTCCAGGCATACAGGCCAAAGTGATCGTACAGCCAGTCGTCAAAGACGCCGGTAATCACTTCTTTTGGGTGATAACGGAAATCATGATAAACCGATACGTTGGGATAGCCGGTCAGGTCCGTGCCTTTCTGGCCGATCTTCTGGAATGTCCACAGGTCTTCCGCCGGGAAATGTTCATCCGGGTGTGTGCCATAAGGGCGCAGCAGCACGCCGCTGTAAGTGTGGAAGGTGATACCGCCGGTGATGTTCGGGTGCGACGTGATGAACGCCACCGCCGCCCGAATTTCCGGCTCCGACGTGGGGAACGGCCCCGCGCCGCGCTGTTCGCCTTCCTGCCGCCACTCCGCCGGGAAGTTGCGGTTAAAATCCAGGTTTTGCTGGCGTGGGCGCATCAGAATCGTCACGCCGTCGTAATCCCTGATAAAGCCTTCCGGCAGCAGGCGATAGTAGGTGCCGCCTGTTTCGGTGGGGTCACGGCGTATGAGCAGACGCGGTTCGTCGGGGTGCGCTTTCCAGCCGCCGTTGGGGTCGGGCAGCCGCATGAACAGCGCGCGGCCATCGCCGTCTATGTCCTCGCTTTCCAGCCCGCCAAGCGGTTCTTCGTCGTAGGGATAGGGGCGGGTGCCGGAACGGATGATTTTCGGTTTGTCGGCCAGCGCCCATTCCGCGCCATCCGGGTTCAGACGCGGGCACAGATAAAAAGCGCGGGTATCCAGGCAGCGTGTGATGTCGGGATTCCTGCCGTACTCCGCCGTGACTTTGTTCAGGAAATACAGGCACGCGCTGGAGGCCGAGACTTCCGAGGCATGGATGTTGCCATCTACCCACAGCGCAGGTTTGTCACTGGCCGGGCCGGTCGCGGTGTTGGTGATGGTCGCCAGCCAGATGTCGCGCCCCTCGTAACTGTGGCCGATGCTGTCCACCTGCACCAGATGCGGAAACTCCTGCGCGTAGGCGTGGACGAGGCGGGTGAGGTCGTCGTAACGGTAATAACGGTCAAACTGAATGTCGGGCATCATTTCCTTCGCTTGGTGAAAATAAGTAGAAGCCTGTCTGTCCGGGGGTGTCCCGCAGGGCGGGTTTCGAAACTCCGCCCTGCACGTTCCGTGTGTTGATAGCGGCTGGATTATTTCCTGAGCTTCGCCAGCTTGTCGCCGGCCTGCCGCAGAAGATCATCGCTTTTGCAGAAGGCGAAGCGCGCCTGTTTGCGGGCGATAATGGCGTGCTGCTGGCTGTAAAATGGCGAGGGTGGGATGCAGGCTACACCGATGTCACGAGTCAGATACTGCGAGAATTCGATGTCATCACCCTCAAACACGTCGGAGAAGTCGGCCATCACAAAATACGTGCCTTCGGGCACACGGGCTTTCAGCCCGGCGGCGGTCAAACCCTGCATCATCAGGTCACGTTTGACGGTATACATCGCCTGCAATTCTTCAAAGTATGTACCGGGCAGGGTGAAGGCAAACGCGCCGGCAGCCTGCGCCGGATGGTTGACGGCGAACGTCACGAACTGGTGTGCCCGGCCAACCCCCTCGACCAACCGGGGGTGGCCGTATACCCAGCCGACCTTCCACCCCGTGACGCTAAAACTTTTGCCCAGGCTGCCAATGGTCACGGTGCGTTCAAACATACCAGGCAGGGCGGCTATCGGGATGTGCCGCGCGTTATCGAACACCAGATGTTCGTATACCTCGTCAGAAATCACCGTCACGTCATGTTCGATACACAGGTCCGCGATCAGGCGCAGTTCTTCCAGCGTGAACACCCGACCGGTCGGGTTGTGGGGCGTATTCACGATAATCGCCCGCGTTCTGGTATTGAAGGCACGGCGGAGTTCGTCCGGGTCGAAGGTCCAGTCGGGCGGGTGCAGCGGTACGAAGACCGGCGTGGCGTTCGCCATGATGATGTTGGGTACGTAGCTGTCAAAAAATGGCTCGATGACAATCACTTCGTCACCGGGGTCTACCAGCCCCAGCACCGACGAGAACACCGCTTCGGTTGCGCCAGCGGTGACGACGACGCCGGTGTTGGGGTCAATGTCGAGGTTATAGTAGGCCGCCGCGTGGGTGGCGATGCCCTGTTTGAGCGCGGCATAACCCGGTCCCGGTGCGTACTGGTTGTGCTGGCCGTCCTGCAAGGCACGTACTGCCGCCGAGACTACCGCTTCCGGGCCATCGAAGTCCGGTTTGCCCTGACCGAGATTGATCGCGTGATGCTGCGCGGCCAGCGTGTTGATCGTGGTGAAAATCGTCGTACCAAAGGTCGAAACGCGGTTCGCAGCAGTGGACATGGGGCAGACTCCATACATTGGACTCGGCAGGGGCGAACCGCCGGTTCGCCCCTACATACAACGCAGCGATTTGAACTATACCACATTCAATGAAAAGGGGGTTATGACCAGTGCTGGTTTTCCCGCGCCTGGGTTGCCAGTTCGTCTACGCGGGCGTTAAAGCGGTTGGTGCTGTGGCCTTTGACCCACTTCCAGGTAATCGTATGGCGCTGCGTGGCGGCATACAGGCGTTCCCATAAGTCCTGATTGGCGACGGGTTTTTTGTCCGCTGTACGCCAGCCGTTGCGTACCCAGTTCGGCAGCCATTGGGTGATGCCGTTCCGCACATAGGTACTGTCAGTATAGAACTCGACCTGACACGGGCGGTTGAGGGTTTCCAGCGCCTCGCAGGCCGCCGTTAGTTCCATACGGTTGTTAGTCGTGCGCGGTTCGCCGCCGCTGATTTCCTTCTGATGTTCGCCGAAAATGAGCAGCGCCGCCCAGCCGCCGGGGCCATTCGGGTTCGGTTTTGCGCCGCCGTCGCTGTAGATGATGACGTGTGGATTCTCCATAGTCCCGCCATTATGCCCGGAAAGTGAGTGATCGGCAACGTCAGTTTTGTGCAGAATGTCGTTGACGGATAAGAAAATTTGTTCTATACTTAACAGGTGTATCTTCTCACCTTCGGAGGCTATATGCCCAACAGTTTTATGCAGGAATTTGGCCCGCTGCTGACCGGCACGCAGTCCATGACCTATCAGCTTCTGGATGTACTGACGGACGATGATCTACGTTTTACACCCGGTGGCACAGCCATGACGCTGGGCGCGCTGTGCCGCGAGATGGGGGAGGTCGAGCACTCGTACCTGCAATCGTTTAAGACCTTCAAGCAGGATTTTAATTACCGGAATACCGAGCCGGGCATCGAAACCAGCGTTGAAAAGCTGCGGGCATGGTATAAGGCGCTGGACGCAGAACTGAACGCCACGCTCGAAGCCATGTCCGAGGAAGACTTAAAAAAGATGATTGATCGGGGCGGCTTCAGTCTCGCCGTCAGCGCGCAGCCGCACGTCTATCTGCAAGCCCTGCTGATCTTCTTTGGCAAGGCCAGCATTTATCTGCGGGTAATGGGCAAACCGCTGCCGCAGCAGTGGCAGGATTGGGTCTGGTAGTGAAAAGGGTAGGGGGCACGGTGCGCTGTGCCCCCTGCGATGAGATACGTTATTGCTTGAGGAAATTCCGCAGAACGGTGTGCAAAATACCGCCGTTGCGGTAATACTCCATCTCCACCGGCGTGTTAATCCGTACTTCGGCCTCAAAGGTTGTTACCGTACCATCCTCGGCGGTGGCGGTGACCGTCACCGTCTGGCGCGGACGCAGCGTTTCATCCAACCCCAGAATGGCAAAGGTTTCACGCCCGGTCAGTCCCAGTGTGTCCCACCCCTCGCCGTCCTTGAACTGAAGCGGCAGCACCCCCATCATGACCAGATTGCTCCGGTGAATGCGCTCAAAACTCTTGGCGATGACGACCGTCACCCCTAACTGCTGCGCGCCTTTCGCGGCCCAGTCCCGGCTGGAACCCATGCCGTAATCGTGACCGGCCAGCACAACCAGCGGCGTGCCATCAGCCATGTACCGCTGCGAGGCATCGAAGATGCTCATCTGTTCGCCGGTTGGCAGGTACACCGTTACGCCGCCTTCACTGCCCGGCAGCAGTTGATTCCGCAGCCGAATGTTTGCAAAAGTGCCGCGCGTCATAATGCGGTCGTTGCCGCGCCGCGCGCCGTAGGTGTTGAAATCCGGTTTCTGCACGCCGCGCTCCAGCAGGTACTGGCCTGCCGGGCTGTTCACCGCGATGTCGCCGGCGGGTGAAATGTGATCCGTTGTCACCGAATCGCCCAGCATCGCCAGCACGCGCGCCCCACTGATCGGCTTCAAGTCCGGCACATCCAGCGACAGGTTCACGAAGAACGGTGGCTCCTGGACGTAGGTGCTGGTTTCGTCCCACTGGTACACCGCTTCGTCGGTGCTGGGGATGGCGTTCCACATCTCGTTGCCGGTATAAACGTTGCCGTACTGGCTGCGGAACAGATCGGGCGACAGCGCGGTTTGCACGGTCTCCAGGATTTCCTGTTGTGTCGGCCAGATATCCTTTAGATAAACCGGCTGGCCGTCCCGGCCCGTGCCGATGGGTTCGGTGTTCAGATCAATATCCACCGTCCCGGCCAGGGCATAAGCGACCACCAGCGGCGGCGAGGCGAGATAGTTTGCCTTAACAAACGGGTTGATGCGCCCCTCGAAATTACGGTTGCCGCTTAACACCGCTGCGGCTACCAGATCACCTTCCTGAATGGCGTTAGCAACCGATTCCGGCAGGGGGCCGCTGTTGCCGATACAGGTGGTGCAGCCGTAACCAACGGTATGGAATCCGATTTGTTCGAGATAGGGCGTCAGGCCGGCTTTGTTCAGGTATTCCGTGACCACCCGCGAACCAGGCGCGAGGCTGGTTTTGACGTAGGGCTGGCGGGTAAGACCGGCTTGAACGGCTTTCTTCGCCAGCAGCCCCGCGCCGACCATGACTGATGGGTTGCTGGTATTGGTGCAGCTTGTGATCGCCGCGATCACTACGACGCCGTGACCGACCTGCGCGCTGTGGCCGTTGTCACGGATGGTCGCGGTGCGCTGGGTGGCGGTTTCCGCCAGTTCAAAACCGCGTTCCTTGACCGGCGCGCGGAGCGCCGCTTCAAAGCTGGATTTCATTTCGCGCAGCAGCACACGATCCTGCGGGCGCTTGGGGCCGGCCATGCTGGGTTCGACCGTTGAGAGGTCAAGTTCCAGCGCATCGGTGAATTCCGGGTCGGGGGTGGCGTCGGTGCGGAACAGCCCCTGCTCCTTGCTGTAGCGTTCGACCAGTTGAATCAGAGACTCGTCGCGTCCGGTGCGGCGCAGGAATTGCAGCGTTTCGTCGTCTACCGGGAAGAAGCCCATTGTGGCGCCATATTCGGGCGCCATGTTGGCAATCGTAGCCCGGTCAGGCAGGGACAGACGGCTGAGGCCCGGCCCATAGAACTCGACGAACTTATCCACCACGCCTTTTTTACGCAGCAGTTGGGTGATCACCAGCACCAGATCGGTGGCCGTCGCGCCTTCCCGCAGTTGGCCGGTGAGTTTGAAGCCGATCACGCTGGGCATAAGCATATAGATCGGTTGGCCGAGCATGGCGGCTTCAGCTTCAATACCGCCTACGCCCCAGCCCAGAACACCCAGGCCGTTAATCATCGTCGTGTGGCTGTCCGTCCCCACTAACGTATCAGGGTAAGCCGTCGGTTGTTCCTTATCACCCCCCAACTGCACGACTTTGGCGAGATATTCCAGATTTACCTGATGAACAATGCCGGTCGCGGGTGGTACGACGCGGAAATTGTCAAAGGCTTTCTGTCCCCAATGGAGGAATTCGTAGCGTTCGCGGTTGCGCCGGAACTCGTACTCGGCATTGATTCGCAGCGCCTCGCGCAGGGCGAAACTGTCCACCTGTACCGAGTGGTCAATCACCAGATCAACCGGGATGTTGGGGTTGATTTTCTGCGGGTCGCCCCCCATACGCACCATCGCGCTGCGCATAGCTGCCAGATCAACCACACAGGCGACACCCGTG
>JARKOK010000494.1 GCA_029975765.1 Aggregatilineales bacterium
TGTGGCCGTCGAGAAGGGGCGGTTGGAGCAGGAATTGAAGATGGCGCGGGAGATTCAGCAGGGGCTGCTGCCGCGCCGGATGCCGACCGTCCCCGGTTATGAGGTCAGTGCAAGCTGGCGGTCGGCGCGGGAAATGGCCGGTGATTTTTATGACACCTTCATGCTGGATGAGCATACGTTCGGCGTTGTGGTGGCTGATGTGTCGGACAAGGGGGCGCCGTCAGCGATGTTTATGGCGGTGGCGCGCAGTATGATCCGCAGTTATGCGTTTGCCGGATTTGCCCCGCGCGAAACGCTGTATCAGACCAACGATCTGATACTGGATGATGCCGAAAGCGGCATGTTTGTCACGGTCTATTACAGCGTGTTTGGCGGCGGCGGGCAGGGGATTCACATCAATGCCGGACATAACCCGCCAGCCGTCTACCGCGCCGCTAACCGGGATGTGGTGTTTATGCCGCGTGGGGGGCGGGCTATCGGCTGGTTCCCGGACAACCCTCTGCGCGATGTGGAAATGCCCCTGCTGCCCGGCGATGTAATGGTGTTTTATACCGATGGTCTGACCGATGCCGAAAACCCGGCGGGTGAAAACTTTGGCGAGCAGCGGTTGGCTGAGGCGCTGCTTGAAACGGTAGGTCAGCCAGCGGATGATGTGCTGAATCACATCATTCAGCGCGTGGAGTTGTTTGGCGAGGGTGTGCCGCCGTTTGACGATCTGACTCTGGTGGTGGTGCGTTACACCGGGTAAGGAGTAACGACTTTGAATTTTCTAACACGGGTTTATCTGCTGTTACTGGTGCTGCTGGTGGGCATCGCCTTGACGGTGTTTCTGCTGTGGCCGGCGGTTGTGAGTGATCTGGCAGGCAGCGTTGCCGAAATTTCGCCGGTGCTGCGCCTGCTGCTAGCAGCGGCGGTTGATCTGGTGCTGCTGGCATTACTGTTTGTCCAGTTTCGGTCAAACCGCCGCCCGGAAACAACCGGCCTGATGATGCGCGCGCCCGGCGCCGTGACTGAGGTGAGTATTGACTCGGCGCGGGACCGAATCCTGAAGGCTGTGAGTGATGTGACGGATGTGGTATCGGTCGAGGCGCAGGTGAGGCCGGTGCGCGGACGGGCTGAGATTGATCTGGATGTGGAAGTTCTGGGCGATGATGTGCGCCTCCCGGATAAACAGCGGGACATCAACCGCGCGCTGAAGCAGGTCATTAACAAACAGCTAGGGCTTCAGATGGCTGGTCGGCCTCGCGTGCGGATTCGGCTGCATGGTGAAAAACCAGCGGCGACTGTGCCGCCAGCGTGTGTTGAACCAGCACCCCCGGTTTCGCCCGCGCCGCTCCCGCCTGTTGTGGAGCGTCCTGTTCCGGTTGAGCCTGCACCGCCAGTTGAGCGTGCTCCTGAGCCGGAACGCCGGGAAACCGGCGGTCTGTTTGGCGGTCTGTTCCGCAGCCGGGAGACGGAGGATGATAAACCAGCGGCCAGTCCGGTGGCGAAAGCTGAAGACGAAGCGGATATGTTTGCCGATACGCCAGAACTGGCGGCGCTGCTGCGACGTGAAAAACCGGTCGAACCCCCGGCTGTCGTGGCCGCAGATGAGAGTCTTGAGGACAGCGACGCGGAGGCGGCATTTGACCTGGACAGGGAACTGGCAGATGCGGTGAGCGATGATCTGGTAGAACCAGCGGAAGACGAG
The DNA here is from genome assembly GCA_029975765.1 of Aggregatilineales bacterium. Classification (GTDB taxonomy): domain Bacteria; phylum Chloroflexota; class Anaerolineae; order Aggregatilineales; family Phototrophicaceae; genus CFX2. Next base: position 1,691 of record JARKOK010000494.1, read on the forward strand.
GATCAGAAGGACGATAATCAATCAGCGGCTAACCCGCCGCCTGATGATAAGCCACAGGTAGTCTGACAGGACGTAATTAGCTGCAATAAGGGTGGGGAATATGGGCATGTCTCGACTGCTGCCAGATTCGGTTGCCGGGCAGATCACACGTTGGGTGCTGGTAGCTGTGGTCGTGATTATTTTACTGCTGGCGGTCTGGGAAGTTCACGCGACCCTGCTGCTGGTACTGGCCTCGATCATTCTGGGGGTTTTGTTTACGATGCCCATCCGGTTCCTGATGCGTCGGGGCATGAAGCGCACTCCGGCGACGATCATCTCGGTCCTGGGTATTCTGGGTTTGCTGGTACTGATGACCATGCTGGCGCTGCCGTCCCTGCTTCAGCAGTTCGCTATCCTGGCGACTACCGTCCAGCAAGGCATTACGGAAATGGTCAACCAATGGGAAGCCATCCAGCAGGATGAGAATCTGCGCAGTCAGTATCCTTTTGTTACCAGCCTTCAGGACTTTGTACGGAATACTTTCCAACTTGAGAGCCTTGAAGACCTGTTCTCTGAGTTAGCCCGGCAGCTTGGTGGTGCATTAGGGCAGTTGGGCGGTTCAGTGCTGCCGGTTGTCAGCGGCGTCGCCAGCACGCTGCTGAGTATTCTGATCGTTCTTTTTCTGAGTTTGTATTTATTGACTGACGCCAAAACCTATGAGGATGGCGTGATCAGATTGTTCCCGCTTGGTTATCGTGGTCGGGTGCGGTATATCATTGACCGGATTGATTTTACCCTGCGCCTATGGTTGCAGGGACAGCTGCTGTTGATGCTCATTGTGGGGATTGTCAGTGGTCTGGGTATGGCTCTGCTCGGATTGCAGCCGGCGGTAGCCCTGGGGGTGCTGGCCGGTGTTTTTTCGTTTGTGCCAAACTTTGGGCCGCTGGCCGCTCTGGTGCCGTCCTTGGCAGTGGGTTTTGCGCAGGCGCCGGACAAAATCTTCTGGATCATATTGATTATTTACGGCACGTCATTTCTGCAAAGTCAGGTGATTGCGCCCCTGATCTTTCGGGAAAGCATTAACCTGCCGCCGGTACTGGTCCTGGTTGGGCAGATTTTTGCTGCCGCGTTTTTTGGTTTTATTGGCATCATGCTGGCTGTTCCGCTGATTGCAATTCTGATGATACTGGTGCAGGAAGTTTATGTAAAAGATGTGCTGGGTGATAAAGGAACTGTCCCGGTTTCGGTCGTAACTGAGGAGGATTTAATGCCGGATGGCGTGTGAAATTTGGCACAGATTGGGGCTTGACGACCGCGCCGCATATGCTAAGATATGGCTTCCCGTATATGGGAAGCTCATGTTAAGAACTGAAACCCGAACAGTCCGGTGTGAACCGGGCTGTTTTTATGCCTGAAGCTCGGACACTGTATAAAATGGTTTGTAAAAGGTGTTGACAGAGTTAGGGAAGCGTGATAATATACGTGTCCCGTCGGAGAACAGTTCACTTAACAAGTGACTTCCAAAGACTCTGGTGCCTAACCGGGGGAAATTATCCCAGAAAATATCCCAAGTATCCCAAACGAGATTAGCGGGCGGGGCAGGAGATGGATTGACTGGGGGCGGGTGGTTTGCTAAGATAAACAATACCCCGAAGCGCGAGCGCGGGGGAGCAGCTTAACAACAGGGGAGTGCAGACGGA
>JARKOK010000500.1 GCA_029975765.1 Aggregatilineales bacterium
GACGAGCGTGCCCCAGCAGCACCTTCCCCGCCGACCGGCGCAGCCGCGCCCGCGCCGCATCCTCGGCTGCGCGCCGGGCTGTGTGTGGCTGGTTGTGGGCTTTCTGGCGATCTTCTGTGGCGGCGCGACGCTGCTCACCGCCGGGTTGGGCATCTGGGGCATCAACCGCGTCGAGCAGCTGGCGACCGAACGCCTGAAAGCGATGGATACCTACCAGAACTTCCAGAGTACCTTTTATTACGACCGCGCCGGTCGGCAGTTGTACGAGGTCTTTAATGAAGGCCGCCGTACCAATGTGGATTATTCCAATTTCCCGAAAAGCCTGATTGACGCGACAGTGGCAGTTGAGGACGATGACTTCTGGACGAACCCCGGCATTGACCCCGCCGCGACGCTGCGCGCCTTCGCGCAGTATGTCGGCATCGGCGGGCGTTCCACCGGCGGCAGCACCATCACGCAGCAGTTGGTTCGCAACGTGCTGTTCAGCTATGAATATCGCGCCGAACGCAGCGTGCAGCGTAAAGTGGAGGAAATCCTGCTGGCACTGGTGATGACCCAGCGCATGGGCAAACAGGACATCCTGGAACTGTATCTGAACGAAATCTATTACGGCAATCTGGCCTACGGGGCGGAGGCCGCCGCGCAAACCCTGTTCGGCAAGCGCGTCAACGAACTGACGCTGGGCGAATCCGCCATGCTGGCCGGTCTGCCGCAGGCGCCGGCGGAACTGGACCCGCTTGATCCAGACCCCGCCGTGCAGGAAGCCGTTTACAATCGCTGGCGGCTGGTGCTGGATCGTATGGTGCTGAAAGGGTTTATCACCGATGCCGAACGCAGCGAAACCCTGCGCGCCGGGCTGAATTTTGTCACGCCGTCGGTGTCGCTTAAAGCGCCGCACTTCACCGTCTACGCGCAGAACCAGCTTGCCGCGCTGATGACCGAACTGGGTTTCGGCCCGGAACAGATCGCGCGCGGCGGCCTGCGTGTGTATACCACGCTCGATCTTGAATTGAACGAGGTGGCGCTGCAAACCATGCAGTCCCAGATTTCCCGGCTGGCGGCCAATAACGTCGGCAACGCCGCCGTCGTCGTGCTGAAGCCGATTACCGGTGAAATTCTGGCGATGGTTGGCAGCGTGGATTACAACAACGATGCGATTGATGGTCGCGTGAACGTCGCCGTATCGCAGCGCCAGCCCGGCAGTACCGTGAAGCCGTTTACCTACTCCGCCGCGCTGGAAGCCGGCATGACAACCGGCGACGTGATCTGGGACACGCCGACCCGAATCGGCCTGCCGGGGTCGCAGCCTTACGAACCGGTCAACTATGACCGCAGCTTTCACGGCCCGATGAACATGCGTTATGCGCTGGCGAACAGCTACAACGTCCCGGCGGTACAAACGCTGCGCCGGGTCAGCGTGGAAGGGCTGCTGGCGTTCATGCGGCGGGTGGGTATCACCAGCCTGAGCGACGACGCCAGCCGCTACGGCCTGTCGCTAACACTCGGCGGCGGCGAAGTGACGCTGCTGGAGCTGACCAACGGCTTCAGCGTCTTTGCTAACGAAGGCATCCTCGTGCCGTCAACCGCTATCCTGTGCGTGGTGGACAACAGCGACAATATCCTTTACCAGTACGAGAACCAGTGTCCACGCGGTAATGTCACCCCCAACACCATTCATCGTTCGGGCTTTGGCAAGCCGGTTATTGATCCCCGCGTGACCTTCATCATCAGCGATATCCTGGGGGACAACAGCGCCCGCAGCGCCGCGATGGGCAGCAGCAGCCCGCTGTATACCCCCGGCATCGCCACATCGGTTAAAACCGGCACCACCAACGACGTGAAGGACAACTGGACGGTCGGTTATACGCGGAATGTCGCCGTCGGCGTGTGGGTCGGCAACAGCCGGGGCGAGCCGATGGTCAACACCTCCGGTCTGACCGGCGCGGCGCCGATCTGGAACAGCATCATCACCAGCATCTATAACAACCAGAGTCTGCTGGGAGACTTCGCCGTGAACGGTCAGTTGTTCCCCGACCGGCAAAGCGCGCCGCAGGGTGTTTCGCTGCGCGAAATCTGCGACCTCCGCAGTCTGCAAGACCCGGCGACGGACTGCCGCCGCATCAACGAATGGTTCCTGGACAGCCCGGCAGCCGTGCCGGATGCCAACGGCAATCTGTATTACCCGCCATCGCAGCCATCGCAGGAGCCGCCGATTGATCCTAACCAGCCTGCGCTGCAAGAAATCTCACCCAGTGTGTTCCGTGTGCTGGCCTACCGGCTCAATCCGGGCATCGCCAGCGCCATCCAGTTCCCCACCCAGCCGGGCCAGATCGCGCCGCCACCGCCGCTGTACTGCCAGGTGCCGGTCAGTCTGGATGCCACCGCCCGCAGTTTAGGCGCGCAGGATCAACTGTTCCTCGCGCCGCCGCCCGTACCGGACGATGCTGCCGCCGCTGAACAGTGGGCGCGCCAGAGCAACCTCGCCTTTCTGCCGACGGTCGCCTGCTCGCCCGAACTGCTGCAGGGCGGCGGTCAGCAGTACGGCCCGATTGTGACCACCGCCATCATCACCTCACCCGCGCCGGGACAGGTGCTCACACAGGAAACACCCATCCTCGGTACGGTGCAGTTCCCGAACGACGGCCAGAGCTTCTACAAGCTGGAAGTCATCGGCGGGGCGTTCCCCGACTGGGTGACCATTGGCAGCACCCATACCGAAAGTGTGGTGAACGGCCAGCTTGAAAATCTGTACGTACCGGGACTGGCGCCAGGTGATTACCGGCTGCGGCTGGTGATCGTGCAGGGGGCCGGCTTCCTGCAGGCGCCGTATGAAGTGCCGTTCAGGGTGCAGCGGTAAACAACACCCTGCCCCCCGCTTTTGTCTCCGTTTTTCCGATCCCCTCTTTCGTGTAAAGAGGGGATTGGCTTTTAAATGGCCGTTGCTCGTTTTACCTTTTTTGCTGCGCCCGTAAAGTGTGAATTTATTATCAATTTAAATGAAAAGGGAGAATAGTTTGTGGATTGTTTGTATTGAAACAATTATCCTATTCAATAGGCGTTGATCATTAAGGGGACAATCAACTGCCAGCAGATGTTTATTCTTGAGAATATGCGTCAGCATCGGGGGGAGTATGGCAAACGTTCTGATTGTGGACGACGAAATTGAATGTCAGTTTTTGCTTCAGGTCATCTTTCAGCGTGCGGGGCATACCACGCAGTTGGCCGGTGATGCCGCGACCAGCCTGGCGACCATCAGCCAATCACCCCCGGATGTCATCGTGCTGGATGATATGCTGCCGGATTTCAGCGGCAGTGAGGTGTGCCGCCGGCTGAAAGGCAGCCCGATCACGCGCCATATCCCGGTACTGCTGTACAGCGCCGGCTGCAATGTTCGCAATCGCTCTCATCTGGCCGCCATCGGGGCTGACGCAGCCCTGGGCAAACCCAGCACCCCGCGCGAACTGGTGCAGACGGTTGACCGCCTGTTGAGCCGGATACCATCGCTTTAATCGCTCCCCACCCGAAATATAAACTTGCCGTGTGCAAACCTGATATACAATAGGAATACACGGCACAGGCGGGAGAGAGACTTATGAGCGAGGGAACACTCGATAAACGAGTCCAGGCCAGCGTACCGTCCGAGCTAAAGGATCGCATCCGGGAGCTGGTGGATTGCGAAGTCTACGACAGTGAAGCCGAAATCGTGCGGGCGGCATTGTGGGACTTTGTGGGCGAACCTCCGCCATCAGCCAAGTCGGCTGCGGTTGAAGTCGAAGCCAGCACCGAACTGCACCACGACCTGAAGGAACGGCTTGACCTGCTGGCATGGCTGCTGACCGTTTGCCTGCTGCTGCTGGCTGCCGTCGCCAGCCGCCTGCTGGAAGCCATCGCGCGCGAGAAGATCGAACCGATGCAGCTGCTTGACCAGGCGCTGCGCCGGTCGGTGGATGAGCGTGACAGCGCGCGCCGCAAACTGGCCGCCGGGTGGCGTGCCTTTCGAGAAGTGCGCCAGCCGCAGAACGAAAAACCCTGAAGCCTGACGGCGAACAGACGCGCCAGAGGGTTTTACCCTAACGGGCGCAGGCCGCCCCACAGGGCAACAATACCGAGGTAGACCAGAAAATGTCCTTGCAGGGTCATCAGCCGCTCCCAGCGGCGGGTGCGCTGCGCGGCGCTGCCCAGCAGCCGGTGGTCGTATTCGTACAGCATCCAGACTAAATCACGATCAAATACACACGCTAAACCCAGCGCAATCGCCACAATTCCTAACGACAGTAACATAACATTCCCTACCTGCCCCTGCAGGCCGCTCCCCCCCTTGATCTGGGAAACAGACTACAGCCCGGCCTTTTTGAACGTTAATACCTTACCACAGCTATCTTGCGAGAAGTATGAAGATTTTCGGAATTTAAGGCGCAGCAGCCGGTATCACCGGCCAGTTGAAGCGGCATTCTGCCTGCCCGCCGTCAGCAACCGTCGCGCAGGTAGCGACCACCTGCCGGTCATACAATACGCGAAATTCCGGGAAGGTTTCGCCGCTGCGGGATTCCTGCCGCCAGAAGAACAACCGCGCATCCATCAACTGCTCAAAGCTGTACAGCGGCTCGCAGTCGGCAGGCACGCTTTCCGGTCGTCCGGTCGAGATGATCTGGAAACAGGACTCCGCCGGGATCATGTCGCCCTTGATCCGGTCGCCAGCAAAGTCATCACCACCGCCGTCCGGGCCGCGCACGAACTCCAGCTTGAATACGTCCAGCCGCTCGCTGCCGCCGTTCCGCATGGTAAAGGTCGTGCTGTCGTAGCGCAGCGTGATCGGCGCGCCGGACGGCTGCCCACCGATCACAAACGCCGCAATCGCGCCAACCACCAGCAGCGCGGCCAGCGCCAGCAGCGCCGGTGACAGCCGGCGCCGGGCAGGTGACGAGGCCGCTGTTTTAACCGGCACCGCCGTTTCGGTCGTCGTTGTGGTGGACTTTGAAACCGGCGGCGGCACATACGCCGCGACTTCCTGGGTTGTCATACCATAAGCCTGCCGTACCGCGCGAATCAATTCGGACGCCGTTTGGTGGCGTTTTTCCGGTTCTTTATCCAGCGCCTTGAGCAGCTCACGTTCAACTGCCGGGGGGATAGACGGGTCTTTCGAACGCGGCGGCGGCGGCGCGTCGCTGATATGGCTGAGCGCAATTTCCATCGGCGACTCGCCGTTAAACGGGGTTTCGCCGCACAGCAGTTCGTACAGGATGATGCCCAGCGCGTATATATCACTCTGGGGGAGGGCTTTGTTGGACGAAATAGCCTGTTCCGGCGCGATATATCGGGGCGTGCCAAAGGCCGTGCCCATTGTGGTTTCAGCGGAGGCCCGCAGCACCAGACCAAAATCGGTCAGGATAGCCTTATCGTTGTCGTCGAGCAGAATATTCGACGGCTTGACATCCCGGTGAACCACGCCGGCCTTATGCGCGTAATCCAGCGCGGCAGCCACCTGATCCAAAATGTGCAGCGCCCGGCGCAGTTCCATCTTCTGTCCGGCGCGGCGCAGGCGCTTGATCTCCTGTGCCAGGTCCTTGCCCTTGATCAGCTTCATCGCCAGAAAGTACACACCGGCCTGCTCGCCGTACTGGTAAATCGTGATGATGTTGTCGTGTTCCAGCGCGGCAACCGCCCGCGCTTCGCGCTGAAAGCGTTTGGTCAGCGTGCGGTCGCCTTCAATTTCTTCATGGGACAGCACTTTAACGGCAGCCTGACGTTGCAGTTGGTAGTCCATACCTTTGTAAATCTTCGCCATACCGCCGGTCGCCAGAATGCTGGTCAGCCGGTAGTCGCCCAACTGCTTCCCGATCATGGGGTCTTTGCTGGTATCCGTTATCGTCGCAGCCGCCTTTTTGCTCACAGTCCATCCTCATTCCGTCAGACACGCAGGCCGAACACAACTATTATAATGCGCTCTACGGCTGGCGAAGCGGAAGGTTTTTCGAAATTTTTGTTACAGGGGGAAACGCACTGGCCGCTGGCAGCCAATAAGGGCGCCGGCTGTACCGCGCCCCATCGCATAACTGCTGCTGTTTACGGACGGCTTTATTTACCGTTGCCGTCAATATTACCCAGCACGCCCAGATCAATCGCCTCGTCAAACGACACGGCCTTACGACCGCTGCCTTTGTTCGCCAGTTCTGCCAGTTTGTCCGGGTCAAACAGATCGTCAGCCTGCGACGTATCCAGCGCACCCAGATCATCCAGAATACTGAAGTCCAGGTCCTTGATCGGGTCGAGGCGCAGCGGCTCCGGCTCCGGCTGCGGGACAGCCGGACGTTCGATAACCGGTTCGAGGGGTTCTTCGACGGCGGTTTTCAGCTTACGCGCAACTTTTCGTTCCTGGCGCGGGGTTTCCATCTGCGGCGCGCGTTCGATCACAAAGGCCGACGCGCCCAGCAGCGCGATCAAATCCTGTACCGCCTGCCGGCCATACCGGTTGACCAGCCCGAACTGCCGCGAACCAGCCTGCCCGTCAAACACCACGCACAGGAAGTGATGCAGGCCGACCGAAAACACAAAAACGTCCTTATCCTCGCCATCATAAAATTGCAGGCTGGATGCCTGGCCGCCGACCAGTTCGCTCATTTCAATCGTCGTGCCGACCATCGGGCGCAGGGCTTTGGTAAGCTGCTCGCGGTTCAGATACCCCACCGCGCCGCGTTCCAGAATGGTATCCCCCACCCGGTTCGCCAGAATGATCGCCATCGCGCCGACATCGGCTAACAGCCGGTCAACAATCGTGCGGGCGTTGTTCCCGTCAATCTCTGGCACGGGGCCGTGATTCGGCGCGGTATCCACCGGCGCGGGTGACTGAACCGCCTGAAAAACATCCTCGCCCTTGATGCCAGCCACCAGCGCGTGCAGAAAAGCGTGCAGGTCTACCGGGCGGTGCATGTAAATGAAGGGCGACTCCGCCAGCGTTTCGTCGTCCAGCGTTTCCGGGTCGTCAATATCCGCCAGAATGATGACTGCCGTATCCGGCGAGGCCTGTTTCACCCGCAGCGCGAGTTCCAGCCCGCGCATATCGTCATACAGTTCCCAGGTCGTCACCACCAGATTCGCCCCGCGTTTGGCTTCCTCCAGGGCATCCAGGCCACCCGGCACATCAATCTGAACAACGGACAGGTCCAGCAGATCGGTGGCGGAGCGGACAATCCGGGCTATCGTCCAGGTTGGGTCTACGGTTATGACACGCGGCAAAGCAGGCATACCAAATGTCCTATTCAGTTCATCAACTGAAACTCAACGATTTCATTATACTGCAAAAATGGGATGGAGGGCGTGCCGTCAATACACGATGCATTAAGATTTAGCAGACCTGGCCCATAGCCGAAACCCGCAGCGGGCACATAATATCAATCGCAAACCGGGGCGGGTGGGTCGAAAAACTGTAATAGCTGAAGGTGTACCGGCCCTGGCGCGCCGTTTCGTACCGGGTTTCTTCCAGCGCGAACGACCGCAGCCCTTGCAGCAGGCCGCGCCATACGCGGTAAAGCAGCGGATCGGCAGTCACCACCTTCTCGCAGGGGGCGGCCAGGTCGGACTGCGCGACCAGTTTCAATTGAAGCTGTTCCCAGGCACGCTGCTTCTGCTGCGCTGTTACCGGCAGCGGCAGCGCCTGTTGTATCAAACTGTCCAGTTCCCGTTCATACAAATCCATGAGCGACCTCGTGTGCCCAGTTGACGGTATGCAGCTTATGGCGCAGGTTCTCTCTGGCGTAATACAGTCGGCTCTTCACTGTGCCTACCGGACAATCCAGCACTTCGGCGATTTCTTCCAGGCTTAAGCCGCTGAGATAATGTAATACTACCACGACTCGCTGGTTGAAGTTCAATTCCCGAATCGCCTGATGTACCTGATTTTGCAGTTCGTTACGTTCGGCCACGTGATCAGGAGAATGCCAGACCGGACTCATGAGGCTGTCTACGACGGCTTCGAGCGAAACTCGCCGTCGTTTCTGGCGTGTTATCCAGGTGTAACTCAGATTGACGGTCACGCGGTACAGCCAGGGCGCCAGCGGCAGGCTGGTGTCAATGCGGTCAGCATAGCGGTACAGCTTTAAAAAACAATCCTGCGCGATGTCGTCGGCCACCGCGCTGTCATGGGTAATGGCCGCCGCCGTGCGGTACACCTGGGCGTAATAGCGGTCAAACAGGCTGCCTAACGCGCTGAGATCATGCTGACGAACGCGCTCGACAAGTGCGGCATCGTTCGATTCAGACTCAATAAGGGACATGTTCGTGACTCCGGTAGGCAAGATATAATTTTGGGGCAGCTTCACTGTGTCGAATAGTAGCATCATGCCCCGCCTCGCACAACGGAGAAATGTCAATTTTAATGAAAACATGCCATTCAATATTTTTTCAACATGCAATTAATTTCAAATTTCAAGGACCGGCTGCATCACCCGTTTGCCAGCGACTCCTCCGGCCCCGGGCGGATATGCCGCAGCGCCGCGACCAGCAGCAGCGCCATCAGGCCAGCGCCGAGCAGGAACGGCGCGCTCGAACCCATAAACTGAAACACCGCCCCACCGATCACCGGCGTAATGGCATTGGCCGCGCTGACCAGTGACGCGCTGACGCCGAGCGTACCGCCGATGTGGGCGGCATTGATGCGTTTGGTGATTAAGCTGTTAATGCTGGGCGACAGCACCGCCGCGCCAATCGTGGTCGGAATCATCGCCGCCATAATCCACGCGAACCCCAGCCAGCCGGGGTTTGTATCGTCCGGCAGCGGCACCCTGACTTCCTCCAGCACCCTGGTCCCGGCGGCGCGGCTCTGGTCAAGTTCGCGCAGCATCTCTGCGCGGGAATACCAGGGTACGGGCTGTGGCGGCGTGACCGCCGTAACCAGCAGACCGGCGGCCAGCAGGCCCAGTCCGGCGTAGATCAGCCGGCGCTCGCCATACCGCCGGCTCCACTGGCCGATGAATTTCCCCTGCACCAGCACCAGAATCACACCGACGAACAGAAACAGCAGCGCGTTGCCGGAGGCATTCATTCCCAGCCGCGCCAGGCTGAACAGCGCCAGCAGGCTTTCGAACCCGCCAAAAACGAACTGCTGCATGAACATCAGCACCAGCAGCCCGCCGATCAGGGGGTTGCGCAGCGCGCGCCCGATGCTGCTGATCACGTTCCCGGTTGGGCGTGCTTCGCCTTTCGGGCCGCGCCGTTCGGCGGGCAGCGTTTCATGATACCAGAAGGTCGTTAGCAGAATGGACACCAGCGAGAAGCCCGCCGCCAGGAATGCCGGCACATGATAATCGTTATCGCTCGCCACCAGCGCAATCCCGGCAATCGCCGGGCCGAGCGTGAAGCCCAGACCAAACGCCGCGCCGATCAGCCCCAACCCCTGCGTGCGCGTCTTTTCGGTCGTGCTGTCGGTAATCGCCGCCTGCGCCACGACGATATTACCGCCCGTCAGCCCGTCAATAATGCGCGACAGGAACACCAGCGGCAGCGCGTTGGCGAACCCCAGCAGGATAAACCCGGCAAAGGTGCCAATCTGGCTGGCGATCAACACCGGCTTGCGCCCGTAACGGTCGGACAGCGAACCCAGCAGCGGGCCGCCGACCAACTGCATCAGCGGATAGGCGGCCTGCATCAGACCGACGGTGAAAGCATCCGCGCCAAAAGCGGTCGCGTACAGCGGCAGCAGGGGGATGATGATCGTCAGCCCCAGCAGATCCACCAGAACGATCACGAAGATGGGTAGAATTCGCTTAAAATCCAGTTTTTCAGCCGCATCAACCGCCGTTGCCTGCGCCATCGAGTTTATTCCTTAACTGTGCCGGGTAAATATCTGCTGTTTTTCCGTAGGGGCACAGCGTGCCGTGCCCCGGTGAAACGAGGGAATCTATGAATACACCCCTCGTTCGCAAAATTAAGCCGCTGTTACACGCTCGGCGGGAACACACGCCAGCCGTAAGGCAGCAGCGCCACGCCCACCACCACCAGCACCAGCACCATCAGTACGATCACCAGATTGGCGCGGTAGCGGCTGCGATCCGGCGCGTCCTTGAACCGCCGTCGCATTTCGGCCAGCCCGGTCGCCACTGTCAGCACCACTACATGCAGCCAGTTGTAGGGCTGCAAGTTGCCAAATCCCCCAATCTGAGACGCAAACACGATCAAAAACACCAGACCGATCAGCCATTGCAGCGACAGCGCAATACCAAATACCAGCATCAGGCGTTCGGTCAGGCGGTCATACGGGGCATTTTGCGCCAGTCCCAACACCAGCTTAAGGATGACGATAACCGTA
>JARKOK010000103.1 GCA_029975765.1 Aggregatilineales bacterium
CCTTGATCGCAATCGTCTGTTGGTCTTGCATCACGCGCCCCACCCCGCCGGACTTCTAACTGGATTCCTACTAACTATAGCTGATTTTTCTCAGCACGCCATGTTGTGCCCTCACCCCCTGCCCCCTCTCCCTCAGGGCGACGGTAGAAAGCATTCTTAAAGTCCCTCTCCATGAGGGAGAGGGATTTAGGGTGAGGGCTGCCGTCTCATCCCCCCACAATCCGCAGCAGCATGAGCAGCGGCAGCAGCGTAAACACCGCCGGCGCCACCCAGCGCACCCCACTCCACGCCGGGCGCGCGCTCTTTTGCAGCCACTGGCCGAAGCTGTAAGCGGCGTAAGTCATCCACATAACCTGAACCATCAGCAGGGGCAGCAGCAGCACCGAGCTGTCGCTGCCGAAATACACCAGCCCGAACAGCGCGTAGGTCGCATAGGCCAGCATGGTGACTTCACCTACCGCCGGATGCCAGCGCGACAGCCGCGCCAGCCCGACTACGCCCAACCCCACACCGGCCACGCTGAACTGCCGCGCGATCACGTCCATCAGGTACACCCAGCGGGTGCCCTCGCGCCAGCCGTCCGCCAGCACAAACGGCACGCGGAGATTCTGCTCCACCGCCAGCCGCGCCGGGTACAGCCACCAGCCCGAATCCGCGTACTGCACGATCAAACCGCGCGCGCCGATCACCACCAGAACGCCCAACACTCCCCAGTACCACAGCGGCAGCCGCGTTTTAAGCAGCGCCAGCCCCAGCAGCAGCGCCGGCGCCATCATCACAAACAGCGGGTCGTTCAGCACGCCCAGGCCAAACAGCAGCAGCAGGCCGAAGGTATGGCGCGCCCCCAGTTCGTGCTGGCGTTCAGGCATATCCGCACGCGGGTGCGTGATCATCAGCGCGTCCAGCAGCAGATACAGCGACCACGCCGTGAGCAGCGTCGTCAGGCGCAGGCTGCGCGGCGTACCGGTCAGCGACCAGAACAACACTACAAATACCACGACACCGACGGCCAGCCCCAGAACAGGCCGCCGGCTGAAAACCAGCACCAGCCCCGTAATCCCGACTGCGGCCACCAGCAGTACCAGAATCAGCGTCAGAAGCGGC
>JARKOK010000532.1 GCA_029975765.1 Aggregatilineales bacterium
GCAGCCCAGGCAGTAGCATTAGGCACAATTGCGAGCGCTGTTGCGCTCGTCCTTATGTTAATTCATGCCAATGATCTGTGTTACTTTCAATATCTGGTCCTCGCTGGCGGGTTCCTCTCTTATATTGTCGATCAGGTTACAAACTTTACCGGCGCTGACCGCTACTTTAGCTGGGATTTCCGCGCTCCCGGTTTATCGCTGGGTGTTGTTTTAATGGCTGGCGTATTAGACTTCGAATCTATAGTTCTGTTATGGTACATGCAGACTCGTAATTTCAAACGTGATAATTACAATCCTCAATTTAAGCTGCCACTCCCCGAGGGTCTTGTGAATTTTTTCCGGGCGCGCGGTGGACCAAATGACCCGGAACAAAATGTAGTCGTGTTTGGCGGCTTTCAACCGTTTGTTGGTTCAGGCGAAGCCTTACGGGACTGGCAATTTGTGATGGATTTGTCCCGCACCAAGACGGATCATAACCACGATGATCTGCCCTCAATTTCTCTTACAGAGATTTATAACTGTGTGGACGAGGCTATTCAGAAACGTGGACTGCCTTTTTTGAAACAGCAGGAGCGTGTGTATGCTAACGGAGACGAGCTGATTGGCAACCAGCATATCCTTCCAACAACCACAACCAGACCGATTTCACGTCTTGATTGGTCTATCGTTCATCAGAAAGCGGAAAAGACCCCAGTTGCCGCTGAAGACCGTGTATACCGTGTGTATAGCTATGAAGATACGCGGCATGATACCACCACCTCGGCTTTCCTGCATCTGGCCCGATATGGTAACAACCTGTACGTGGAGTCAGCTTTCCGCGTGCTGCTGCCTATCAATGAAGATATTTATAACATTGATAAGCGAATGGAGATGGGTCTTGTGCGTCGCGTTCTTTGGGGCACCGGCTTAACCCTTGTCTACCTGGTCTTGCCTACTGTTCGAATGGTGGCATTAGGGATGCGCCTGTTTACGCTAGGAAGGTATCTGCTGAAGTGGTATCAGGAAGACCGTAAACAGCGGCAGGTTGCCAGCAGAAACGTGCATGTTTTTAATTATGGCGTTGTGCGTACCTTTCGGGAAACAGTGGCCTACCGCCATTTTGCCTCTTATTTTGCCATGAAAGATACAGTGGCTTATGTTCAGGCATTGGAAGAGTGTTTCCTGTTTGCCGTCTCGGACGCGCTGGAAGCTGCCGGAGTTGACGTGAGTTCGCTGCGGCAAACCGCAACTAACTATTTTGTAAATAACGGTATTTATCAGACGGGCGGCACGATGACCGCCAGCCAGGTCAGCGCGGGACAGGGAGCCAGCAATATCTTCAACCCTGCGGCTGCTTCTGGCGGTACGCTGCTGCAACAGGCTGGCGGTGCGCTGTCTCAGGGAATATCACGGGCAACGGGATCAAAGTGAGAGGACATACTTAAATGACAAAACAACCACAGCGGAATGAAGGCATTATCATCAGCGGCGGTGAGCTGAATGCTCAACAGGTATCGGTTGGCAGAGGCGCGCGAGCCGTCCAAACAATCCATAACGCCGCCACACAACAGGATGAGACCGTAGCAACCGCTCTGAAAGAGCTGACAGAAAGCATACAACAGTATCTGAATGACCAGTCTAAACAGGACGAAACCCTGGAAATGCTCGCAAGTCTGGCCGAAGAAATGAAGAAAGAGACACCCAATAAAACGATCAGTTCATCATTACTGAAGGGGTTGGAGGAATCGGTAGGACACATTACAGCTATAGCAGTTAAACTTGCGCCGTTTGTCATGGCGGCTAGAGCCACACTTGGTATCCCATAAATCAAAGGGTGCAGTTAATTTGCTACAACCGCTTTACGGGGGCGCGTGCATCGCGCCCCAATCCGTTTCTTTATTTCAATTCCCGATTTTATTCCACTACACCTTATCGTGAAATATCTGACCACGCTCACGCCCACGCCGCCGTATAACTTTGATCTGCTGCTGCGCCTGCTGGAACGTTACGCCCATCCCACGCTGGACATCGTGCGTGACGGCGGTTACTGGCGCGCGCTGCGAACGAACGGCGGCACGGCGCTGGTGCGGGTCACGTCGCGCGGCACGCCGGACACGCCGGTGCTGGATATTCACCTGATGGCGCAGGCCGGCGCGCTGGACGCGGCGGCGCTGCGAGCTGGGGTGAGCCGGATATTTCCCAGCGCGAGCGCGGCGGAATTTTATACGTTCGCGGCGGGTGATGACGATCTGCGGCGGGTGATTGCGCCGGTCATCGGTTTGCCGGAAGTCCGCGCCGCCAGCGTGTTCGAGGCGCTGGCGCAGACGATCATCGAGCAGCAGATTAGCTGGACAACCGCGCAGCGCGCCCAACGCTGGCTGGTCGAGTGGGCGGGCAATCAGATTGTTTATGATGGTCTGACGTTTTACACATTCCCGACGGCTGAACAACTGGCTGCCGCCCGTGTGGATGATCTGAAGCCGCTCAAAATCACGTTCAAGCGGATTCATCTGCTCATCGAAATTGCCCGCCGGGCAGCCGAGGGAACTCTCGACCTTGAACGGCTGCGCCGGCTTGCGCCGGAAGCGGCCTATCACGAACTGCTGCAATTAAAGGGCATCGGCCACTGGACAGCCGTCGTCACGCTGGCGCGCGCCTGTGGTTATCGCGGCGTGGCGCATAATGATGTGGCGCTGCAAGCCGCCGTTAACCGCTATTTTTACGGCGGCACAGGGCGGATTCCGGCGGTGCAGGTGATGGAGACCTTCGCGCGTTACGGCGGGTTCGCGGGGATCGCCGCTGACCATACGCTGGCACGCTGGGTACTGGAGATGTATCCGGCGCGAGGAACAAAGACGTAGAGGCGCACCACCGTGCGCCCCTACATCGTTTCTGTGTGAATGGTTACCCTGCCAGAATTTTCTCCCGGCGCTTGCGGTCTTTCAGACGATCTTCGGTATCCAGGATGCGCTTCCGCATTCGCAGGCTGTTGGGTGTCACTTCCAGCAGTTCATCTTCAGCCAGAAATTCGATACAGTCGTCCAGGCTCAGCGAGCGCGGGGTGTTCAGCCCGGCGGTGGTTTCGCTGGGCTTGGCGCGGTGGTTGGTCAGATGTTTGGCCTTGCACACATTCAGGTCAAGATCGCCAGGGCGGATATGCTCGCCGATGACCATGCCCTGATACACCTCCGTCGCTGGCGTGATGAAGAACGTGCCGCGCTGCTGGACGCTGACCATCGCGTAGGCGGTTGAAACGCCGGTTTCCATCGCCACCAGGCTGCCAAACTGCCGCCCCGGAATATCCCCGGCCACCGGCTCGTAACCGGCGTGCAGGCTGTGCATCTGCCCCAGGCCGCTGGTCGAGCGTAAGAACTGTGACCGGAAACCGAGGATGCCGCGTGTTGGCACGCGGTACGTCAGGTAAGTGGTGCTGCCGTCGCTGTGCATGTTGGTCATAATGCCGCGCCGCGCGCCCAGCAGTTCCACCACCGTGCCGACCAGGTTATCCGCCACTTCGATGTGGACTTCCTCGACCGGTTCCAGCAGTTCGCCGCTGTCGGGGTCTTCGTGGTAGATGACTTCCGGCTTGCTGACCTCAAACTCGTAGCCCTCGCGGCGCATCGTTTCGATCAGAATGCCCAGATGCAGCTCACCGCGCCCGCTGACGATGAAGCGGTCGGGCGAGTCGCCATCGGCCACACGCAGCGCCACATTCGAGCGGGTTTCATCATACAGGCGCTGGCGCAGGCGGCGCGACGTACCCCAACCGGTTTTGCCCTCACGCCCCGCGAACGGCGACGTATTTACGCCGAAGGTCATACGGACGGTCGGCTCTTCAACGCTGATAGCCGGCAGGGCTTCGGTTACGCTCACCTCGGCAATCGTGTCGCTGATGCCGATCTCGTCCAGCCCGCCAAAAGCGAGAATATCACCCGCCGTCACCTCACTGGCTTCGAGTTTGGTCAGGTTGTGGTAGGTGAACAGGTACTCGATACTGCCGGTGAAGCGTTCGCCGCGCGGCGTGATCCGGGCAACGGGCATCCCTTTTTTCAGCACGCCGGACATCAGACGGCCAACGCCGATCTGTCCCTTGTAGTTGTCGTATTCCAGCGTCGTCACCAGCAGGCGCGGCGGCAGATCGGGGTCAACCGTCGGGCCAGGGATTTCCTTGATGATGGTTTCAAACAGCGGCGTCAGATCGTTGCCGACCGTTTCCGCCGTATACCCGGCGCGTCCGGTCAGGCCGACGGCGTAGATCACGGGGAAATCGGCCTGCTCGTCGCTCGCGCCCAGTTCGATGAACAGGTCAAACGTTTCGTTCAGGGCTTCTTCGACGCGCGCGTAAGGCCGGTCTACCTTGTTGATGACCACAATGATTCGCAGCCCCAGCGCCAGCGCCTTCCGCAGCACAAAACGGGTCTGCGGCATGGGGCCTTCCACCGCGTCAATCAGCAGCAGCGCGCCGTCCACCATATTCAGGACGCGCTCCACCTCACCGCCAAAATCGGCGTGGCCGGGGGTATCCACGATATTGATTTTCATGCCGCCCCAGGTGACAGCGGTATTCTTCGCCAGAATAGTGATACCGCGTTCCCGTTCGAGATCGTTCGAGTCGAGGATTCGCTCGCCAACATTGGCCGAATCGCGGAATACTTTCGCCTGTTTGAGCATTCCATCAACCAGCGTGGTCTTGCCATGATCAACGTGCGCGATAATGGCGATATTCCGAATGTCATTCCGTACTTGCTGCACAGGCTGTCCCTTAGTGTCCTATAATCCGGGGTGAGATCGCCTGTGATTCTATCATAGGAATGTTAAGGAATATAGGGAATGTTATTAGCCCTTCACCGCGCCCAGGGTGAGGCCGCGCACGATGTACCGCTGCACAAACAGCGACAGCACCAGCGGCGGAATGACCGCCAGCAGCATCCGGGTTGCCACAAAGCCAAAGTGAATCCCGCGCACTGTGCCGGTGCTGCTAATCTTCACGGTGAACGGCTGTGCGTTGCGGGTGGTCAGCACGCTGGCAAAGATGAATTCGTTCCAGGCGAAGGTGAAACACAGGATCGCCGCCGCGACCAGGGCCGGGCCGGCAATCGGCAGCGCCACCCGCAGAAATACCTGAAAATGATTCGCGCCGTCTACCAGCGCCGCTTCTTCCAGGTCTTTCGGAAATTCGGCGAAGAAGTCACGCATAATCAGCACAGCGAAGGGCAGCACGAAGGTCGCGTTAATGATGATCATGCCGGCGTGGGTATCGTACAGGCCAAGCTGCTGGATGAGCAGGAAGAAGGGGATCAGGGTAGCGACCGGCGGTAAAAACCGCTGCGACAGAAACCACGACACCAGGTTACGATTGCCAATGCCATAACGAAAACGCGCCAGGCCGTAACCGGCCAGCGTGCCCAGAATCATGGCGACCAGCGTCGCGCCAGTGGCGATGATCGCGCTGTTGCCCAGGGCTTTAAAGTTTTCCTGCCCTGTCGGGCCAAGCTCCGCGTTCCAGTTGTCCATAATCGGCTGAAACTCGACGAACGGGACAATCGTCGGTTGCAGCGCGTCACGCTGGCTCTTAAAGGAGGTAATGAGCGCCCACAGAAACGGATACAGCGCCGCCAGTGTGACCACAATAACCGCGATCCACAGCAGCACGTGCTGGATTATTCGGCTGATGGGTGGGGATGTTCGGGAAGTCATCGTCCTTATTCCACCTCAAAACGCGCGCGCATACGCCAGAAATAAATGGAAGAAATAATGATGGCAATAATCACCAGCACATAAGCCAGTGCCGAGGCATATCCCATGTCAAAATGGCGCAGCCCTTCCAGATAGGTGTAATAGGAATAGGTCTGCGTGGATGTACCAGGGCCGCCGCCCGTGAGGGTGAAAGGTATATCCAGTATTTTGAACGTCTCCACCAGCCGCAGCATGGCAACCGTCCCGATGGCCGGCGCGATCAGCGGCAGGGTGATGCGGGTGAGAATCCTCCAGGCAGAGGAGGTGTCCAGCCGCGCCGCTTCGTACAGTTCTTCCGGGATGGACTGCATGGCCGCCAGCACGACGATGAACACAAACGGCGTCCACTGCCAGGTATCCACGATGAGAACGGCGAATCGGGCGGCCCAGGGATTCGTGATCCAGAACACGGGCGAGCCGCCCAGCCCTTTAATCATGTAGTTGATCGGGCCGCTTTGTTCGTTGAACAGGATCATGCCCAGATGGCCGAGCGCAATCGGCGCGGCAAACAGCGGCATGGTCAGGATGGCGCGGAAGGCCTGCAGGCCGGGGATGTCGCGGTTGAACAGCCAGGCTATGAGTGTCCCCAGCAGCAGCGTCAAAAACACACTGCCAATAATCAGAAAGATCGTCGTGCCCAGAACCTCCTGCACCCGCTTATCGCTGAAAATCTCGACATAATTTTGCAGGCCAATAAAATCGCCCTGCCGCGCGCCGCGTCCCAGCCGTTTATCCGTAAAACTCAGCGCAAACGAGTATAGCAGTGGAAACAGGGTAAAACAGAGTATCCAGACCACGCCGGGTATCAGAAAGAAGGTTCCGGCTCGACTTCGGCTTCGCATAATTTTCCCCTGTCTGGCATAAGGGGACAGGCACGGCGGCCTCTCCCCTTATGCAGCAGCAACTCATGTCCCGGTGTTTGTTATTCGCCGGGGGTGTAACCGATAGACCGCTGGTAAATGTCCAACAGGTAATCCCGTCCGATGTCGTCGGTGATCTTCTCCCATTCCTCGGCCACCGCGTCCAGCGCCGCCTGCGGCGTGAGTTCGTCAATCATCGCCTGCGACAGCCGGATGTCCAGAATATTCCAGTATTCCGGCGTGCCCGGAATACGCAGGTAGGTCTGGGTGGTGGGGAAGGTGAACAGATTGTCACCATAGGCCGTGATGTAGGATTTTACGTCGTCGGCATTATAACCAGCCGCCACATAGTCCTCGACGGTCGCTTCGCCCGCCGGCGGGAACAGGTGCGTGGTCGAGCTGGGGTCAACGCCCGTCCAGCCGTACACGACGTTCCAGAACAGAATCGGGCGGGTGGCCTGCATCGCCAGGAAGTAGTAGGCCAGGTCGGGCACGTCAGAGTATTTGGAGATGACGCCATGCCACGAAGCGCCGACCAGGTTGCCCACGCAGTTGGGGTTTTCCGGGTCTTCGATCATCTGGCCCAGTTCGCGGTCATACCAGACTTCCGAGCAGGGGATGCGCCCGCCGCCCAGTAGACCCTGAATGGTCGAGGCGTTCGGGTCCTGCGCCAGCGAACCCACGTCGCCCCATGAGAATAGGACAACCGCGTTGCCATTGAGGAAGTTGTCCCAGGCCTCGCCCAGTTCCCAGCCGAACTGGGACTGCGAACCCTGCGCCGCCAGTTCTTTCAGGAATTCCAGCGCCTTCACATGTCCGGGTGAATTGATGACTGCCGTCATGTCGTCGGGATCAAACCAGTAGATATTGTCATACTTGGTGACTTTGGTCGGGTCGTCACCGTCGGCAGGGGTGATCGAAAACGGCGCCGACAGGGACATATAGTGGAAGAAGCCCTGCCCGCCAACTTTCAGGTGCAGGCTCACGCCGTCATCGGGGTCGCCGTCGCCGTTCCAGTCCTTGCCGTTGAAGAAGGTTGCAATCTTCAACATCTGCTGCCAGGTCTGCGGCGGCACCACCATATCCTCACCCATCTCTTCACGATACCGGGCCTGCCATTCCGGGTCTTCCAGAATGTCGCGGCGGTAGTACAGCAGTTGGTTATCGCCATCGTTCACCACGCCGTACCATTTGCCTTCCCACTGGAGAAGCTGGCGCAGCGGCGCAGCTACTTTATCCGGTTCCCACTTGGGGAAACGCTCATCCTGCATGAAGTCGTCAATCGGGATGATCCAGTCATTGCTGATGTAGTCGCCGTAGAACCACGACGCATTCACAATGGCATCGTAAGTGTACTGGCCGGTGGCGAAGTCCGTCGTCAGGGTGGTGAGCATTTGATCGAAGGGGATTTCGATGATCTCCAGGTCGGCCCCGGTGATCGCCTCAAAGGCTTCGCGCCAGTAGTAAACACCGCCGGAAATAACACCGCGCGCGCCGCTGCCCAGCACGCCGATGGTCAGCGTTTTGCCGGCGAACATATCGCGGGCGTCGGGCAGATTAGCGGCGATCAGCGCCTCGTAAGCCGACTGGCGCTCAACATCATTGATGGCATTCGGGAAAAGCTGTTCGAGCGGGATACCGGCAAACGGATCGTCCTGTGCCAGTATGCTGGTGGTCGAAAGCAGGAGGAAGGTCGTGAACAGGAAAAGAAAAGTGATGGTTCTGCGATTCATGGGCGTATTTCCCTTTCTAAAAGATTAAGTGAGGTATGAGGAAATAGCTGTCAATCAGCAAGCTGTAGTGGGTTTTGCCTCCTTTCTTTTGAAAGAACAGACCACAATCTATCGGAACAGGTGAAACACAATTAGAAATTATAACGAACACTTTTTAATCTGACCACCTTTTGGGAGTGTTTTTCTGTATGAATTAACCGAATTGAGACCGTGTCTTGCGTGAATGAAACCGCTTCTGGTAAGCTGTTGGGGCGAAGATCGGCTTATGACGGCAGCAGGGGAAGGTTTCAGACCCTCCCCTACCCAAAACAGCGAACAGGACGAACCCATGCGCGAACAACTCCGCGACTATATCAAGGCTTATATGATTAAAGATACGACCTACCCCCTGAAGGACGACGAACCGCTGATCACCGGCGGCCTGGTAGACTCGTTCTCGCTGGTGGAACTGGCGATTTTTATCGAAGATACGTTTGGTGTGCATTTTGATGACCCGGAACTGACCGCCGCCAACATGAACACCGTCAACCAGATTCTCAGCAACATCGAGGCCAAACAGTAAGATGAAGCCTTCTCCTTTTACCCCTGATCCCTTCCCAAAATTCCGGGAAATGCGCTTTATGTGGTCTCCTCCCTTCGACTTCGGGGGAGGCCGGGAGGGGGTAAATGTCTGACCTCCCCATCACCCTTAACCATCGTCCGGCGACGCTGCTGGAACAGGCGCGCTGGCTGGTGCGCGAACGCGCCGGCGAAACTGCCGTTATCCTGATCGAACATGAGGGCGAGCGCCACCTGACAACACAGGACTTTTTCAACGGTGCGGCGCGGTTCGCCGGGGCGCTGGAAGCCTGCGGCGTGAAGCCGGGTGATCTGGTAGTGCTGGTGCTTCAGCATGGCGAGGCGGTGCTGAATGGTTTCTGGGGCGCGCTGCTGCTGGGCGCGGTGCCGTCCATCTTCCCGTTCCTGACGGATAAACTTGACCACGAACGCTACTTTGACAGCGTGCGCCAACTGGTTGAGCATTCCGGCGTCAAAGTCGTGATCGCCAGCCCGGATTTATACGCGCCCTTGCAGGACCGGCTGGCGGGTATTGCCTCGCTGGCGGCGGTGCTGAATGTGGATGATGTCGTAGGGGCGCACAGCCGTGCGTCCCTACAGGATTATTTGAATCGAAATCCCGCACAGCCGGATGACACCGCCTTTTTACAGCATTCATCCGGCAGCACCGGCCTGCAAAAAGGCGTGATGCTGTCGCACCGCGCCGTCCTCAATCATATCGCCAGTTACAGCGCGGCGATCAAATTGTCGCCGGATGATGTGGTCGTAAGCTGGCTGCCGCTGTATCACGATATGGGGCTGATCGCGGGGTTCATCATGCCG
>JARKOK010000550.1 GCA_029975765.1 Aggregatilineales bacterium
CACGCCAGGCGGTATTTATCATGGCCGATGGGTCTTTCGTCGTGCAGTGGGATGAAGCGCGTGTGCAGGACTTATTAACCGGGCGTTACCGTGCCTTTACCCGTGAGGGATTCGGGCATCACATCACGGATGATGAGCTGACTCAGTTAAAGGCGGCAGGGCGGGTGGAACACTTTAACCGCAGCTATGTCTGGCTGTACGCGCTGCCAGAGGGCCACCGCTTTGATGTCGAGCTGAAAACGCTGAACCGCTCGCGCGACCGGGTGCGGGTCTATTACCTGAATACGATGCTGTCAACGGCTTACCTGGACAAAGTGCGGGCGCTGCTGGCAAAACTGGGTCTGGACGAGGAAGTGTCGGCTCAGGAACGCGGTGAGTTGATTGCGATTCTGGGAAAACACGGGGTGCCGTTTCTGCATTTGCCCGAAGTTGAAACCGTCCAGCGCAAGCTGGTAACTCGCGCGCCGGAAGTCTTTAAGAATCTGGTGATCGCGTTTGTCGAAACCTCCCAGAATGAAATCCAGGCCGCGCAGGAGGAACACGGTATGGAGCCGGATGATCTGGCAATGGTTATCGCCAGCCAAACCGATGTATCTGTTACGACCGGCAAGTGTGTGGTGGTGGTGGGCAGCCGCGAAGATGAACTGACCGCTATTCAGGAACTGTGCCTGGAGATGGGGATGGCGGTGCAGTTGAGCGCCACCGGCACGCAGGGGCTGGAACTGCTGGAAGACCTCGACCCCGATCTGCTCGTTATGGATTTACAACTGCCGGACATGCATGGCTGGGAGATGCTGGGCAAGGTGAAGGAAATCACCAGCCTGCGCGACCTGCCGATCATCGTGATCGCCGACCATGCCGCCGCCCCGGATCAGCAGTCGTTTGCGCTGACGGTGGCGAAGGTGGAGGTTTATCTCGTCAAACCGGTGAGCATGGCGAAACTGCGCCAGAATATCTGGATGGCGCTGAAGCAGCGGTCGCGCTGAACGGTTCGCCGTTGCGTTTTACCTCCCCTGTTGGTAGAGTCGTCATCATTCGAATAACGATCAGGATAACAGCGCGATGGTTTGGGCGCTC
Organism: Aggregatilineales bacterium; assembly: GCA_029975765.1. Lineage (GTDB taxonomy): Bacteria > Chloroflexota > Anaerolineae > Aggregatilineales > Phototrophicaceae > CFX2. The sequence continues at coordinate 1,078 of JARKOK010000550.1, forward strand.
GTTTTTGTTTTGCTCGTTGTTATCATGGTGATGGCGTTGAACAATTCGGAACCGATCCCCTGGCTGGGAAAACTGAAACGGCTTCATGCCGGTGTGGCGCACCGGGCTGAATGGATGGCCCCGGAGGAAGTGGTGGCGCAGGTGCGGCGCGATTATCTGGCGGCGGTGGACTGGCTGCACGCCAGCGCGATGGATGACCCTTCGCAGATGTACGCCCAGGCGTCAAGGTATCTGGATGGTGTCTACCTGCGGCGGCTGCAAACGCTGCTTGCCAGTGGCAGCCAGCGGTTTACCGGCGTGCTGCGCGCCGATCATCAGGTACAGGTGCGGCATTTTTCGGAAGATGGCCGGCGCTGTCTGGTGATTGACTGCCAGACGCAGCGCCGGATGGCGACGTATGACCGCCGGCATGACCTGCGCCTGCACACGCAGGACTTAGGCGATGGCGCGGTCGTGTACCAGATGGTGTACGATGTGAACGATCAACGCTGGAAGATTGAAGCCTATGTGCAGGAACTTCCGGCAGGCTGGGGGGTGGCAAAATCGCCCCAGCGCGTCCGGCTGCTGCTGCAGCCGCCAACCGCCAGCGGGCGGGACAATTAGCCCTTTTCACAGGGACACGGCGATGTCCCTGTACGTTATGACAGGCGGTTGGTTGCATGATTTTTGTTACCGGCGGGACAGGTTTTTTGGGTCGTCACCTCATCCCGGAACTGTGCCGGCTGGGCGAGCCGCTGCGGGTACTCACGCGCCACCCACATCAACATCCCTGGCTGCGCCGTTATCCCCGGCTGGAAATCATAGCCGGTGATTTGCTGGATGTGGCGGTGCTGGAACGGGCGGCAGAGGGCTGCCGGGCGGTTATTCATGCCGGGGGCATCTTCCGTTTCTGGGGGGATGAACAGGTTTTCCGGGCGACAAACGCACAGGGGACGGAAAACGTGCTGGCGGCGGCGGCGCGGGCCGGCGTGGAGCGTTTCATCCATGTTTCCACGATTGCGGTTATCGGCCAGCCTGACCCGGCCAACGTGATTGATGAAACATACCCGCCGCAGCCTGCCGACGCTTATCAGCGCAGCAAATGGCAGGCGGAACAAATGGTGATGTGTTACCAGCGCGAGCGCGGCCTGCCGGTGATTGTGCTGCGCCCTGGCGCGTATTATGGCCCGCTCGGCCATTATGCCTTCAACCGGCTGTTTTTTACCGACCCCCTGCGCGGTATTATCATGCAGGTGGATGGCGGGCGGCACATCATCTTCCCCGCCTATATAGCCGATGTGGCGCAGGGTGTGGTCGGGGCGCTGGAACGCGGGCGCGTGGGTGAGGTGTACAACCTCTGCGGCGATTGGATTTCCCACCGCGAAGCCTTTGACATTATCTGCCAGGAGGCCAATATTCGCTGGCCGCGCCTGCCGATTCCGGGCTGGCTGGGAATCAACACAGCGCGTGTGCTGGAGGCGCTGGCGCTGGTTACACGCAGCGAACCGTTCTGGCCTCTCAACTTGCGGTCGTATGTGTATAATAACTGGCGCGTTTCGTCAGCGAAGGCGCGGCGCGAACTGGATTTTGTGCCAACGGACTTCCGCGAGGGCGCAAAACAGACGCTGGCATGGTATCGCGCCGGCCAGCCCGACGATTGGGATGCCTTGCACTGCCCGTAAGGGTATGGCGTATCCTGACAGGGGATGGGGTGTAATGTTAGACGAAGTGAAAATCTATGTACGGAGCGGCAGCGGTGGCGATGGCGCGGTCGCCTTTCGGCGCGAGAAATTTGTGCCGCGCGGCGGGCCGGCTGGTGGTGACGGCGGGCGCGGCGGCGATGTGATTTTGAAAGTGAACCCGAAGATGAACACGCTGGCGGCGTTTCAGAAAGGGATTCACTTTAAGGCGGCGCACGGGCAGCGCGGCAGCATCAAGAACCAGACCGGCGCGAGCGCCGACCCGCTGGAAGTGGAAGTGCCGCCGGGGACGGTTGTCAAAGACGCGGATACCGGCGCCGTTATCGCTGACCTGGTGAAACCCGATGACCGGGTGGTGGTGGCGGTTGGCGGGCGCGGCGGGCGCGGCAACCAGCATTTTGCCAATTCTGCGAACCAGGCGCCACAGTACGCCGAAAAAGGCGAACCCGGCCAGGAACACTGGCTCATTCTGGAACTGCGGCTGATTGCCGATGTTGGGATTGTTGGTGTGCCCAACGCGGGCAAATCCACGCTGCTCTCGGTTATCAGCAACGCGAAACCCAAGATCGCGGATTACCCGTTCACCACGCTGGAACCCAATCTGGGTGTTGTGACCTATGACGACCGGGATTTAGTGGTTGCGGATATTCCCGGTCTCATCGAAGGCGCGCACGCGGGCGTCGGGCTGGGACATGCGTTTCTCCGCCATGTCCAGCGGACGCGGGTACTGATTCACCTGTTGAATGGTGACAGTGAAAGCGTGCTGGCGGACTACAGCCAGATCAATACGGAACTGGCACTGTATGATGATAAGCTGGGGCAGAAGCCGCAGCTTGTGGTTTACAATAAGATGGACATCCCGGAGGCGCGCGCGCGCTGGCCGGAGGTTGAGGCGGCGCTGCGCGCGCGTGATATTGAGCCGATGGCGATTTCTGGCGCGACTCAGGAGAATGTGCGACAGTTGGTGCAGCGCATGTTCCAGCTTATTGACTCGCTGCCGCCGGAGGAACCCGCCCCATCTGCCGAAATGCCGGTATATGAACTGCCGGAAGAAACGGTGCCCTTTACCGTCACCCAGGAGGGGGACGGCCTGTTCCGCGTGGCCGGTCGGCGCATTGAACGAGCAGCGGAGATGACATACTGGGATAATGAGGAAGCCGTGATGCGCTTCCAGCAAATTCTGGAGACGCTGGGAATTTCCGCCGCGCTGGAGGCGGCAGGTGTGCAGCCGGGTGATACCGTGTATATCGGTGATTACGAACTCGAATGGTCGGATTAAATGCGGCGCGTCGGCATTCTCGGCGGCACCTTCGACCCGCCTCACCTGGGACACCTCATTCTGGCAGAATATGCCGTTGAGGCGCTGGACTTAAACTGCCTGCTGTTCGTCCCGGCAGCCGATCCGCCGCATAAACAGCACGAAAAAAACACGCCGGTTGAGCACCGGCTGGCTATGCTGAAGCTGGCGCTTGGCAGCAACAGTCGGTTTACGCTGTCGCGGGTGGACGTTGACCGCCCCGGCCCGCATTACTCGCTGGATATGGTGAAGATCATCCAGGGGCAGAACCCCGGCGCGGAACTGTACTTTGTCATGGGGGGGGACTCGCTGCGTGATCTGCCGCGCTGGCATCGCCCGGCGGAACTGGTCAGCCTGTGCAGGCTGGCGGTCATGCACCGCCCCGGCGATGGCGCCCGCCCGTATATGCATGAAGATGTGCTGCCGGGACTGTCCGAGCGTGTCGTCATGATTGACGCACCGCTGATCGGCATTTCCGCGACGGAGATTGTGAGCCGCCGGCAAAAAGGTCTCAGCATCCGGTATCTTGTACCGGACGCGGTGCTGGATTACATTACTGCCCACAACGTTTACGGAATAACTGAACCATGAAAGCTGTGAAAAAATCTGTCGAGAGTCAGCGTCGTGCGCCTCTACGGCTGGTTTCGGCTGCCCTTACCCTGTTTCTGCTGTGTCTGTCCGTGTCGTTTGGTGTGCTGTCGCAGGACGTGCCGACGCTGACCCCGCCGACGCTGGTGCCGACGGTGGACGCGGCAGCGGTGAGTGACGCGCTGCTGTCCGAATCGGTCGTGGCGCGGCTTCAACGGGACGGTAAGGTACGTGTCGGGCTGCTGTATAACCTGCCGCCATTTGGCGAATTGAATATTCGCGGTGCGGTCGCCGGGTTTGATGCGGATCTGGCGCGCGCGCTGGCGGAAGCGTGGGGCGTCGAGTTTGAGCCGGTGCAGGTCACCCGGCAGACGGCGCTGGAACTGCTGCGCCAGGGCACTGTGGATATGCTGGTGGCGGCCCAGATACACCACCGCGAATTGGACGCGCAGGTTGAATTCAGCCAGACGTATTATCCCACGCAGCAGGCGCTGGTGGTGCGGGCGGACGACGGCGCGGCGGCGCTGGCCGATATGGCAAACCGGCGGATCGGGGTCGTGGTCGGCTATCCCGGCGAGCAGGCCGTGCTGGCGTGGCAGCAGCGTACCGGGCTGCCGATCAGTGTGCAGCAGTATTTGACGCTTGACCGCGCGCTGGCGGGTCTGCTCAATAACGAAGTGGACGGTGTGGTCGAAAACCGCGTGCAGCTAACCCGCGTCATCACGGATCTGAGCCAGGTGAAACTGCTAGAGGAACCGGTCGCGCCCGAACCTTACGCGGTCGTGCTGCCCCGGCAGGATGTGAACTTCCGCAATCTCGTTAACCGCACGCTGCAATATCTGGTGCGAACGGGCCGGTTGGATGAAATTCATCAGAGTAATTTTATCGGCGTGAATTACCCGGCCAACGTGCTGCCGGTCTGGGCGAATGTGGGTGATGAAGCGCCCAACCCGGCACAGTACGGCGGCGATGTGCCGTATCCGGCGCAGTATGTGGTGCCGCGTATCCAGACCGGACGTGTGGTGCGCGTGGCGGGTGTGGCGGATCTGCCGCCGGATGCGCCAGAGAGCCAGCGGCGGCTGGATGCGCTCAACCGCGCCGTAGCTGAGGCGCTGGCCGCGCGTTGGGGGTCAACCGTTCAGTTTATCCCGGACAGCGTGAATAATGCCGCCGATCTGGTGGCATCCGGGCAGGCGGATATGGCGGTTGGTGTGCCGCTTGACTGGGCGCTGACCGACCGGGTGGATTTGACGGCAGCTTATTTTTTGCGCGGTGACCGGCTGCTGGTCGAAGAAAATTCCCAG
>JARKOK010000200.1 GCA_029975765.1 Aggregatilineales bacterium
GTGTTTCGTCGGGCAGGGCTTGCTGCAGGAAGGCTTGCGCTGGGTGTCGGGCGGACGCGAGTTCAAGGTGGACCTGAGCACCTGCATCGGCAAGGGCGACGACATTGGCCGCTACATCATCTACAAAGAACCGATTGATTAAAAGGCGCATCGGGTTTACGGCAAAACGTGAGGGCGGGTTGAGCAACCCGCCACTTCCAATGAGCATGATGAAGGTTTTCCCGTAGGGGCACGGCACGCCGTGCGCCCTACAACCGATGGTTTCAATTGGGGTATGCTTAGAGCCGCCGGGCGATGATCATTTCCACCACCTGCGCGTCAATGTACCGCTGGCCGCGCTGCCGCGCGACGGAGATGCGGTGGTGGCCGTCCATCACGAAGTACTGTTCCCCGACCTTACGCAGTTCCACCGGTGGCAGTTCCACACCGGACTTGCTCGCCTGATCAACACGTTTCCAGCGTTCCCGCGTCAGATCGCGGCGCGGGTAGAAAGCGCGGTCGAACTCATCGGCGCGACCGCCGCTGCCCACGATCTCATCAATCGGCACGGTGCGGATGCCCAGCGCGTGCTGGCCTTTCACCAGCGCGCCGTCCAGCACCGCTTCCAGTGACAGCAGTTCGTTACATTTCCCCAGCAGCCGGGTCATCATACTGCGAAGTTTAGCCCGGAAGCGCGCCGCACTGAAGTCGTTCTGCGACGTGACTTCCAGCTCGACCATATTCGGGTAGAGCATGATTTCCCCCTTTCTCTGGCGTATTTCCAGTAAATCACACTTCCCAGGTGTGGGCATCAGGCGATCAGATGGTTTATGCCCCCCGCCAAGGACAGGGTATCAACCCCGTCATCCGGCCAGGGCAGGGTCAGACTTTCGACCGAGGGTGGCGGCTGATCGTCCGGCTGCCATTCAACGGGCGGCTGCTCCTCGTCGGGCTGCTCCGCCGTTGTGTAGAGATTCAAAGTCATGAACATCGCGCGCACCTTTTCGTTTTACTCACAGTGGCCGAACGCTAAAGCGTGCGCGTTCGAGCGAAAGCGCAGTTCGCGCAGGCGGGCGGTGGCTTCCCGGTCATAGACCGAGACGGTTGAAGCACTCGCATCGCGGTGCGTCTGCTGTAAATCGGCGGCGCCTTTCAGGATGGCCTCGATGAACCGTTTGTGTTCCGGGTTAGCTGGTTCGGCGACGACCACACTGCTGCTCCGGTTCATATCTGCGTCCTTTCGCTCTCATCCTTACTCTTATACTTTACCGCTAAAAGAGGCTATAATCTGTCCTCATTGGACGGCATTTATGAGAAGAAGATGAGAGATGTATAGTCCTACCACACGTCTTCTGACCCTTCTTGAACTGTTACAGTCCCACACCCAATTGTCGGGAGTCGAGATTGCTGCGCGCCTGGAAGTGGACGTTCGCAGCGTCCGCCGCTACGTCACCATGCTGCGCGATCTGGGCATCCCGGTCGAGAGCGAGAAGGGTCGTTATGGGTCTTACGGGCTGCGGCCCGGTTTCCGTCTGCCTCCTCTGATGTTTAACAACACGGAAATCCTGGCGATCATTCTGGGTTTGCTGGCTGTCCGGCAGTTAGGGCTGGCCGGCGCGCCCGGCGTTGAAAGCGCCGCCGGGAAGATCGAGCGGGTGCTGCCCGCCGATCTGCGCGATCACGTCCGCGCCCTGCACGGCGTCCTCACGCTGGACATCCGTACTGCCAATACCACCCTGCCGCCGGAAACCATCGCCACCTTCAGCCTGGCGGCTTACCAGTGCCAGCGCCTGTGGATTCACTATCAGGGCGGGCGGAACAGCGAGCCGACTGAACGTTCGATTGATGTGTATGGGCTGGTCTATCACGCGGGTTTCTGGTACGCGGTCGCGTACTGTCACCTGCGGCGCGGGCTGCGTATTTTTCGCCTGGATCGAGTGCTCCAGCATCATTTGCTGGACGCCACATTTAAGCCGCCGTCGGATTTCGACGCGCTGGGCTATCTGCTCAACTCCATTGCTAACACGCCCGGCGTGTATGCCATTCGGGTGCTGCTGCAAGCCGACTATGCGTTCTGCCGGTCGCGCATTCCGAATGATCTGGGGGTGTTAGAGGCAGTTGAGGGCGGCGTGTGGCTGTACACCTTTAGCGACGGCCTGGACTGGATCGCCCGGTTTCTCATCAATCTGGGATGTCCGTTCGTTGTACATCATCCTCCCGAACTCCGTAAACAACTCCGCAAAATTGCGCGTTCCGTTCTGCGGCAGGCTGCGGAAAGTACCGTGACAGCAGAACCCGTTGTGAACCATCATGACCTATTGTAACGTGGATTTTGGATCTGTCAACCGGGACTATTGGCGGGGGACATAGAAAGGGTGATCGCAGGGGCAGGTTGCAGAACCTGCCCTATCTATCCACCGTCTGGCGAAACACGACGTCGGGCTTCAGCCGGCAGCCGTTACGCCAGACGCGGCATTACTTCCTGCGCGAAGCGGCGCAGCATGGCGTGGTCGTAGGCCACACGCGGGAAGTAGGTGATGACGTAGGTAATCCCCGCCTCCGCCAGTTGTTCGAGATGCGCGCTGATCTGATCGGGCGTGCCGATGTATTTACCGCGCGCGTAGTCCTCGTGCGGCTGGCTGCCGCGCAGCGCGGCGGTGGCCTGCTCCGGTGTTTCGCCGTCGTTCAGCAGGATGATGTCCATGCTGGTGCTGCGGGTAATGGTGTTGATGTCCCGCCCCAGCGCGTCACAGTGCTGGCGCAGGACGGCCATTTTCTGCCGCACCGTTTCCAGGTTGCCACCGCCGAAGTTGCTGGCCGCGCCCCACTGCGCCACCAGTTTGAGCGTGACCTGCTCGCCGCCGCCGCCCAGCCACAGGGGAATATGCGGCTGCTGCACGCCTTTGGGTTCGTTCATCGCGCCGTTGATCGTGTGGTAGCGCCCCTCGAAGGTGGCGTACTGCTCCGTCCACATCCGCACGATAACCTCACACGCCTCGCGGAAGGCGCGCATCCGGTCAGGAATCTCCGGGAAGCCGTAACCATAAGCGCGCCACTCGTGTTCGTACCAGCCCGCGCCCAGCCCGCACAGCAGCCGCCCGTGACTCATCACATCTACGGTTGAGGCCATCTTCGCCAGCAGCGCCGGGTTGCGATAGCCGTTGCACGTCACCATCTGGCCGATTTTGACGCGCGTGGTATCCCGCGAGAGCGCCGCCGTGATCGTCCAGGCTTCGAAGCAGGCTTCGAGTTCCGGCGTCGGCACCGTGTGAAAATGATCGTACACCCAGATCGAGTCGTAACCGGCATCTTCGGCGGCGCGGGCGACACGGGTCATGGCTTCATACTGGTCAACCGGGTCGCGGATTTCCACCAGATCCATCCGCCAGCCCTGGGGGACAAACGTGCCAAACTGCATGATGGCTGCTCCTTTTTGAAAAAAACTACTTAACGCGAGTTATGGATAAAGGATTTGCGCCTTTTGCCCTCATCCCCCGGCCCCTTCTCCCTCAGGGCGAAGTGGAGTATTCGGATAAGGAGAGGTCTTCAAGTCCCTCTACATGAGGGAGAGGGATTTAGGGTGAGGGGTATTAACGTTATCCATACCTGACGTTACTTAGAGGCTGATCCTGAAACGACAGGGACACGCGGCTGCGTGTCCCCATAAACGACCAGTTTACAACGGACACAGCGGACACTACCGCCAGGTGGGTGCCGCCAGCAGGCCGCCGTCACGCCAGAGCAGATTAAGACCACGCCCGATCACCAGATCGCTGCCGGCGCCCAGGTGGCGCGCGTAGATTTCGCCGTAGTTACCGACTTCTCGCAGCACGGCCACCATAAAATCGTTTGACAGCGCCAGATTCGCGCCCAGACCCAGCGATTTATCCAGCAGCCGCGCCACATCCAGGCTGACACGCGCGGTGTAGGCGGCGTCCAGTTCGTCCGACTGGCGCACCAGATTATTGATGTTTTCACTGGAAACGCCCAACTGCTCGGCAGCGACCAGGCCCAGCAGCGTCCAGTCCACAATGTCCCGCCACTGGGCGTCGTCGCTGCGGTAGACCGGGGCAAAGGTTTCCAGCGTGTACAGGCGCTCGCGCCCCTGCCAGACCGTATAAGCCGCCGGGTCGGCGCTGCGCTGGCGGGCATTTTCCAGTTCGACCAGACCGGCGCTGTAGGCCTGACACTGCCCCTCGGTGAAGGCGGTCATGGCTTCGGCGGCGGTTGGCAGCACCACCGGCTGATAGTTCAGGCCGCGCCGGATCATCGCCGGACGCAGGCTGGCCGCAGCCACCGAACCATCGGCAACGCAGATCACCGCGCCGTCCAGATCGGGCCAATCCTGCAAATCGCTGTCGGCCCGCACGATGAAGGTTTGCCCGGAATAAAACGCCGCCGGGCCAAAGTCCAGCAGGGGGCGCGCGTCGGTCGTCAGCGACCAGACAACGGTGTGCAGCAGCACATCCAGCCCCCCGGCTTCCAGAGCAGCCTGCCCGCCGTCCCCCACGAACGGCACTAACTGCACGGCGCTGGCATCACCAAACACCGCCGCCGCCAGCGCCCGGCATAAGTCCACTTCCAGCCCGCGAATCTGGCCGGTGTTGGGGTCGAGATAACCAAAGCCGCGCACTTCCTGGTTCACGCCGCAGGCCACCTGCCCGCGCGCCAGCACCGAATTGAGCGTGACGCCGGGTTTTGCCGGCGGTTCGGTAGATTGTGCCGCCGCCAGCGGCGCGGCAGCCAGTATAAACACGAAACACAGCAGTCGTATGACAGTGAGCATATCGTTCCTTTATTCGTCGTTGTGGCCTGTCACCATGCCCGGCGAGCGCACCGCCTGAAGTTTATCCAGCACATAGCGGCGTATCTCGCCCGGCTCGGCATGGCGGCCCAGCGCCTTCTTCGAGAAAACCAGTTCGCCGTTGATGGTCACTTCAAACTTACCGCCGGTGGCGGGGATGAGTTTCCACGAGCCGATAAACGCCTCAATTTCCCGTTCGCTCAGGATTTCGTTCGTCAGACTGACGACGCGCGGGCTGTAGTTTCAGACCGCGCAGTATTCAATCGTGACATCCAACAGGGGATATTGCATGACGCGCTCCTTACAGTTCTGTTATATACTAAATACGATTCCGCCCCATCATCCCAGCCGCTCAAGGAGGACCGGTTGAGTTATATACAGGATATTCTAAGCGAATATACGCGAATGCGCGATAACGGTCTGGAAACCAAAGCCGCGCTGCAAGCCCTGCGACCGCACATCGAAAGCCTGGATCAAACTCAGCGCGCCGAGCTGGCCGCTTTGATTCGCACCTGGGAAAGCCGTCCCTCGGCGTCCGCGCCGCCGCCGGCAGCGCCCGTCGAAACCGGCGACTCGGAGCCGCGCAAACACGCCGTCATCCGACCGATTGCCCGCCCGGCAGAACCCGAACCCGCGCCGCCGTCCGGTGTACCCACCCAGCCCATGCCTGACATTAACTGGGTCAAATGTCCGCACTGCGGTAAGCCGAACCAGCAGCACGAAGTCTTCTGTTACGCCTGCGGCCAACTGCTGGAACCGATCAAAGGCGGGGGCGCGACCAAACATTTTGCCGATACCAGCAGCGATGTGAGCAGCGAATACTTCGGGCCGGATTCCGTACTGGCGCTGCGGGTACGGGGGTCAAGCGAGGTCTTCGAAGTGCGCCCGCAGACCGCCGACCACGAAATCGTGATAGGCCGCAGCAGCAGCGGCAGCGCCATCACGCCGGATATTGATCTCACCAGCAAACAGGCGGCGGATCTGGGTGTATCCCGGATGCACGTCGCGCTGCGCTACGAACCGGATCAAAACGCCATTCTGGTGTCCGATCTGGGCAGCGCCAACGGCACGTACATCGGCGGGCAGCGCCTGCTGCCGAAGGAAATCCGTGTGCTGCGGCATGGGGATGAACTGCGGCTGGGTAAACTCATGATGATTATATCGTTCCGCCATCCAGGTAAACCAGCCGGATAATCAGCTACAGCGGCGGCATGGCGCGCAGCAGCGCGGTGGCTTCGTCCACCACACGGTTGAATAGTTCCTGCATCAGGCTATCGTCCACCTGGTAGGGGCCGCCATAGTTACCATCCCCCAGCACCTCGCGCGCGGAACGCCCGCTTATCAGATCATCGGGATTAATGGGCGGTTTATCCGTCGTGGGGGAATCGGCCACGCGGTTAAACGGGAAGTTTTCCGCCCAGTTGGCATGGTTCACCTGCAAATTATAATGCGCTTCAAACTGGCGGGCGGCGTTCTCCTGCCACCAGTCGTACCAGATCACCCGCGCCAGTCCTTCAGCCTGAAGCTCGTTGAGATGCGGCGGCAGTTTATTACCGCCGTGACCGTTCATGATAAAAAAGCGCCGGAAGCCGTGATGCAGCAGGCCATCCACCATTTCCGACAGCACCGCGTCGAAGGTCACGCGGCTGAGGCTGATCGTGCCGGGGAATTCCACAAACATCTCGCTGACGCCGAAGTTCAGCGGCGGGGCGACGAGCACCTGCTCCCGTTCGGCGACGGCCAGCGCCAGCCGTCCGGGGATGAGGATGTCGGTTAGCAGGCTGAGGTAGGCGTGCTGTTCGGTCGCGCCGGTCACCAGGATCACGCGGTCATCGTGCTCCAGATAATGTTCCACATCCATCCAGTTATAATCTTCGAACCGCATGATAGTCGTCCCTTCCCGGTCTCTGGTACACTTAAAAATCAGACTTTTTGCGTAAGACCGCTCTAACGATTTTGATTATAATCGTAAAATGATCTAAAAACGATTGGATGTACCGATGCCTCAGGAGTTATGGATTGCCACCGACCACCAGCCCAGCCGCGCCGACGCCCTGAAAAACCGGGCGCTGCTGCTGGACACCGCCCGGCAGTTGTTCGCCGAACACGGCGTAGATGCCATCACCATGTCGGCCATCGCGGAAGCCGCCGGCGTGGGCAAAGGCACGCTGTACCGCCACTTCGAGAACAAAACGGCGCTGTGCCAGGCGCTGCTGGACGATGACCAGCGCCAGCTTCAGGAACGGTCGCTGCGGCGGCTGCGCCAGGGACATCCCCCGCTGGACAATCTGCGCTGGTTTCTGGCCGAGGTGGTGGCCTTTGTCACCCGTAACGAAGACCTGCTGTTCGGCATACATGACCGGCTGCCCACGCTGGCGCATCCGGCGCATCTGTGGTGGCGGCAGACCATTCGCGGCCTACTGGGACAGGCGCAGGTCGAGGGCGATCTGGATTATCTGGCCGATATGCTGTACGTGATGCTGGACGCGCGCACGATCACCTTCCAGCGGCGCAGCCTGGGTTATTCAGTCGAGCGCATTGTGGACGGCCTGCACCATCTGCTGGCGCGGCTGGCGTAAACAGGGCCGGGCGTGTTCGCCGGCCCTTTTCTTTTAGCTGAGAAAACGGACGATAGTCCGTTTTCTCACAGTCTTCTCATGCACACCGGCGGCAAAATGCGCTATGATAGCCTCTGTAAACGGACGACAGTCCACTTTGGACACCGGATGTATTGACTGAGGAGATGTGAGCGATGCCTGTCTGGAAACTTGACCCAACCCATACCGCCGCTGAATTTTCGGCGCGGCACATGATGATTACAACCGTGCGCGGTGGTTTTAAGAACGTCACCGGCACGCTGGTTTATGACCCGCAGAACCCGGCGGCCTCGTCGGT
>JARKOK010000205.1 GCA_029975765.1 Aggregatilineales bacterium
TGTCCACTGCACGTCATAACCGGCGCGGAATACCGGCACGGTGTACGGGCTGTTGCCCTGCCAGAAGTTCGCGCCGCTGGTCGTCGTCATCGGCACAAAGGCGTCAAACACCTCGAAATTGCGCCCGATCCAGGGTACGACGATGAGCGCACTGACGACCGCGACCGGCAGCAGCCGCGCCAGCGTTTGCCACAGGTTCAGCCGGAACAGAAACCACACGGCGGCCAGCAGCGCCAGCGGCGGCACAATCGGGCGCGTGAGCATGGATGCGCCCAGCGCCACCCCGGCTAAACCGGCCAGCGCCCAGGCCGTCCGGTCGAAGGCCGGCCGTTCGCGCAGCAGCACCAGCGCCAGCAGAAAGGCATACAGCAGCGCCATGAAAAATGGTGTATCAATTAGGGTGAGGTTCTGGAAAATCAGATACGGGTACAGCGCCGTGAACAGCGCCGCCAGCGCGGGAATCCAATCCCCCTGGCCGCGCGGGCTGATCACCCGCCGCCCGATTTCGTACAGCGCGGCGATGCTGAATAAATCAAGCGCGAGGTGGAACAGCCCGACCTGGACGTACCCCCGCCCGAACACCCCGTACACCACCGCCAGCGCGTAGCTGTACAGCGGCGGAATGGCCGCGTCCGGCACGCCCGCCGCGCGTCCGTAGACGCCGGTCGCCAGCAGATTTTGCGCGTAAGCATCGTAAGCGTCCGAGCCGTGTACCGCGCCGGTCTGGTCAAACGCGAACACGCCGGGGAAAGCCAGCAGCACAGCCAGCCGCACCACCGCCGCCAGCAGCAGTATCACACGCAGTTTATGGGTAAGCAGATGTATGAACATAAAAATCGTAGGGGCAGGCCTGTGTGCCTGTCCTGGGCGACCTCACAGGGTCGCCCCTACGGCATGGTTATTTCTTCCGCGCGGTGATCGCCACAATATCATAGGGGTTGATGTACGCCGAGCGTTCCGACAGCTTAAAGGCCCGCTCCGCCAGCGCCAGCACCTTCGACAGCAGCGGCGCGTACATACCCAGCCGGTCAATGAACAGCCGCAGCGTCACATATTTGCCAACGTGCCGCGCGTCCAGCACCTCGAAGCCGGCCTCGTTGAGCATCTGCGCCAGCGTCCGGCGCGAGAAATAGTAGACGTGTTCCTCGGACAGTTTGTAACCCACCCAGCGTTTGCCGGTCAGTTTCGCCGGCAGGCTGTCAATATCCGGCGTTGCCAGCGCCAGCACGCCGCCGGAACGCAGCACCGCCGCCGCCTTATGAATGTAGGCTTTCGGGTCGGGTACGTGTTCGATCACGTCCCACATCGTCACCAGATCGAAGCTGTCCGGCGCGAATTCCAGCCCGGTAAAACTGCCGGTACGGGTGCTCAGGCCAAACCGCTCCCGCGCGTATTCGACGGCGAAGTTGGATACGTCCAGCCCTTCCACCTGCCAGCCGTGCTGGCGCGCCACATCCAGAAAGAATCCGACGGCGCAGCCCACGTCCAGCATCCGTCCCGGCTGGACGTACCGCTCCAGCAGGTTCAGGCGGCGGTTGGCCGTCTGGCGAATGTTGCCCTCGTCGGCGATATAATTGCTGTAGCCCACCACGCCGGACTCATCGTTATGGAAGTAAGTTTCGCCGTACAGCGCGTACAGTTCGTTGGGGTCGGGGCGCGGGCTGACATACACCAGACCGCAGTTCTGACAGCGCACCAGCCCCAGGCCATTGCCGGGACAGTACGGCTCAGTCTGGCTGCCGCCGCACAGGTTGCAGGGTACAGGCTTGCGGGCCGCGTCCAGCCGGACGCGTGGCGACTTCGCGTGGGTGGTCAATTTCTCCGACAAGGGAAAGCCTCTCGCTAGTAGAACGAATTTGCCCCCAGGACAAAACGGGCGCATTGTAGCGCGGTTGGCGGCGGTGTTCAACCCGGTACTGGACACAACCTTTATTATAGA
>JARKOK010000209.1 GCA_029975765.1 Aggregatilineales bacterium
CACGCGAGCGCAGGACATCATGCGGTCGCTGCTGGGTGGCATCAGCCAGTACCGGGCGCGGATCGCGATTGTGGACATCACCGGCGTGCCGCTGGTGGACAGCGGCGTGGCCGATCATCTGAACCGCACCATCCAGGCGGCGCGGCTGAAGGGCACGCAGACCATCCTCACCGGCGTATCGGACGCGGTGGCCGAGACGATTGTCGACCTGGGCATTGACTGGGCTGGCGTGGACGTGCAGCGCGATTTGCAGTCCGGCCTCATGGCCGCGCTGCACCGCCTGGGGCTGCGGCTGGGATGAAATTATTACACATCTTAAGCCCCCCTTTCGTGGTTTGGCAGTAGGATGAGAATAAGTCTTTCGCATGTCTGGTATTGATGGAGTTTTAAAGATATGGCAACAGCCAATCAACTACAGTCCCGCATCGCGGAACTGGAAGCCTTGCAGCGCCGCACCGCGCAGATCGCCGTCGTCCAGATGGCGCTGTCGCAGGCCGCTGCCGAGCAGGACATCCTCGCGGCGGTCGCCACCATTGCCGAGGGTTACGGGGCCGTCGGTTCGGCGATGGCGTACACCGAAACCGATGCTGAGGGGAACATCACCGGGGCGAAGGTAGTCGCCATGCAGTTCGCCGGCCAGCCGGTCGCCATCGCCGACGTGCTGCCGACGGACGATTATCCGCTGGACTCCAACCCGATTTTGAAGATCGCGCTGGACAACCCCGACGAACCACTGTTCGTCGAAAACATTTTTACCGATCCGCGTACCGAAGTCGGAACCACGCGGGAAGCCTTCCGCCATACCGGCATGACCGCCACCGTCATTTTGTGGTTCCGCGCTGCCGGGCGCGTGCAGGGGGTCATGACCTTTAACTGGCCGGACGAACAGCCGTTTAATGAAGATATGCGCGCGGTGTTTAAGGCCATTCAGCCGGTGGCCTCCGCCGTCATCGCCAACCGGCGCCTGATGCTGGACATGGAGCAGCGCGTGGCCGAACGCACCCTGGCCCTGCAGGCCAGCGAGCAGCGGCTGGCGCAGGCGCAGCAGGCGGGTGGCATCGGCGTGTGGGAGCTGAACCTCCAGACCTCCGAACTCTACTGGTCGGATATCATGTATGAACTTACCGGGCGCGACCCGGCGCAGGGAGTGCCCGCCAGCGATCAGCACCTCGCGATGATCGTGCCGGAAGACCGGGACATGGTGAATACCACGATTGCGGAAGCGGTGCAGAACGGCGTTCCGTTCAAGCTTGATTATCGTATCATGCGGCAGGACGGCACGGTGCGGTATGTCACCAGCAGCGGTTATGGCACCTTCGACGCAGCGGGACAGCTGTCGAAACTCGTCGGCACGATGCAGGATATGACCGACCGCAAGCTGGCTTCCGATGCGCTGCGCCAGTCACAGCGGATGTTACAGACGGTGCTGGACACCATCCCGGTGCGGGTCTTCTGGAAGGATAACGATCTGCGTTATCTGGGCTGCAACCGGCTGTTTGCCGGCGACGCGGGGGTGGAGTCACCCGAACAGATCATCGGCAAGAGTGATTATGATGTGTCGTGGGCGGAAGTGGCTGAACTGTACCGCGCCGATGATCGCGCCGTGATCGAGTCGGGCGTGGCGCGGATTAACTTTGAAGAGCCGCAGAACCGCGAAGACGGCACCCAATCGTGGCTGCGCACCAGCAAAACACCGCTGGTAGACGCCGAAGGCCGGATTTTTGGTGTGCTGGGCATGTATGAAGACATCACCGAGCGCAAGCAGGCCGGCGACGCGCTGCGCCAGTCCCAGCAGATGTTACAGACGGTGCTGGATACCATCCCGGTGCGGGTCTTCTGGAAGGACGCCGACTCGCGCTTTATCGGCTGCAACCGCCTGTTCGCGATGGATATGGGCTGCGCTGCGCCGGAAGAACTGATCGGCAAATCCGATTACGATTTTGCCGCCAAAGTTCATGCCGACAGCTACCGGGCCGATGATCTGAAAGTGATGGAAGCGCGGCAGCCCCGGCTGAATTACGAAGAACAGTTGATGCGCAGCGACGGCACGGAAATCTGGCTGCGCACCAGCAAAATCCCGCTGATGGATGCCGCCGGGCAGAGCATCGGCATTCTGGGCGTGTATGACGATATTACCGTCAGCAAGCTGGCCGTCGCTGAACGCGACCACTTGCAGCAGCAGATCATCGAGGCGCAGCGGCAGGCGCTGGCGGAACTGTCCACGCCGATCATCCCGATCATGGATCGTATCATCGTGATGCCGCTGGTCGGCGCGATTGACACCGCCCGCTCGCGGGACATCATGCGGTCGCTGCTGTCAGGCATCAGCCAGTACCGGGCGCAGGTGGCAATCCTGGATATTACCGGCGTGCCGGTGGTGGACAGCGGCGTGGCCGACCACCTGAACCGCACCATTCAGGCGGCGCGGCTGAAAGGCGCGCAGACGATCATCACCGGCATTTCGGATGCGGTAGCCGAAACGATTGTTGATCTGGGCATTGACTGGGGCGAGATCGAAACGCTGCGTGATTTACAGACCGGGCTGGTGATGGCGCTGGAACGCATCGGCGTGCGGCTGGTGCAGCGTTCTAACGGTGAGAAACGGGCTTAAGGCTGATGGAATTTAACAACATTCAAAAACTGGAAAACCTGCTGTTAGTCGCGGTGCCGCGTGACCTGATGGATGATGAGGTCATTCAACTGCGGCGCGAAGTGCTGCAGGCGATCCGCAAATACGGGTCGCAGGTGGTACTGCTGGACTTTTCGCAGGTGGATATCTGTGACAGCTTCTTCGGGCGCTTCATCTACAGCACCTCGAAAATGGTGGAGTTGATGGGCGCGCAGGTTATTATCTCCGGCTTGCAGGATGTGGTGATTGAAACGATGGTCGAGCTGGGGATGACGCTGCCGAATGTGGACGCGGTACTGGACCTGGACGATGCGTTAGTGCTCAGCCGGTCGCTGTCGCGGCGGCCAAACGTGCAAGACGAGGAACTGCTGCGTGCGAGTGCCGAAATCACGGAAGAGGAGTGACAGGTATGGCGGCGCAGGCGCGCAAGGATCAACAGCATTTCACCATTCAGCACGTAGTAGATGTTTCCAACTCGCGGCGGGGCGGAATGCAGATGGCGCTGGATATGGGCTTCGCCCATGCTGACGCGACCAAAGTGGCCGTTGTCATCTCCGAACTGGCGCGCAACATCCTGATTTACGCCAAAACCGGCACCATCATCGTGATGGAACACCGCAGCCTGGACGGCAAACGCGGCATCAAGATCATCGCGGATGACAACGGGCCGGGCATCGCCCAACTCGACAAAGCCATGACGGACGGCTGGACTACCTCCGGCGGGCTGGGGCTGGGGCTGTCCGGCTCGAAGCGGCTGATGGACGAGTTTTACATTCATTCGGAAGTTGGCAGAGGCACTAACGTCACAGCAGTCAAATGGCTGAAATAACGCGGCAGGCAGTCTGCATCCCCATTCACGACGATACGCTGGCGGTGGTCGCGGCGCAGCGCGGGCGCGCGCTGGCGGCGCAGTTGGGGTTTTCGGTGGTGGAGCAGACGGCCTTCAGCACGGCGATTCTCGAAATTGCCCGCAACATCGTCAAATATGCCGGTCAGGGCGACATCACGCTTCAGGCCGTGCAGGAGGGCGAACGCGCGGGCATCCTGGTGCTGGCGTGTGATAACGGGCCGGGGATTGCCGATGTCAACCTGGCGCTACAGGATGGTTATTCCACCGGCAAAGGGCTGGGGCTGGGGCTGCCCGGCGCCCGGCGGCTGATGGATGCCTTCGAAATTGCATCCCAACCGGGCATGGGAACTACCATCACCATGCAAAAATGGAAACACTCCACCCCCAGCGAGATCAGCGGTAAGGCGAAATCATGATACATTCATCACAGCCCATCGAATGGGGCGCGGCTATGCTGGCGCAGGGCGGTCAGGCCGAGTGCGGCGACCAGTACTGGATTGAACCCCTGTCCAACGGTTTGTTTCTGGCGGTTATAGATGGCCTGGGGCACGGGCCGAAGGCCTCTGCTGCCGCGCAGGCGGCGGTGGAGGCGCTGCGCCCCTACCCGCACGACGATCTGATTTCACTGATGCAGTCCTGTCATCAGGCGCTGGTCGGCACACGCGGCGCGGTCATCACGCTGGCGGCGCTGGATGTGCCGGCTGGGACGCTGCGCTGGATGAGCGTGGGCAATGTGGCCGGGATGCTGGTGCGCGCCGGCCACAATAACCAGACCCCCGCGCGTGAGCATCTGCTCCAGCGCGGCGGAGTGGTCGGCTACCGCCTGCCGCCGCTGCGGCTGTTCACCGAGCAGCTCCTGCCGGGGGATACGCTGATCCTGACGACCGACGGCATTCGCAGCACCTTCATGGAAGACCTGCCGCTGCACCTGCCGCCGCAACCGATGGCCGCGACCATCCTCGACCGCTATAACCGCAAGACCGATGACGCGACGGTGGTAGTCGCGCGGTATAAGGGTTAAAACGTAAACCGCGCGGGCCGTCACCCTTGCTGAAAATCCAGAGCTGTATCGCTCTGGATTTTTGATTCGGGCAGTCTGACGACACCATCTGGATGATTGTCAAATTCATTTGCCAAAACAATCACAAATGGTCTGTTTGTACTGTTTATGAAATAATCTCACTATAATAGATGAACCGGGAAAACAGGTCAACTGTCATCCCGCAGTTAGGTGTTTGTTCATCAGCCGGTGACCGGTGAGAAGGGGGTAAAAGCGTCCGCTGCCAGCATAACCGACCGCATGTGATGGGAAGTTTATTTTATTAGAGGGAAGCGATGATGTTGAGACGAATTACGGTAGTGGTAGTGATTCTGGTGGTGTGTCTTGGGGTGCTGCCCGTCACGGCGCAGAACGCCGCCTGCGCCGCCCGCGACAATAACACGTTTAACAAGCTGCTGGAATGTGTCACGCTGGCAGGCGTGCGCGCGCATCAGGCGGCTTTCCAGGCGATTGCCGATGCCAACAGCGGTGACCGGGTATCCGGCAGCAGCGGTTATAATGCGTCGGCAGCCTATGTTGCCAGCCGCATGAGCGCGGCGGGTTATATCGTCACCCAGCAGTCATTCCAATTTTATAGTTTCCGCGAGGTCGGGCCATCCACACTCACCCAGCTCGCGCCGTTGGGGAGAGCCTACGTCGAGGATGTGGACTTTGTGGTGGCCGACCACAGCGACCCCGGCGACGTAACCGCCGGCGTGACCGCCGTTGATCTCCAGCTTGGTCTGGGCAACAACTCAACCAGCGGCTGTGATGCGGCAGACTTCGCCGGTTTCCCGGCAGGGCATATCGCGCTGATGCAGCGCGGCACCTGCACCTTCCAGCTCAAGGCCGAAAATGCGGCAGCCGCCGGCGCGGTGGGCGCGATTATCTTTAATCAGGGCAACACGCCTGACCGCACAGGGCTGTTTGTCGGTACGCTGTCAGCGGCGTATGCGGGCGGCATCCCGGTTATGATGTCTTCCTATGCGCAGGGCGAGGAGTGGGCTGGCCTGCCGGGGCTGACCCTGCGCCTGTTCGCCAACGTGTTCCGGGGGCTTGCCACCACCACCAATGTCTTTGCCGAATCACGGGCGGGTAACCCGAACAATGTGGTGATGGTCGGCGCGCATCTGGACTCGGTGCCGCGCGGGCCGGGCATCAACGACAACGGTTCGGGCAGCGCGGCCATTCTGGAAGTGGCGCTGCAAATGGCAAAAGTGAAGCCGCGCAACAAAGTGCGTTTCGCCTGGTGGGGCGCGGAAGAAGCCGGGCTGGTCGGTTCGACCCTGTACGTGAATTCCTTAAGCCAGGCCGAACGCGACCGGATTGCGCTCTATCTCAATTTTGATATGGTCGGCTCGCCCAATTATGTGCGGTTTGTCTACGATGGCGACGGTTCGGCTTTTGGCCTGGCCGGCCCGCCGGGGTCAGGCCCAATTGAGAACCTGTTCGTGAATTTTTACGCCGCGCGCGGGCTGGCTTCGGAGCCGACGCAGATCAGCTTCCGGTCAGATTACGCCGCGTTCTTTAACAACGGCATCCCCTTTGGCGGTCTGTTCACCGGCGCGGAGGGCATCAAGACCCCGCAGCAGGCGGCGATCTACGGCGGTACGGCGGGTTTAGCCTATGACCCATGTTACCACCAGCCGTGTGATACCTATGCCAACGTCAGTCTGGCGGTGCTGGATCTCAACGCTGATGCCATCGCCTACGCGACTCTGCAATATGCCATGAACACCGAAGCGGTGAACGGCCTGCGGGGTAAGGGCAACTTCAAACCCGGAAAAGCCGGTGAATGGGGTGGTGAACTGATCCAGTAACACGCGGGACGATGGGGGGCACGGTTGGCCGTGTCCCGCCGCCCATGCAGCACGGAAATAAAAACGCAGAGGGGTGTCCTCTGCGTTTTTCGTATACGGCGCTTACGCCTTCACGACGTAGGTGTTCACCAGCTTGTCGTGCAGGCCCTGGCGGTTGCTGTCTACAAAGGCCCACAGCCAGCCAAGCATCATGATGGCGGAATTGACGACGTAGCCAATGTACCGGATCACCGCGTCCGTGTCGCTGATCGGCGTGCCGTCCGCCTTGACAACCCGCAGTTTCATCAACTGCTTGCCGGGTGTCTGGCCGTTTTGCCGCGTCCAGAAGTACCAGCAGTAGATCAGACCGATGATGAAGCTGAGGCCGGCGCCCGGCCCGCGAAACGCGCCAAACAGCACGCCGCCGATCACCCCCTGGATGAAACCGTCAATCAGCAGGGCGACAAACCGCTCACCCAGCCCGGCCAGTTCGTAAGTGTATGCCTTTTCCTTCATGACCCGTGATTCTCCCCGTTAGTGATTGCCTGTGGTTTACACCTGTATATACGCAGCCCACGCGGAAAAGTTACGCTCCTATTTGCCGTACTTCTGCTCAATCGCGGCGATTTCAGCTTCGGTGTTCTTCAGCAGCTTCTGGGTCATCTCCAGGCCGAACTGCTGCCCTGCCGGTTTGCTGGACAGAGACGCAATCTTCTGCCGGTACAGCGTGGCGGCGGCGTACAGCCCGGCCAGCTTTTCATTCACTTCCGGCGGCGCGTCCGGCAGCATCACCTGCGGCGCGGGTTCGGGCGGCGGTGGTGGTTCCAGCGGCGGCAGGGCGCGCGGGGTGAGGGGCGGCGCGGCCTCCCGTTTCGTGTCGGCAGGGGCGGCAGATTTCTCCTTCTGTCCCTCGCGTTTTTTCTGTTCCAGCTTTTTGCTGGTCACGCTCATGGCAAAGACGGCCACGCCCTGAATCTCCGGGTCATAGCTGGCGGTGCCTTCGATGATCAGGGCATCTTCCGGGTCCTGGGCGGCTTCTTCGACGCGCTTCCACTGTTTCGCGGCGATATAGACGGTGTACAGCGTCGGGGTGGCCGGTAGCGGCGGCACGCCTTTGGGCAGGGTGGCTGACTTGGCGATGTGAGTCATGGTGGTGATAACCAGGTCTTTGCGCTCTTCGGTACGGCCAGGCCGGCCAATTAAGGTGATTTTCACGGTAGTCACTTCTCCAGACTCAGCAAACAGTGGTTGAATCAGCGCGGCGCGTTCGTCCCAGACAAACGCCGGTAGAGCCGGCGGCGGGGGCGGGGCCGGTTTTTGCGGCTTTTGAATGCCGAAGATTTTCTTTCGCAGATTGTACTTAACCCGCCCACGGACCAGGTAAAAGAACACGCCGCCCGTTGTCCGGCGGCGCTGGCCGTTTCTCACCATCAGGCCGCCCTGCGCTTCGATCTCCAGCGTTTCCTTTAAAATCTGCTGCGCGAAGTCCAGGCCGCAGTGTTTGATCACCCCTGCTAACAGGTGGAGTGGTTCGGGTTCGGTTTCACCCAGCTGCGCGGCGATTTCCTGAACGGCAGCCCGTATTTCATCCTGCGACAAATGGTTGTCCCCCCGGTTACAACATAACTATTGTTGTGACAGTATAACGGAAAACCCCGCCGGCGGCAATGTGCGGTACAATGATCGGCGGTAATCCATTTCCAGCCGCCTGCCCTGACCGGCGGCTGCCAGACTGGGGCATAGAACGACCATGACCGAAACTCCGCAACGCCTGCACGCCATCATCAGTGGACGGGTGCAGGGCGTGAATTTTCGTTATTATACGATGCTCGCCGCCGGCGAGTACGGCGTGACCGGCTGGGTGCGAAACCGGATCGAAGGCACGGTGGAAGTGACCGCCGAAGGCCCGCGCCCGAAGCTCGAACGCCTGCTGCGCTTTCTGCACCGGGGGCCAACCAATGCCCGCGTCGAGGATATCGAAGTCGAATGGAGCGCGGCGACGGGCGAATTCGACGGTTTTAACATCCGCTGACTTTCATTAGCAGGGGCGAATTTCGAAACCCGCCCTACGGTTTTTCGCCGCGCGTTGTCAGGGCGAATCTTCCTCCTTATAATCTTCTGTGTGGAATATTGCGCTTTCAGGAGAATCGTTAATATGGATGAGTCTTTTGTCCCGGCGACGACCGAATGGTATTACCCCTCTGATGCTGTTGTCCATAATGCCCTTGTCCCCGATTATGAAGCCACCTACGCCGAAGCGATGGCCGACATTGAAACCTTCTGGGCGCAGCGCGCTAAAACGCTGCACTGGTTCGAACCCTGGCAGCAGGTGCTTGACCGCAGCAACCCGCCGTTTTACCAGTGGTTCGTGGGTGGCAAAACCAACATTGCCTACAACGCGCTCGACCGCCACATCAAAACCTGGCGCAAAAATAAGGTGGCGCTGATCTGGGAAGGTGAGAACGGCGATAAACGCACGTTTTCGTACTGGCGGCTGTGGCAGGAAGTGAACAAGTTCGCCAACGTATTAAAAAGCCTGGGCGTGAAAAAAGGCGACCGCGTGACCATCTACATGGGGCGCGTGCCGGAACTGCCGATTGCGATGCTGGCCTGCGCCAAGATCGGCGCGATTCACAGCGTGGTGTATGGCGGTTTCTCCGAACACGCGCTGGCCGACCGCATCGAGGACGCGCAGAGCCGCGTGCTGGTGACGTGTGACGGCGCGTGGCTGCGTGGCAACATCGTCGAACTCAAACAGATCGCGGACGAGGCGGTACACCGGTCGCCGGTGGTGGAGCATGTCGTGGTGGTCAGGCGTACCGGCCACGAAGTCAACATGCAGCATGGCCGCGATTTCTGGTATCACGACCTGATGAACCTGCCCATCGCCAGCCCGGTCTGTGAAACCGAAGTGATGGATGCCGAAGACCCGCTGTTCATCCTGTACACCAGCGGCACGACCGGCAAGCCGAAAGGCATCCTGCACACACACGGCGGTTATCAGGTGTATATCTCGACGACGCTGGAATGGGCATTTGACCTGAAAGACGAAGACCGCTGGTGGTGCGCCGCCGACCCCGGCTGGATCACCGGCCACAGTTACATCGTCTACGGGCCGCATATTCTGGGCGCGACCAGCTTCATGTACGAGGGCGCGCCCAACTACCCGTATCCGAACCGCTGGTGGAAGATGGTCGAGGAATACGGCATCAGCCACCTGTACACCGCGCCGACCGCCATTCGCGGCCTGATGCGGTTTGGCGACGCCTGGCCGAACCGTCACAATCTGAGCAGCCTGCGGATGCTCGGTACAGTGGGTGAGCCGATCAACCCGGAAGCCTGGCGGTGGTACTACAATGTTATAGGTAAGGGTAAATTACCGATTATTGATACATTCTGGCAGACCGAGTCTTCGGGATTCTTGATTTGCCCACTACCATCGGTCGGTTTGAAGCCCGGCAGCGCCACACGTCCCTTCCCCGGAATTGAGGCTGATGTGGTGGATGAGGCTGGAAATTCCTGTCCACCCGGTACGGAAGGTTATCTGGTGATTAAAAATCCCTGGCCAGGAATGCTGCGAACCATTTATGGCGATCCGCAGCGTATGGTCAATCAGTATTTCAGCCAGTTCTCACATCAGGGCTGGTACATGGCTGGCGATGCCGCTCGTAAGGATGAAGACGGGTACTTCTACATCATTGGCCGACTGGATGAGGTGATTAAGGTCAGCGGCTACCGGCTGGGTACGGCGGAAGTCGAGTCGGGACTGGTCAGCCATCCGGCGGTGGCCGAGGCCGCCGTGATTGGCGTGCCGGATGAAGTGCGGGGCAATGTTATCTACGCTTACTGCATTCTCCGTTCCGGTTTCCAGCCCAGCGAAGAACTGGTGGACAAACTCAAAGAGCATGTCCGGCATGAGGTCGGGCCGATTGCCGTACCGTCCCGGATCGAAATCGTGACTTCGCTGCCCAAGACAAAATCGGGCAAGATCATGCGGCGCGTTCTGAAAGCGCGGGCGATGGGGCAGCCGGAAGGGGACACGAGTACGCTGGAAGAATGATACTGATGCACACGGGGGCGAACGGGTGGTTCGCCCCCGCCTTACCTATCATCTGCTTGTCTCAGACTGTCAAAATAACGCTGAATGTGGGCAATTATCTCCGTTGTTCTCTCCTCGTTGAAACTGTCTCGCAACCAATCCCGAACATCTTTTGGGCCTTTGCTCGTGTTACATG
>JARKOK010000211.1 GCA_029975765.1 Aggregatilineales bacterium
CGTCGCCATCCCATCGGCAGCATTCAGCCGTGACAGCGGCGTGGCGCAGTAAACGCCGGAATCCTTGCCGTCCACAAAACCTTTCCAGCCCACTTTTTTAAGATAAGGGAATTTAAGATACGTCCAGGGTTCGACGTGTTCGGCGATCCAGTCAGTATATTCATGCGGCGCGTACTTGCCGATGCGCTCCCCGTCCGGCGCGACCACGCTGATATTGCCATCGTAGAAGTTCACATGGTTGTTGTCATCCACCATGCCGATATAGTAGGTGCGATGGGTGTACGTTTCGCCCAGAATCAGCTCAACGTATTCCTGATTTTTCACCACCAGATCATCAAACAGCTTCAGGCTGAACTGGGCAAATTCGACCGCCCAGCGCCCCATCGCCTCAATCTCACGGCGCTGCTCCTCGGTGATGCCGGTGGTCAGCCCACCGGGTATGGCAGTACAGGGATGAACTTTCCGACCGCCGATCATTTCCACGACAGCGTGGCCGTACTTACGCGCCTGAATCACCTTGCTGCCAATTTCCAGCCCGACCTTGTGAATCACCCCCAGGATGTTACGCTCGGCAGGCGGCGCGTCCGCGCCCATGATGATGTCCGGGCCACCCAGCGCATAAAAGTGGGTGGTATGGTCAGTCACGAAGAAGGCGCTGTACAGCAGCTCGCGCAGTTTTCGGGCGGCGGGCGGCGGCTCGACATGATAGACCGCATCGCCCGCTTTGGCGGCGGCCATGTGATGCGCTTCAGGGCAGACGCCGCAGATGCGGTTGGTCAGCACCGGCATTTCTTCGACCGGGCGACCGACACAGAACTGTTCAAAACCGCGCAGTTCGGGAATCTGGAAATAGGTATTGGCGACGTTGCCCGCGTCATCGAGGAAGATTTCGATTTTGCCGTGACCTTCCAGCCGCGTGATGGGGTCAATGGTGATGCGCTGCTTCATGGACTGCTTCCTCCTGTTCCACTTCCCAGGCGTCTTTACTGGCTCCAAGCAGGGAATTCGCCAGGGTGAACCGGTACATCTGTCCGGCGGGGTCGGGGATGCCGGCCAGAACCTGCTCGATTTCCTCCGGCGTTTTGCCATCCGCGACCGAAGCCAGGGCGCTTAAGAGCCGCGCGCCGTAGTCCAGCGTGCCCTGCGCCGGGCCATAACAGCCGATACACTGCGCGCCAACCTTCGGACACAGCGCGCCGCAGCCGTCCCGCGTGGCCGGGCCGTTGCAGGGAATCCCCTGCTCCAGCAGGCAGAGGGTAGGATCGGGCTGCGCCAGATGCTGGATGCGCGTGAACTGCCGGATCAGCTTCACATTCCGCGCGCGCGGGCACTCATCACACACCGTCGAACACCCCGCGCCGATCACACTCCCCGGCGGCGGCAGCGCGGCCTTACCTTGCAGCGCCTGGATGACCAGATCAATCACGGCGGCGATCTGATGTGACTCCGGCGGGCAGCCGGGCATGAAGTAATCCACCGGCACAACCTGATCGAGCGTCTTCAGAACCGGATAGAATTCCGGGATATGCAGTTCGCCCTCCGGTACGACATACGAGGCCTGAGGCCCGATATGATCGGGATTGTCGGTAGACACACCCGCGTAAACCGCCTCAAACACGGCCTGCGGCGCGCTTAGATTTGCCAGACCGGGGATACCGCCTTCACAGGCACACGCGCCAAAGGCCACCAGAATTTGCGACTTACGACGCAGCAGGTGCGCCAGTTCTTCATTTTCGGAATTGCGGATACCGCCGTTGAACAACGTCAGCGTGATCGAGCCGTCCGGCATGGCTTCCACGTCTTTGTATTTGGTATCCACCGCCACCGGCCAGAAGACCACTTCGAAGTTCGCATCCACATCCAGGATTTTTTCGTGGATGTTCAGCACCGCGATCTCGCAGCCGCCGCAGCCCGCCGCCCAGTACATCGCCAGTTTGGGTTTGCCATTGGCGCTCATGCCAGTTCCTCCTGCCGCTCGGCCTGCGGCGGCACGACGCCGTTGCGCCGTTCCGGCCAGTTCAGCGGGCCAAGCGCACGGATTTCCTCAACCATCGTTGTGATCTCCTGCGCCAGTTTGACCCCTTCGGCGGCGCTGGCCCAGACCAGTTTGACGCGCTCCGGCTCGATCCCCATCTGGATCAGCATCCGGTGCAGCAGCAGGAAGCGCCGCAGCGCCTTGTAGTTCTGTTCCAGATAGTGGCATTCGCCGGGATGGCAGCCGGTAATCAACACACCATCCGCGCCGGAGGCCAGCGCCTTCAGCACAAAGGTCGGGTCAAGCCGTCCCGAACACATTAAACGCAGCAGCCGGATATTGGGCGGGTACTTGACCCGCGCCGTACCGGCGAGGTCGGCTGCCCGATAACTGCACCAGTTACAGGTGAAGCCAATCAGTACGGGTTCAAAGGAATCGGTCATGGTTTGCCTCCCTAAACCGGCACGGCGGTTTCAACCGCGTCATGAGACGGCCACAGCAGCCCTTCAAGCTGCGCCAGCACCTGTTCATTGCTGAAGACCGTCCCACTGATCGCGCCCGCCGGACAGGCCGCCACACAGGTGCCGCAGCCCTGGCACAGCGCCGGATTGATTTCCGTCACCATCCGGTCTTCATGGAACATAATGGCGTTGAACGGACACAGCCCGTTGCAGATGCGGCAGCCGGAGCATTTTGTTTCATCCACACTGGCACGCACCGGCTCCAGCGCGATTTCCTGCTGCTGGATACGAGCCAGCACCCGCGCCGCCGCCGCCGCGCCCTGTGCGACGGTCGTCGGAATGTCCTTCGGCCCCTGGGCACAGCCCGCCACAAAGACCCCTTCGGTCATCGTGGCGACCGGGTCGAGTTTGGGATGTTTCTCAATAATCCAACCGTCGGAACTGCACGAGATACCAAACTGCTGTGCCACCGCTTTAGCGTCATGCCGGGGCTGGAGCGCCACCGACAGCACCACCATATCCACCGGGATGCGGCGCTGTTTGCCCGCCAGCGTATCTTCCACCTGGATGATGAGCTTGCCTTCCTCACCCGGCAGCCGCGCGGCGTCGGTCACTTCGGCAACACGGCCCCGAATGAGAATCGCGCCTTCATCCAGCACACGCTGGTAAAACTCGTCGTAGGCTTTGGCTGTCGTGCGGATGTCAATGTAGAAGTTGTAGACGGTCGCGCCGGTGCGCTCTCGCACCAGATGCGCGAATTTGAGGCTCTGCATACAGCAGATAGCCGAGCAGTAGTTGTTGAAGTTGCGATCACGGCTGCCCGCGCAGTGAATGATGCCAACCGTCTGCGGCTGAGTCACACCGTCGCGCAGCACGATCTGGCCGTTGGTTGGCCCGGCGGCGTTGCTCAGGCGCTCAAATTCCAGACTGGTGAACACATTCGCCAGCCGTCCATAGCCATACTGGGCGATGCGCCGGGCATCGAGCGTATCAAAGCCCGTCGCCAGAATGATGTTACCCACCTGAAGCGTCAGCCGTTCGTCCTGCTGGTCGAAGTCAATCGCGTCGGTCGGGCATAGTTTCTCGCAGGCGCGGCAGGTGCCCTTCTGGAAGAAGGTGCAGTTCACACGATCAATGACCGGATACTTCGGTACGGCCTGCGGGAACGGGATATAAACCGCTTTACGGTAGCCTAGCCCGGCCTCAAACACTTCGTCCAGCACTTTCTTCGGACATTTTTCCTGGCAGATGCCGCAGCCGGTACACAGGTCTTCTTTTATATAACGCGCTTTTTTATTGACGGTAACAGTGAAATTGCCGACATACCCCTGCACCTCGGTAACTTCGCTCCACGTCAGCAGGGTAATGTTAGGGTGCGTGCCGGCGGATACCATCCGGGGCGTCAGGATGCAGGCCGCGCAGTCCATCGTCGGAAAGGTTTTGTCCAACTGCGCCATATGCCCGCCGATGGATGGCTCACGCTCGACCAGATACACATGGAAACCCGCGTCGGCAATCTCCAGCGCCGCCTGAATACCGGCAATACCCCCACCGACTACCAGGGTGGCCGGGTGAATCGGCACACGCAGCGGCTCAAGCGGCTGGTTATAGACCACACGCTCTACCCCGCCCGAAATGATAGCCTTCGCTTTTTCGGTCGCTGCCTGTTTATCCGTATGCACCCACGACGCCTGCTCGCGGATGGATACCAGTTCGCACAGGTAAGGGTTCAGCCCGGCGCGCTGGCAGGCCACCCGAAAGGTCTGCTCGTGCAGGTGCGGCGAGCAGGCCGCCACGACCACCCGCGTTAAGCCCAGTTCCTGAATGTCTTTGGCGATCAGTTCCTGCCCCAGACTGGAACACATGAACTTATAATCGCGGGCGATGACCACGCCGCGATGCTGCAAATGCTCGGCAGCCCATTGGGCGACCGCTTCGACATCAATCGTGCCGGCGATGTTGCTGCCGCAGTGACAGACATAGACGCCAATACGTTCCTGACCGGAATGACCATTGTGGGCTGTCATGCCTCATCCTCCTCGCTGTTGGGCATCCGGGGCATGGGCAAACCCTGGGCTTTCGGTTTGCGCCGGGGTTGAGCAGCGACAGGTTCGGGAGCAGGCTCAGCAGCCGGCAGTTCCACCCCGATGCGGCTGAGCGCCGGTCGAGCATCCACAAACTCTCGGCCCAGCCCCAGAACTTCAGCGTCCAGACCAAAGGCCAGCCCCATAAGCTGCGTGAAGTAAATGATGGGCATCTGATACTCGGTGTGGAAGTAGTGATTCATCTCCGACTGGTAAGCGTCCAGATTCAACTGGCACATCGGGCACAGCGTAACCATCACATCGGCGCGATATTCCACCGCGCCGTGAATCAACCGCCGGATCAGCTCATAAGCAACCGGCAGGTTAATCTGTGTCATATGCCCGCCGCAGCAGTGTGTCTTCATCGGGAAGTCAATCACTTCTGCGCCTAACGCCTTCACCAGCTTATCCAGCGCGGTTGGATGCTCGACATTATCCCAACGATTATCACGATCCGGGCGCGCGATCATGCAGCCGTAATAAGGCGCCACCCGCAGCCCGTGCAGCGGACGAACGACGTGCGCTTTGACCGCCTCGATCCCAACATCGTTAACCACAATGTCCAGCAGATGACGCACCCGCACCGTACCGGGGGTATAATGCAGGCCGCCAGCTTCCAGCGCGGCATTGACCTGCTGCGCCAGATGGGCATCATGCCGTAAATAGCTCTCCGTTTTGGCAAGATTAAGGTAGCAGGCGCTGCACGCCGCCATAATGGTATGGGTACCGTTGACCTGCTGGGCGGCCAGCGCCAGATTGCGCCCCACCAGCGCATACGCCGCGAGATGGTGAACGGCAATGTATTCCGTCGCGCCGCAGCAGTTCCAGTCCTGGATTTCTTCAAATTCGGCCCCGATAAACTCGCGGATCGCGGTGATGGAATCCATATAGGCGCGAGCATTACGCTGCAACGAGCAGCCTGGGTAAAACAGATACTTTCTCATCCGGCAGCCTCCAGTTGGATGGCGCGGCTGAGGATGGCTTGCAGTTGTTCGACTTGTTCGATTCGCTGCGGTGTCAGGTCCATCCGGCCTTTGGTGAGCATCCCCAGCCCCATCGGCACCATTGAGGGAAGTTGGAAGGGGCGATGCCGTAAGTTGTGGCGTGTCGCCAGCCCGAATTCAAAACTACGACCGAAGTTTTCAATATAACCAATGAACGTCTGGGAAAAG
>JARKOK010000117.1 GCA_029975765.1 Aggregatilineales bacterium
CAGCCCGGCCCGCTCTTTGGAATATTCCGCTATTTTTGTGTAATCGCCCATCACCGCCGGGTCGCTCATCAGCCGTTCGAGTTCGTCGTACCGCGCTTCAATGCCCGCCAGTTTATCTAACATCTCGTCGCCTCTGTATAATTGGGGGTGAACAGAATGGATGAATTATACGCGGCGATACTCGCAGCGGGTAGGGTTCGCCTGCGAACCGGGTGGCATTGGCCGTGAGTCACAGGAGAAAAAGATGTCAGAGGCGCATTACGACCGGATTGCCGATCTGTACGATGCTTTTGTCCAGACTGATCTGGATGTGCCATTCTTCCTGAATGAAGCGCGGCAGGCCAACGGGGACATCCTCGAACTGATGGCCGGTACGGGGCGGGTCACGCTGCCGCTGGTCGAAGCCGGTCGGCGGGTTACGGCGGTTGATTTCTCTCACGAAATGCTGGCACGTCTGCGCCTGAAATTGCAGGCGCGCCAGCTGACGGCAGACATTCGTCAGGCGGACGTGCGCACGCTGGATTTAGGCCGGCGCTTCGCGCAGATTATCATCCCGTTTCAGGCCTTCCCGGAACTGACTTCGACTGCCGACCAGCGGACGGCGCTGGAACGGATTTACGAGCATCTGGCCGACGATGGCACGTTCATCTGCACGCTGCATAACCCCACTCTGCGGTTGAAATCGGTGGACAATCAATTACATCTTGCGAGCCGCGTGCCACTGGAAAATGGACAGTTGTTTGTGTGGCTGCTGCAAACCTATGACTCACAATCCCGGCTGGTGAACGTGCTGGAATGTTTCGAGGAGTACGATAGGCAGGGGGTGATGCGCGCCAAACGGTTTTCCGAGGTGCGGTTTCATCTGCTGGAACAGGCCGCCTTTGAGGAACTGATTCAGGCAGCGGGGTTTGCGGTGGTACATCTCTATGGCGATTATGCGTATGCCGCGTTTGAGGCAGATGCCAGCCCGTTTATGATTTACGTTCTGCGGCGGGCCGGATAACGCTGCGCCGGTGTGGAAATTACCGCACGGCTGCATCAACCGCGTGCAGCATTTCCAGCACGCGCAGTTCGTAGAGCGTCCGGGCGTAGAGGCCTTCGTTTCCTGTGAAGCTGGTTTTCCCACCCGGCGGCGTGGACATATGGAAGCCGTCCGCGTCCGTGCCCCGGTTCGGATACCGTACCGTGCTGGCGCGGAGATTAATCAGCGGCAGATGTTCTTCGGCGGCCAGTTGAACGATCATCGCGTTGAGTGTGTCTGCCGAACCATCGTTATGAAAGGTGTACCCGGTCGGGAAAGTGGACAGAATCGGGACGATGCCCTTGTCCATCAGCATGGCTAGAATCTGGCGCAGGTTGTCCCGGTACGAAGCAGGCAGCAGGTGACTCCAGGCCAGGCGCTCCAAATCCTGCACGCCGACATACAGCACCGCGAAGGCTGGACGCTGCTGCCGGATGCCGCAGGCCAGCGGCGTTTCGTTAGGCAGGCAGTTTGTATCGGTTGCCCAGGTCGGGTCCAGCACCGCCGCCGCGCTGAATGACCGCCCCGCTGCCGCGCTGGCGGCGCAGAAGGAATCCTTAAACCGGTCAATCGTCGGCTGCAAATACTCATACTCGCCGAGGTCGTAATTGTTCCAGCCGAAATTACACAGCGCCGAGTCTGCCGCTATGTTGCTGTCGCCAATCTTCATGAACCGCTGCGGTGTATTCCCCTGTGCCCGCCCCGCTGCGTAAATCGCGCGCACACGGTCACGGGTCGCCGCATCCAACGGTGGCAGCGGGCGCACCGCCTCATCACCTGATTGTTCCACCACCGGGAGCGTGATCAGACTTTCGATCAACGTCTGCTGCGAGCCGGTGTCCACCACGCGCAGGCGTAAAAAGACGGTCTCGCCTTCCACCGGTGCTAACCGGATGTGGCCTTCGCCCTGGCGCGGCTGCCAGGTTTGCAACTCACTCAGCGGGGTACCGATGACCTCCCCGGCTGGCATCGTCACCTGCTCGATGACCGGCTGTTGGTTGTAGTTCCGGTTTTCAATATGCCACAACACCGGTACGCTGAAAGCGCCCTGGTTGAGGGCTGTTTTGTTCACGCCGCCGCGCACGGGCGCGATAAACTGCACGATCTGCGGTGTCGTCCCAGTCTCGGCATAACTGAGTTCCAACCGGCGTTCGGCGATCATTTCCCCGCGCCCGTTGAGGATCGTCAGGCGATACAGCGGGTGAGCAAAAGTGAGCGGGTGCGACACGACAATCCGGTCGGATTTTTCCGGCGCGAAGTGTTCGCCAATCAACACCCAGCGCCCGCCGACCCAGGCCTCCATCCGCATGAAATCGTCGCCGGAAAGGTTGACAGCCTTCCACGACATAGTCACCGCTTCGATCCCGGCTTCAACACCGGGATAATCTACCGCCAGCCGGTCTGCCGTATAAAACTCGATGGATGGCTGCGTCCCAGGTATCGCGGTCACGCCGAAAATCAGCAGCGCCGCTGCCAGCAGCATAAGACTCAGCCATCGCGTCGAGCGTCTATTCATGTCCACCCACCTGTATTGCGACTCTGTTATCCCCCCATCCCCAGCAGGCCGCGATACACCCCCGGCCACGACTCTTCGATTTCCATCGCGCCGACGGCCTTCTTGTAAAATTCGGTTGGTCCTGCCGCGCCGATGATGGCGTAGCCGTAGCCCTGCGCGCGCATGTCGTGCAGGCAGGCCAGCAGCAGCACTTTGCCGATGCCGCGCCCGCGCGCGGCTTCATCCACGCCGGTCGGGCCAAAGAAGTCTTTAACTGTCGCGTCGTAACAGGCGAAACCCAGCAGTTTGCCGTTTTCCGTCGCCAGGAAACACGAAACCGGATGATGGCTCATCGCTACGTCGGTTTCGCTGGCCCAGCCGGCGCTGAAGTGCTCGCGCACCCAGGCCGTGACGACGTGTTTTTCCGGCGGCAGCGCGCGGCGGATGTCTATCCCGGCGGCGCGCATCGCCTCGATTTCCGCTTCCAGCGGCGGCAGCGTGTACAGTCGAACAAGCATATCAGGCATCAGTATTGTCCCTTATGGTGTGATTGAGTTTGCACCCGTAAAGTCACCGGTCGGTATCATAACAGGGCTTCGGATAAGTTCAGGGTACGCGCAATCTGCTCGATGTGGTTCAGGTCATGCCAGGTGATAAACACCAGCAGTTCCAGCAGCGTCAGCCGGCCATAGATCGAGTGGATTCCCTGCCGCTGCCATTGTGCTTCAGTGACCTGAGTCAGCAGTGTAACCAACGCTTTGCGCGATTCCAGATAGGCGTCAAATTCAGCCGCTAATGATGCCTGTTTGTAATCCCGGCGCTGGGAGGCTTCCAGCGGGTCAAAGTTTGGCAGGGTAGGCTGGTCGTCCGCCAGAATTCGCTGCGCGCGGACAAACGAAATCTCGGCGGAATCGCGGATATGGCACATCGTTTCTACCACGCTCCAGCCGTCCGGCCCATCGGTGAACTGCTGTGCTTTTTCCTGTGATACCCCGTTTAACAGCGCCTTCAACACGACCGGCGTTTTGCGGAGGGCTAACAGATACCGGTCGGGGGTGATGACGGCCATGTTTATTGTCTCCTTCGGTTGATTATACAGACATCATGCGCGTGGTGTTAACTCTGGGTCTCTGGGTTACGCTTTTAAAAAGGTATTTCTGGCTTATTTGCGTCCAATGCCACCGCGCCGGCTGCGATCAGCGCCCGATTGCCGCTGGCGGCGCTGTCCACCGCGTACAGCCGCCGCCCCTGCGCCAGCGCGAAGCGTGCCGCGTGCATCGCGCCGCCGTCGGCCTCGGTTTCGATCACGATCACCACATCGCTCAGGCCGGTGATAATCCGGTTGCGCGCGACGAGGTTGGACGCGCTGGGCGTGGCAGCGGGCTGCACTTCACTCAGCAGCGCGCCGCGCCGGGCGACGGCTTCGGCCAGCGGCGCGTTGGCCGGTGGGTAGATGTTCAGCACGCCGCAGCCTAATACCCCCAGTGTGACCCCACACGGCACAGCCAGCGCGCCCAGGTGCGCCGCCGCATCCACGCCGAGCGCCAGCCCGCTGACGATCAGATACCCACGCTCGCTCAATTCGGACGCCAGCGTTTGCGCGAGGCGGAGCGATTCGGGCGTGGGTTCGCGCGTGCCGACGATGGCCGCGCTCCTGTCCCAGGCCGCCGGGCCGCCGCCGCGCACAAACAGCGTGGGCGGCGCGTCCGGCAGCGCGCGCAGTCGCACGGGATAGGCCGCGTCGTGCAGCGTGAGGATGGTCACGCCGGCCTGCTGCCAGCGGGGCAGCGCCTCTTCAACCGCCGCGATATTCATGGCGCGAATACGTGCGGCCAGAGTCGCGCCAACGCCGCGCACCCGCCGCAGATCGGCTTCATCGGCGGCCAGCACCGCGCGGGGGTCGTTGTCAAACTGTTCCAGCAGCGTGTACAGGGTTTTGCCGCCCAGCCGTTCCACCAGACTGAGCGCCACCCAGGCAGAGTCGGTCATTCGGCGTGGTAGTACTCAATAATCGAAAGCAGCATGGTGTTGACGAAGGTATTCACCTGCCGCAGCAGTATCACCCATTCGGTCGGCGAGTTGCGCGTGGGGGTGATTTCTGACCAGGTGAGGACGGAGTTAATCACAAAATCGGTGAAAGACAGGAAGCCGCGCATCGCGTCCGGCAGCGCCAGGCCGTCCTGCGTGAGAAAGACCGCGTACTCCTTGCCCAGGTCAACGGCGGATTGCAGCAGGCTGTCCGGCGCGCCCTGCACCAGATATTTACGAATGGCTTCCAGCGTGCGAACACCCATCTCGCGCATCTGCTGG
>JARKOK010000243.1 GCA_029975765.1 Aggregatilineales bacterium
CGGTTGCAGTACGCGCTCGGAAGTTTGTCTATTCTACAAAGTTTGGGTGGTATTGCCAGAGTCACTTTTGGGAGTGCTGAGTACTGAGTGCCGAGTGCTGAGTGAAAGACCAGGCACGGGAAGGTGGGTAGTCAGAAGCGGGCATGATGCAGGGGCGCAGCGTGCCGTGCCCCTACACAAATGGCATCACATGGCGGTTAGGGCAGCCCGACCGTAAACGACTCGATCCTGCTCCACGCGCCGGGCGTGGAATCGATGTGTGTAACTGGCACAAAAACATATTTTCCTGTATTCTTCCAGTTTGTTAACTCACACTTCATAGTAATAGATCCAGTGGGGATAGTATGCGCCTGTTTATCAGTTATGCTCACCAGAATTACGCTAAAGTTAAGAAACTACAAACACTGCTGGAAAAAGCCGGAGGTGAAGTGTGGTTTGACCGCGATCTACACGGCGGCGACAACTGGTGGCAGCGGATTGTACACAAGATCAAAGAGGCGGATGTGTTTGTGTTCGCCCTGTCGCCACAATCCAACGCTTCCGCCTTCTGCTATGTTGAACATCAGTATGCCCTCGACCTGAACAAGCCGATTCTGCCAATTCTGCTGAAAGAAGCGGAACTGCCCATCGGACGACTGCAGGAAACCCACTATGTTGACGCGCGCAAGCTGAACAGCCCGGAAACGGCGCTGGCGATTTCACGCAGCCTGCTTAATCTCCAGAAGCAAATTCTAAGCGGCGCGTATCCCATGCCGGATCCGCCGCCGCCGCCGCCACCATTTCTAGATAAGACAAATCCCCTAAAAAATGAGCGCGAACAACTGCGTAACCTCAATCAACTTTTGGAACCCGACATTAATCGTATTATTGATCGCCTGAAACATCTGGGGGCGCGGCTAAGCAGCCGTACTGCAGATGAGGTTAGGATGCTACTGGAAACGATTATAAACAGCGAGCATGTTTCCCCTAGCGTGAAACAGGAAGCCAACAACGCGTTGAAAGCACTGCCTCCGTCAGATCGCCGCCGCCCGCTCTGGCTGTATGCGGCGGCTGGTGCTGCCAGTATCATCATTATCGCGCTGGTGATTTTGCTGCTGGTCAACCCTAGCGGTAGCGTAAACTCGCCGCGCGTGATTCCAACGCCGGCAGACGGTCGAACGGTCATTACTGCTGAGAATGCGGCGCAGGTTGAGCGGCTGAAGCTGTTAGGGCGCGGCAATCCCATTCGTGTTAGCTGGTCGCCCGATGGTAAGACAGTGGCATTTGGAACGTACAGAGGGGTCTGGTTGTATGACCATGATCAGCCAAATACCCCACCGCGTTTGCTGGACGGTCATACCAGTTTCGTGGAAGCCATCGCGTTTAACTCAGATGGAAGTATATTAGCCTCCGGTTCGTGGGATGATACAATCCGGCTATGGAATGTCGCTACCGAAAGTCCAATCGGTAGTCCGATACCATTTCACCCTTCAGCGCGGTCATTGGCCTTCAGCCCCGATGGCAGGCTGCTGGCTGCACGTGGTTATAGCAGCCTGAAACTCTGGGATATAACCGATCCAGCGAACCCGGCTGAAGGTCAGACGATAATAGACAGCGTTACCAGCAATGATATTGCTTTTAACGATTCAGGTACACTTTTGGCGTATCCAGCGTCTGAAAATCGTATTATGGTCCTGGATATGAGCAGCGGCAGCACCCGGCAAATCGGGCAGCACGATGACATCGTGATGACTGTTGCCTTCAGTCCTAATGGCCGCATCCTGGCATCTGGCAGCCGCGATACAACCATCCGCCTCTGGGATACCGACAGCGAAACTGCAATCGGTACCCTGGCAGGCCATACGGGTGCTGTTGGCAGTTTAGTATTCACGCCTGATAGCACGTCCCTGATTTCATCGGGCGATGACACTTCCATTCGTATATGGGATATGGAAAACCTGACACAGGTAAACGAACTGGCACAAACTGATAGTTTCAAATGGGTACTCATTGCACTGAGTCCTGATGGTGGGGAACTTGCTTCCACGTCTCCAGATGGCGTTTTACGCTTCTGGGATACTGTAAATGCTCAACCGATTGGCGATCCGATACACCTGTTTAATAACTACTTTGGTGAAGGGGTGGTTTTTACCGGGGATAGCAAACAGGTTGCCGCCGGTTATTGGGATAATCGTATCCTGCTGTGGGATATTGAAACGGAATCCAGCAGGTTACTGGGGCAGCATAAAGGTAACGGCAACCTTTCACTTGCATTCAGTCCTACTGATCCTAATCTCTTGGCGTCAGGCGGGGCTGATGATTTAGTCAAACTATGGCAACTGACAGGGGCACGTGACCTCCTACGTACAGGCGGAAGCGAAAACGTTAATGGTGATGCTCAGCGATTAGCTTTCGACCCAGATGGAGCATATATTTCTATTGCTTACAGTGGGGATGATGATAGGATTCGTGTCTTTGAAGTTGCGACTGGCAACGAGACTCGCACGCTTCACTCCACCGACCACCCTGACCCTTATTGTACTGCTTTCAATCCTGATGGGACGAAGCTTGCAGCTGGTTATCAGGATGGCTCGGTAATAATCTGGGATTGGAAAAAGGGTGCAGTCGTACATACTTTAACACCCCAACATCGTGATGCTGTCTGGAGCGTCGCCTTTAGTCCTGACGGGAATTATCTGGTGTCGGGCAGTCATGATAAAGCATTCCGCATCTGGAATGCCACAACCGGGGAACTTGTTGTGGAACGAACTGAACAGCGCGGTAGTATACGCAGTCTGGCTTTAAGCCCTGACGGACAGCTATTACTGGTCGGGACGCTAAATCCTGGCGAACTATGGTTATGGGATGTCAGCGATCCGACTGCGCCGAAGGATTTAATAACATTGTCCCCCCCCGGTTCAATTGTTGATACAGTCGCTTTCAGCCCTGACGGTACCCGTATGGCTGCGAATGGTTCCTGGGGCATCGTCAGCATCTGGGGCATTCCGTAGTTGCAGAAAATACAGCATAACCCCCGACAGTTTACACCGCCGGCTGGGGGTTATGCCTGATTTACCGCCGCCCGCCGCCTTTATACTCCGCGCCGAGGGCATACACGGCGCGGCGCTCCCAGCCGGACAGCCCGGCAATCGCCCGCGCGGCGCGGCTGAGGGGTTCACCCGCGTCGAGGCGCAGGTACAGCGCGGTGCGGACTTTCGTTTCGTCCCACATCTCCCGCGCTGCCGGCGGCTGGCCGCCGATCACCAGCGTGATTTCGCCGCGCGGCGGGGTCTGCCGGAAATGCGCCAGCACGTCGCTCACCGTGCCTCGCCGGAACTCCTCGAACATTTTGCTCAGTTCGCGCGCCACACACACGGGGCGATCTGCGCCCATCACCTGCTGCACCGCCGCCAGCGTATCGGTCAGGCGGTTGGGGCTGTCGTAGGCCACCAGCGTGCGCGGCTCACCGGCCAGTTCCGCCAGAAAATCCAGCAGCGCCTTCTGTTTACGCGGCAAAAAACCGAGGTAGATGAAGCTGTCCGTTGGCAGGCCCGACCCCACCAGCGCCGGCAGCACCGCGTTCGCGCCGGGCAGCGGTTCAACCCGGTGGCCGCGCCGGATGGCTTCGCCAACCAGTTCGTAACCGGGGTCGGAAATGCCCGGCGTGCCGGCGTCGGATACCAGCGCCACGTCTCCCGCCGCCAGCGCGTCAAAAATGGCATCGAGTTTCGCCAGCTTGTTATGTTCGTGATAGCTGGTGGCCGGCGTGGTGATGCCGTAGTGATCGAGCAGCACGCGCGTCGTGCGGGTGTCCTCGGCGGCGATGAGCGCGGCTTCCTTCAGCACGCGCAGCCCCCGCAGCGTGATGTCTTCCAGATTACCAATCGGCGTCGGCACGACGTAGAGCGTTCCCATAGTTATACCCTGTCACACAGAAAGAGCACGGTACGCCGTGCCCCTACGGAACATCGTTGATCTTAAGGTGAACCGGCGGCTGTGGTCAAGCCCCGGCGCTGCGCAGATACTGCCGCACCAGAGGATGGCCGAAACGCCCGATCAACTGCGCCACCAGCCATGCCTCCTGCTGCGACGGTTTCAGCGAATGGAAGGTGATATGCGCGCGGCTGCCGGGGGCGTGGCAGTAGCCGATCATGTACCGCTGCTCGATGGTGCGATCATCCTGGTAGTAAGCGATCATCGGCAGGCGGTTGACGATGTAATACGTTTCGATCTGGAACGTTTCGGTACGCCGGTTCTGGCGCACGTTGCAGCGCAGCTGCGCCAGCGCCGCGCCTAACTGCGCCGACCATTCGTACATGGCTTTGGTATCGCAGATTTCGCCGGTCAGCGTTTTCATCAGCCGGGATTTGAAGGTGTAATCCATGCGGTGCAGGCGGCAGATGTTTTCCAGAATGCTCTGGCTGAGGCCGAGCAGCCGGGCCAGCGCCTCATCGGATGACTGGCAGAAGCCGACGAAATAACCTTCAAATCCCGTGCCGTTATCAAAGAACGGGTTGCGGATTTTTCGCACGGTTTCCCACGCCAGAAAGGGGCGCTCGTACTGACGGCTGGGTTTAACGACGGCATCCAGCGGG
Organism: Aggregatilineales bacterium; assembly: GCA_029975765.1. GTDB lineage: Bacteria > Chloroflexota > Anaerolineae > Aggregatilineales > Phototrophicaceae > CFX2. The sequence goes on from JARKOK010000243.1 coordinate 4,575, forward strand.
ATGTCGTCCACGTGAATCCACCAGTAGATCGGGGTGGCATACGGTATCTGATTTTCGATTTTGAGCAGTGGTTCGGCGGTCATGGCAGGGGCACACTTCGAGGTTCATATAGTTCATCTACCTTCTATTATAGTCCTGATTCGCGCCCGGAGAGCCTCCAGATTTGGGCATTTTTGACAGGATGGACGGTAGTTCTCCGCCCATGTCCTAGTACCTGTCCCAGCCAAAAATCCACTTATCGGGTCATATGCCTGAGGCTGGATTATGGTTATGATGGCAGTATCTGGAGGTTTATTGTAAGGAGAACCGTCATGGCCGAAAAGAAAAACCGCCGAGGGTTTGCTTCGATGGACAAAGACAAACAGCGCGAGATCGCCAGCAAAGGCGGGCGCGCCGCCCATGAGAAAGGCACCGCGCATGAGTTTACCTCGGATGAAGCCCGCTCCGCTGGTCGTAAGGGTGGCGAAGCCGTCAGCCGCGACCGCGAACATATGGCGGAGATTGGACGTAAGGGCGGGCAGGCATCACATGGCCGCCGCACCCAGGATGATGCCGGGGACGACCGGCGCTGACCTGTGAACAGGGGATGAGGGCGAGTTTCGCCTCGCCCTCTATGTACGGGCGTAGACGAAGCGGCTGATGGTTTCCAGCAGCTCGCGTGAGCCGGTCGGTTTGGTCAAAAAGCCATCGGCCCCCAGTGCCAGCGCCTGATTGCGAACGGTGGTCTGGCCGTTGGCCGTCAGCATGACAACTGGCACCGCCGCGTACTGATCGTTATTTCGAATATGCTGCAGCAGGGTTAATCCGTCCATGTGGGGCATCGCCAGGTCGGTGACGACCAGATCAACCGGAGCGTCGGCCAGCCGTTCCAGCGCCTCAACACCGTTGGCAGCCGTAACGACGGTATAACCGGCGCTGCGTAAGGCCATGCTCAGCACGCGCTGCGTCAGCACATTGTCTTCTACGATCAGAATATTGGTCATGCCATTCCTCGGACGTATGGATATTAATCTGCTGTAATGTGATCTTCTAAACCTGATTATAACGATGAAGAATAAAGGAAACCTTAAGCGCGTGCATTATTTATCAAATTTTCACGTTTGCCCGGCTGGCAGCCGCCGGGGAAGGGTAATCGTGAAAATCGTGCCCTGTCCGGCAGCGTTGGCAGCCTGAACCTGCCCGCCATGCAGGCTGACGACTTCCTTCACGATGGGCAAACCCAGACCTGTGCCTGACACCGCTGATGTATTGCTGGCGCGGAAGAACATATCGAAGATGTGCCCGATTTCTTCCGGCGGGATGCCGATGCCTTCGTCCCGCACGCTCAACTGCACCTGCTCCGGCTGGCAGTCAAGGCTGATGTAAACGGTACTGCCGTTCGGTGAGTACTTCACCGCGTTCGACAGCAGGTTGCTCACCATACGATGCAGCAGCCGGCGGTCGCCCATCAGGTCTCCCGGAACGCCGGTGACATGATAGACCAGTTGGTGCGCGGTGTCGAACGTCTCCCAAAATTCGGTCACCAGCCGGCGGAAAAAGTCGTCAACTTCGACCGGTATAGGATTGTAATTCAGCCCGACGGCCTGCGACCGCGCCATAATCAGGGTATCCTCGATCATGTCGGCCATGCGGCGCACGTAGGTTTGAATGGTGGTCAGATGTTCCTGCCGGCGTTCATCCGATAAACGGTCATAATACCGCTTCAGGATGTCGCTGGATGACAGAATGGCCGACAGCGGGGTACGGAACTCGTGTGATACGGTCGTGGTGAAGCGGGTTTTCAGTTCGCTCAACTCACGTTCATGTTCCAGCGCCCGCATCAGTTCGAGTTGAATCTGTTTCTGCGCACTTATATCGCGCAGGCTGCACACGATCATGCCCGGCTGGCGAGGGCTGGCGGCGGCGGGTGCCAGCAGCGCGTCGGCGGTAAAGGTTTTGCCGTTCTGATGGCACATCAAGACTTCCAGGCGGGCGGGCTGGCCGCTGGTGATCACATTCGTGATGGCCGCCGCCAGCGCCGCCTCTCCGGTCGTGTCGGCCAGATCGGCCAGTTTGCGGGCGTAAACATCTCCGGCAGTATAACCGAATAAATGGCTGAAAGCCGGATTAACCTGTTCGATTCTGCCGTTTGATCTGACCAGGATGATGGCATCACGGGTGCTGTTGAGGATGGTTTCAACGCTGCTGCGTGTGCTGGACAGCTCCGCCGTGCGTTCTTCAACGTATTCTTCCAGCAGGTTGTTGGACTGCCGCATCTGTTCGTAATGCAGCGCGTTCTGAACGGCGCTGCTGGCCTGATCGGCGAAAGTCTGAAGCTGGCGAACATGCTCTGACTGGAGCGCGCCGGTGATGGCGCTGTCCAGGCAGATGAAACCAATCACCTTATCTTCCACAATGAGGGGCGCGTCCGCATGGGAACGCACCCAGCCGGGCAGCACATCGCGGTAGGGCGAGGCCGACACATCCGAGAAAACCAGGGCTTCGCCGGTTTCCAGCAGGTGCGGCAGGTGCGGCAGCGTGTCAAGAGCAAGCTGCGCCGGCGGCATGTCAGCCGGATGGTTGTCGTACCCACGCGCTTCCACTTCATATGCCACATCCGATTCGATCAGCATAATCCGGGCTGCGTCGTGTGGGAGGAGCAGCATGGCATAGCGCAGGATGCGTTGAAACACTTCACTCAGAACCAGGGTGCTGTTGAGGGCGGCTGCCGTATCGCGCAGGAGTTCGGCACTCAGGCGACGTTGACGTTCGACGGCGGCCTGCTGTTTGTGGTGGGTGATATTTTTGTAGACTACCTGGAGCGCGGGCCGGTTATCAAACATAATCAAACTGCCAGCAGCCTCCACGTCTATGGTGCCGCCATCCAGCCGCAGCAGTTTTCGATCCGCCGCGTGAAAGCTCTCGTTATAGCGCAGCACGGTCTCAATCTGGTATTCAACTACCGGCAGGTAGTCCGGGTGGATGAGATCGCGGACGGTTTTGCCCACCACCTCCGCCGCGCTGGCAGCCCCAAATAATTCGACGGCTGCCGAATTCACATACCGAACGGTGGTGCCATCATAGATCAGAATCGGGGCCGGCGAGAGTTCGACCAACTGCCGGTAGTTCTGCTCGCTCCGGCGCAGCCGTTCCTCACTGGCGAGCAGCTGCGCCCGGCGATCCGCTTCCAGGTTGTTGATAAACCACCGCATGACCAGCAGCAGCGCGGCCACCGCCGCGTTAAACGTCAGCGGGCCGAAGATCAGGGTCAGCAGATCAAAACCGGGGATGAAAACCGGTAGAAAGAAGGTGCTGCCCATAATCGCCAGCGAGATGGCGGCTGCCGTTCGCACCGAAAACAGGATGATGCACAGGATGATAGGAATCACGAGGTAATCCAGCCACTGGATGCGCGCCGCCGGCTGGTAGGGGAGGCCGGCCAGCAAAACCCCAGCCGTTGTCAGGATAATCACACCGGAGGCCGCAGCAGTAAAATGGCCGCGCCGGTTGATCACATACACACCAGCCAGCAGCACCAGCAGAACGGTGTAAAGCACCAGATCAAACACCCGCGTGAAACCGGGGGCGGCAATCCCCGCCGGGATGGTCATCAGGATCACAACGACCATTAACAGAATGAGAACCCGTACCAGACTGGACAGGAACTGTGCCGGACGAGGCGGTGGGGCAGGGCGAGGTATCAGCGATGTCCACAGCCTTTTGAGTTGATGTACTGTGGATTGAAGTCTTATTTTCACGGAAAGGTTTATGCTGTCTCAATGGTATCCCTCTTTATCTTACCTGCTGTTATGCAAAAGGGAACGTAAGAAATCCTAAAAGCGTGAAAGAAACCCGCACGCCAGCGCGTCTAACGTTTTAATCCGGCATTAGTGGAAGCAAATCGAATAGTGGGTTAAGCTTGTAACAGTCAGTTATGCGGACAGCCGCCAGCATATGACTGGACTGTCCGGCGTGGTTTATTGGCTTCGGCAGGCGCGTCATTAAGGGCCGACCTGTGTGACTCAACATTACTTCATGGAGACTCAGTTATGGAAAACGCCAAGCTCATCTTTAACGGACGGGAATTTGAATTTCCCGTGATTGTTGGCTCGGAAGAGGAGATCGGGATTGACGCGCAATCCCTGCGCGCCAAAACCAAAGCCATTGCCTTCGATCCCGGATATGGCAACACCGGCGCGTGCGAAAGCGCCATCACCTACATTGATGGCGATGCCGGTATCCTGCGCTATCGGGGCTATCCGATTGAGCAAATCGCCGCGCTTGCCAGCTTCACGGAAGTGATGCACCTGCTGATTTACGGGCAGCTGCCGCATCTGGAAAAGCTGAAGGAATTCGAGCGCGATATCTGCCATCACACCCTGATTCATGAAGATATGAAAAAGGCGCTGGAAGCCTATCCGCCCACCGCGCACCCGATGGCGATTCTGGCGGCGATGGTGATTTCGCTGGCAACCTACTACGAGGAAGATGACAGCCCGGAAACCATCAACCTGAACATCATCCGCCTGCTGGCAAAAGTGCCGACGATTGCGACCTTTGCTTACAAACACTCGGTCGGCCACCCCTATGTGTATCCGCGCAACGATCTGAACTATGTGCAGAACTTTCTGAACATGATGTTCTGCCTGCCGACGATGGATTACGAAGTGCCGGACGTGCTTCAGCGTGCGCTGAATCTGCTGCTCATCCTGCACGCCGACCACGAACAGAACTGTTCGACCTCGACTGTGCGAATGGTCGGCAGCAGCCGCGCCGGCCTGTTCGCTTCGATTGGCGCAGGCATCTGTGCGCTGTGGGGGCCGCTGCACGGCGGCGCGAACCAGGAAGTCATCGAGATGCTGGAAATGATCCGCGACGACGGCGGTAACTACCGCAAGTACGTGGACATGGCGAAGGACAAAAATTCCGACTTCCGGCTGATGGGCTTCGGCCACCGCGTTTACCGCAACTTCGACCCGCGCGCGCAGATTTTGAAGAAGTCGGCGGATGAGGTGTTGGGTGCGCTGGGTGTGGACGACCCGCTGCTGGAAATTGCCAAGAATCTGGAAGAAATCGCCCTGCGCGACGAATACTTTGTGGAGCGCAAGCTGTACCCCAACGTGGACTTCTACAGCGGCATCATCTACCGGGCGATGGGCATCCCGACCAATATGTTCACGGTCATGTTCGCCATTGGCCGCCTGCCGGGCTGGATTGCCCAGTGGAAGGAAATGCGCGAGGACAAACACACCCGCATCGCTCGCCCACGCCAGATTTACACCGGCGAGCGCGAACGCCAGTTTGTGCCGATCTTCCAGCGATAATGGATTAACAGGAAACCGTCAGTAGGGGCGGGTTTCGAAACCTGCCCCTACGACCACCAGCCCGCGCTTTAATCTATGATACGGCCATGACCGCCCTCGATGATCTGCTGGGTTACATCTTCGACGGCGCGAAACCCGCCCTGTATGCTGAGTTTGAAAGCTGGGCGCGGGAATCGCGGCGCTTCCATACGTTTGCGACCCATTATCGCGCCAAAATCCGCTCCAAACTGAAAAATGTGAGCGGCGACAGCGGCCTGAAGGATTTACGCGCCGAACTGGAAACCGCCGCGCTGCTACTGCGAGACGAACGTTTCTCAGTCGAATATGAAAAGTACGTCGCTTTAAAGCAGCGTGGGCCTGATTTCACCGTCATCTTCAAGACCCATACCCCCTTCAACATCGAAGTCCGACGTATTCGCAGCCGCGAACTGGATACAGAGGAAACTGACGCGCACAGCGGCAGGCTGATGGCGATGCTGGGGGATAAAGTGGGACAGATGCCGCCGAGCATCGTCAATCTGCTGTGGCTGGTGGCCGAACGCGAACTGGCCGAAGCTGATCTGAGCCGCGCGGTGGTGGCGCTGCGGCAACTGGCCGAGCATAAGGACGAAGACTTCTTCAGGCGGCGGGGTTATAAGAACGCGGCGGATTTCCTCAAACATTTCCGCCAGTTAAGCGGAATCGCCGTGCGGCAGCCGGGCGCGCCGGTGCTGTGGCTGAATACCCTCGCCCGGCATAAAACGCCGCCGGACATCGTGACCGCGATCCAACGCCTGCTGACCGCCTGAAACCCCGGACAACCGGCTTATACCGGCTGCCACGCCGCGTAATGGTAGTGGTCGAGATAGAACTTCATCCGCGCTACGACGGCGGCCTGCCACACCTCGCGGCGGCGTTCTTCGCGCAGGCTGTCCAACTGCGGCGTACCGCTGGCCGATGCCAGCGCCGCCGGGCCGATCACCCCCGCCGCGTGCAGATTGCGCAGTTCGTCCGCCGGCAGAATGTGACCCAGTTCGCTCAGGATATAACGGGCGACGGCCTGCCCGCCCAGCCGCTCAAAAATCGTCCAGCCATTGACTTTTACAATCCCGTCCGAGGGCAGCCGCCGCAGGTCGGCATCCGGCAGGCTGGACGCGCCATGTAATACCATACGTGTGCCGGTGCGCGCTTTGATCGCGCGCGCCCGGTCGCCGTCATAGTGGGCGGCAACAGCCGTTGAGCGGTGTTCCGTGCCCAGATCGGGCACGATCAGAAACACGCCGGTTTCGCGGAAGAACCGTTCGGCGTCCTCCGGCGATGTAAGTGGAACTTCGGCATGGTCAGCCGCCTGTGCGATTTCCGCGACCGCGCCTTCGACCAGCACCTTACCCTGCGTCCGTTCGACAAACCGGCGCGTCATGGCGATATTCTGTTCCATCGGCCAGTCGGACGCATCGTACATGATGGTGGCGAACCGGCCCACCGCCCACTCAAACAGCGCGTCGTCGGCTTCCGGTTGGCCGTGATCGAGGTGCAGCATTACCTGCAAACCGGCATACGGGCTGCCCGGACTGACGAGCAGGGTTACATCGTCCACCAGCGCCCTGATGCCTAACGCGGCGTCTTTCAGGTGGGTGTAACTGGCAAGCTGCGCTTCAATCGGGTAATTGCCGGTGGCGGATACCACAATCGGCACGGCCTGTAAGCCATGTTCCTGGCCGAACTCGTAGGCCGCGCGCAGAATCGCCTCAGTTGTGTAGCGGTTAGCGGTGCAGAAGTTGGCAAGGCACAGGCCGCAGTCCGCCGCCTGTGCGTAAATAGCGGCGACGGCTTCCGGCTGGCTGATCAGCGGCATGATTTTTAGTCCTTCTGGTGAATATGATACAGGGCGTGATGCAGCGGGCGCAGCGCCGGATACATCGGCTGGAAAACCTGCTGGTATATCTGTTCGTACAGGCTGACCTGCGCCGCTGCCGGTTCGACCCGCAGCGTTTCCCGGCGGAGCATGTGCTGGGCTGCCGCTACATCCGGGTAAACGCCCGCGCCCAGCCCGCCGAGGATGGCCGCGCCCAGGCTGGCGGCATCGCTGACCTGCATCAGATCAAGCGGGCGGTTGAGTACCGAGGCCTTAATCTGCATCCAGAGCGCGTTGCGGGTTACGCCGCCGATGGCCGTAATCCGGCGCAGATCGGGCGCGTAAGCCAGCAGCGCCTCAAGCATGGCGCGAGAGTCAAAGGCGGTGCCTTCCAGCACGGCGCGGAACAGCGCCCCCCGGCTGGCGCCGGTGCTGAGGCCGATGAACGCGCCGCGTGCGAGCGGGTCATCATGGGGAGAACTGGCAAGCTGCAAGTGCGGCAGAAAACAGATGCCGCCGCTGCCCGGTGGGACGGCTTCGGCTTCGGCAATCAGCGTGGCGTAATCGCGGTGATCAGCCAGCGCCGCGCGGAACCACTCGACACACGCGCCGGAGGTGTACATCGAACCAAAGACGTAATACAGCCCGCCGACCACATGCGCGCCCTGGGTGAAGCCCTGCCGCCCCAGGTTGGCATCCGCCAGCGGTTTTTCCAGCGAGATAAAGATCGTCTCCGCCGTACCCAGCGAATTCAGCGCCACACCGGGCGAAATCACCCCGGCAGCCAGCGAACCGCAGACGTGATCATGCCCGCCGGTCGCCACCTGCGCTGATGTCGGCAGGCCGGTCGCAGCGGCAGCCTCCGCCGTTACCGGCCCCAACCGCGTGCCGCCCGGCAGCAGCGGCGCGTATAAATCCGCGTTCAGCCCCACCGCTGCAACAATGTCGCTGGCCCACTGCCGCCGCGCGATGTCCAGTGCCATCGTGCGCGAGGCAAGAGAATAGTCGGTCGCCTGTTCGCCGGACAGCCGGAAGGCGATGTAATCCGCGATGTTGAGGAAACGCACTGCCTGCGCGAACCGCTCCGGTTCGTTCTGTTTCAGCCACAGCAGCTTACACAGGCCGAAGATGGGCTGAAGCGACAGGCCGGTAACGGCGAACAGCCGGTCTTTGCCGATGGTCTGTTCCAGCCAGTCGGATTGTGCCTGCGCGCGGGTATCGTACCAGGCAATCGCCGGATACAGGGCGCGGTTATGCGCGTCCAGCAGCACGCCGGCCTCACCCATGCTGGCGACCGCGACCGAGGCGATCCGGCGCGCGTCCACCTGGGCAGTTGCCTGACGTAAAGCGGCGGCGGTGGTCTGCCACAGTTCTTCGGGTTCGTAATAGGCCCAGCCGGGCTGGGGGACATGGACGGGCGTAGGGGCGCTGGCCTGCGCGACCGGGTGGCCGTCGGGGGTAAAAATCAGTGCCTTGACGTTGGTAGTGCCTACGTCCAGACCAGCGAGCAGCGGCTCACTTATCATCAGTCGGTCCTCATCGTGGAATGGCGTCACCTTCAATGTGGTGGATATTGTATATCGCTCGCTGCCCGCCGCCAACCAGCGCGGCCTGAAAGGAGTGGTGAAAATCGCGGACACGTAGGGACATGGCATGTCGTGTCCCTACCAAGAATGTCCTCTAAGTTCCCCACTCTCCGGCCTGAATGGGTGGCAGGCGCGCCGCTCGCGGATTAGACTAATACACATACCAATTTATAGTCGGGACACGGTCTGCCCTGTCGCTACTGAATTTTGACGGTCAACATCGGTAATAAACTGGGTTGTAGGGGCGGGTTTCAAACCCGCCCCTACGGCTACCGATTTTGATTGTCATTGTATGAAAATGCATTCTTCATAAGGAGTCTTAACAATGGCTTATGAGAATATTCTGATCGAAACCCCCGCGCCGGGAGTGGGGTTGGTACGGCTGAACCGCCCGAAGGCGCTGAACGCCCTCAACAGTGCGCTGACGCGCGAAGTTTTTGAGGCGCTGGAAGCCTTCGACCGGGATGACAGCGTTCGCTGTCTGGTGCTGACCGGCAGCGACAAGGCCTTTGCCGCCGGTGCGGACATCAAAGAGATGGCGGATACCGGCGCGGTGACGATGTTTGCCGGCGGCGATTTCACCGACTGGTCGCGGCTGATGCGTATCCGTAAGCCATTGATCGCGGCGGTGTCGGGCTGGGCGCTGGGCGGCGGCTGTGAAATGGCGATGATGTGTGACATGATTATCGCGTCGGAGACAGCGAAGTTCGGGCAGCCGGAAATCACCATCGGTATCATGCCTGGCGCGGGCGGCACGCAGCGGATGACCCGCGCCGTTGGTAAGGCGCTGGCGATGGAAATCTGCCTTGCCAACCGCCACCTGACCGCCGAGGAAGCGCGGCATTACGGCCTCGTCAACCACGTATTCCCGGTTGATGCGTATCTGAGCGAGGCCATCCGTCTGGCGGAGAAAATCGCGGGGATGCCCGGCGTGGCCGCGCAGGCGGTGAAAGAAGCGATCAACAAAGCCGAAGAACTGGGACTGTCCGAAGGGCTGACCTTCGAGAAACGCAACTTTTACCTGTTGTTCGGCACCGAGGATAAAACCGAAGGGATGACGGCGTTTGTCGAGAAGCGTCCGGCTGGGTGGAAGCACCGGTAAGGGATATGTAACGAGGGATGAGGGACGAGGCAAGGGCACCGCTAAACCGGCTGCGCATCCTGTACACCGCCGGTATCCGGGGCGAACTGGATGTGCTGCCCCGGCTGTACACATTTATAACCGGTCTGCGCAGGGATACGGCTGGCCGTGTCCCTGACACGCGCGAACTGCTGCTTGATCTGGGTGATTCGTGTGCGCTGGCGGTGTGGCACTGCGCGGTAACGCAGGGGCGCTCGGCGCTCATCGTGCTGGACGCGATGGGTTATCACGCCGCCCGCGCGGACATCACGCCGGAAGCGCGTGACCGGCTGCGCGCCAATCTGCTGAGTCTGGCGGTGGTGGATGAGGCGCATCCCTGGCATAACGGGGAAGTCGTGGTATTACCTTCACCTCAGGGCGAGGGGTTGAATACGGCGTCGTTACAGATCATGCTTGTTCCTGCCCCGGCCACTCGGCTGGAAGGCCGGACACTGCGGTTGCAAGGGGTCGGCGGCAGGCAGGTGGGGGAGGTCGAGCTTGACCTGAGCGAGCCGCCGATTTTGCGACATCATACGATTCACGATCTGCCGGATGCCATGCTGCCCGATCCTACGATTACGGCGACGGTGGATTTTGTGCTGGACGAAGCGCGCCAGTTGCAGCGCAAGGCCGGTGGTAACATCAATTCGAGACACAAAGGACAAAATCATGGTCGAATTTAAACACCCGACATTTCAGGATGTGCTGCTGGCCCGGCGGCGGATTCGCCCGTATCTGCCGCCCACGCCGCTCCACCGTTATCCGGCGCTGGATGAACTGGTAGGGACGGCGGTATATGTTAAACATGAAAATTACCAGCCGGTCGGCGCGTTCAAGGTGCGCGGCGGGGTGAATCTGGTATCGCAGCTTACGCCGCCGGAACGTGAGCGCGGGCTGATCGCGGCTTCCACCGGCAATCACGGACAGTCGGTAGCTTACGCGGCGCAGTTGTTCGGCGTGACGGCGCGTATCGTCGTGCCGGAGGGCGCGAACCCCGGCAAAGTCGCCGCCATGCGGGGCATGGGCGCGGAAGTGATCTCACATGGCGCGAATTTCGATGAGGCGCGCGCCCACTGCGAAGCCCTGGCGCAGCAGCACGGCTACCGCTACGTCCATTCCGGTGACGAACCGCTGCTGATCGCCGGGGTGGGGACGGGGACGCTGGAAATGCTGGAGGTCGAACCGGACATTGATACGATTTTTGTACCGCTGGGCGGGGGCAGCGGCGCGGCGGGGGCGTGTATCGCCGCGCACAGCATCAACCCGAACTGCCGCGTGATCGCCGTCCAGTCGGAAGAATCCCGCGCGGGTTACGAGTCCTGGCGCAGCCGGTCGTTGTGCGCCGCGCCGAACCGCACCTTTGCCGAAGGGCTGGCGACCGGGACAGCGTTCGCGCTGCCGCAGGCTATTCTGTGGGAACAGTTGGATGATTTTGTGCTGGTCAGTGACGCGGCCATCCGGCAGGCGATGGTGTGGCTGATCGAACGGGCGCACACCCTGGTGGAAGGAGCCGGCGCGTCACCGCTGGCGGCAGCCTACCAGATGCGGGACGACCTGCGCGGTAAAAAAGTCGGTCTGATCTGTTCGGGTGGTAATACCTCGCTCGACCATCTGCGACAGGCGCTGGCAACACATGGCGCGGCCTGACCGGCGGCGCGTATTCGCCGGTTGGCTGGCGGCGCTGATAACGATCATCATCGGCTTATGGGTGTTTACGAAGCTGGCCGAGGCAGTCGGTACGGACAGCACGCTGGTACGCCTGGACACCGAACTGGCGAACGCCCTGTACGAGATGGCGACGCCGCTGTCCACCAGCGTCTTTACCATCATCACGGTTGTGGGGTCGCCCGGCGGGTTCATTCTGGTCGCGCTGGTGGCCGCCGGGGCGGCGGCACGGCGGCGGTGGCGGACGGCGCTGCTGCTGACTGCCACGTATGCCGGGGCTGAGGGTTTGAACGCGCTGCTCAAGCTGGTGTTTCAGCGCCCGCGCCCGGTCTTTCTCAATCCGATTGCAACGGCCACCCATTACAGTTTTCCTAGCGGCCACGCGATGGTGTCGCTGGTCGCTTATGGGATGCTGGCTTATGTGCTGCTGCGCGCGGTACGCCGCCGCCTGGCCCGGATTCTGATCATCTTTGCCACTGTGCTGCTGGTAGTGCTGGTCGGCCTCAGCCGCATGTATCTGGGGCTGCATTATTTTAGCGATGTGATCGGGGGATACCTCGCGGGAATGATGTGGCTGATCGTCTGCATTGTGGCGGCCAACGCCGGCAGCCCATCATATAATAAGCCGTAGAGTGGGAAGGATACGCTGGAAGGTGGTGCTGTTCTTCCCGGCTTTATACTGCCCGTCAAAGACATTTTCCCAAAAGAATAATCAGCGCCCCTTTTCAGCCAGCACTTCCCGATATAACGCGCCAAGCTGCTGTGTCACGTTAGCTGCATCGTGCCGGTCGCGCATGACCTGGCTGGCCTGTTCCATATCCGGGGGCTGGCGCAGCGCGGCAAGGATGGCGTTTGCCAGCGCCACCGCATCATCGGGCGGCACCAGCGTGCCTAACGCGCCGTCAGACAGCAGATCGGGTACGCCGCCGACCGCTGTGGCGACCACCGGGCAGCGGGCGGTCACGGCCTCGATCAGCGTCACCGGCGTGCCTTCGTTCTGGCTGCTGACAGCCAGCACATCCAGATCGCTGTAGATGGCGGGCATATCCTGCTGCCAGCCGGTGAATATCACACTCTGGCCCAGGGATGCGGCCAGCCGCTCGACCTCCGCCCGCAGCTCACCGTCACCGACGATGACAAAATAAGCATCCGGCTGGTGGGCTTTTACTTGCGCTGCGGCCTGCACAAATAATTCTGGATTTTTCATTGGCACCAGCCGACCGACCAGCCCGATGAGGGGCGCATTCGCCGGGATGTTCCAGGCCGCCCGGAACGTTCCGGCGCGGCGCGGTATTTTTATCAAGGCGGTTAAATCCACTGGAATGGGTACTACCGTGATTCGAGACTTTTGTGTGATGTGAAAACGATCGGCCAGTTCATCGCGCAGGCGGTCGCTGAGGGTCACAATGCGGTCGCAGAAGGCGGCGGCAAAACGCTCCAGCGCAATCGAAATGCGTTCCATCAGCCGCGCGTGTGAGCCACGAAAAACGCCGTAGAAAACATGGCCGTGAAAGGTGTGGACGATCACCGGCACGCCGGCCAGCCGGGCGGCGATGCGCCCCACGAATCCCGCCTTTGAGGTATGGGTGTGGACAACATCCGGTTTGAGGCGCCGCAGCAGACGGTAAACTTTCCAGATGGTAACGATGTCCCGGAGGGGATGGAGTTCGCGGCCTAATTCGGGGATGAAGATGGGCTGTATGCCAAGCTGTTCAGCATAATACTGCATATCCCCTTCGGTTTCACCGATGCGCCCACAGACCAGCATGGTTTCAAATTCGGGCGGTCGCTGATGCGCAGCCATCAACGACACCACCACTGCCGCGCCGCCGATGTTCAGGCGGGCGATAAGGTGGACAACACGAATGGGAGATGACGACAATGCCATGCTATCACCGGGTTCAACCACAACCAGCGGCGAAGCATAACATGAAAGCGCCAGCCTGTCGAAAGGGGGGCTTCACCCCCCACACCGGGAATAAGGGATTTGCCTACACCTGGCGAATAATAGACAGCACCTTGCCGCGTACGCGGCAGGTTGCCGGGTCTACGTAAATCGGCTGCATGTGCGGGTGGGCCGGCTGCAAACGAATCCGGCTGCCTTCCTTGTAGAAGTATTTCAGCGTAGTTTCGCTGCGGTCTTCCAGCCACACGGCCACCATGTCGCCGTTGTTGGCGGTCTGCTGGCTGCGCAGGATGACAATATCCCCTTCGCGGATCATGGCATCCACCATCGAGTCACCCTTCACGCGCAGCGCGAAGGCTTCCGCCGGGTCAACGCCGCTCAACAGCGAGGCCGTCACTTCGATGTTGTCTTCCGGGTCAGGGTAATAATCTTCCGGTACGGGAACCGGTTCGCTGGCGAAAATATGGCCGTACATGCGTACCTGCACGTTGGACGGCTGAAGTTTCACCCGCGCCGCCTTTTTGCCATCCGTACCCGGCACGGCCTGCGTCAGACGGAGGCCGCGCGCTACATGGGACGAGCGCGCCAGATACCCGGCCTGCACCAGTTTGTTCAGGTTGTAGTTGACAACGGAAGTCGAATTGATGCCGGTGGCTTCACCGATCTGACGGATCGTGGGGGGAAAGCCGTGATCGGTCACGTACTTTTCCATATAGCGCAGAATATTGCGCTGACGTTCAGAGAGTTTGTTAAAGTCTTTCATAACGGAGCACCTTATTAACGAAGCGAATGGTTGTTCTAACTAGTATAGAGGAACAATCGTTCGGTTGTCAATAAAATTCCGGCTGCGGGGAATAGTTGGCCCCGGCAGGGGCACGGCACGCCGTGCCCCTCGGCAGCGGTTGTCAGGCCGGGCGCACCGTGTTCAGGATCGTGTTGTACACGCTCAGGTCGCCAAAGCCGCGCAGTACCATATTCCGGTTGCTGATGATGGTGAAGGTATACACCGCCGGGGTGAGTCCTTTCACCGGGTCGCCGCTTAAATCCAGCCGGTAGCCGATCAGCCCGCTCGGCAGCGTTACCGTGCTCTCGTTCGTGATCGTGCGGTTGCCGATGCACAGCGGCACGCTCTTGCACGAGTTGGCCTCGTCCTGTGGTGGGCGCGTTTGTCCCGCTTCACTGAACAGCACTTCAAACGCGCTGCCATCCGGCCCGCTCAGGGTAATGGTATTGCCGAAGGCCGCCGCGCTCCAGCCCATCGGGTAATCAATCGCAATGCCGGCGATGGTATTGGTGAAGGTCGCCATCTGCCCCGGCAGCGGCGCGGGCGGAATCCCGGCGCACAGGCCGCGCCCGTATAATACGGACTGCGGCGGCACGTACTTCAGACGTTGGAAGGGCGGCACATTCGGGATGCCGGGAGCGTTTATCGCATACCAGCCTGCCAGCGTCCGGCCCATCACTTCATAGTATTCGCCCGACGCGGCGTTGAGAAACAGGCCGGAATTGGCGTCCGGCTGGTTGTAGGCAGCCAGCGTATGCCCCTGCGCGGCGGTGATTTCGCAGCTCTGTCCCGGCGGCGGTGCGGACGTGACATTGACCGGCGTGCTGAAGATGTAGGTCAGGCTTTCCCAGTAACGCGCGTAGGCCGTCAGCTTTTCGCCCGACAGGCCGGCGGGTACCGTCCAGTTCAGGGTCACGCCGTCGGTAGGATTGGCATCCTCACCGATGGGGGTAATCACGCTGCCGTCCGGGCTTTCAAGCTGGAAGAAGGCGCGCCACATATTTGGCGGGGGATTAACCCATTGAATCGTCAGCGTATCGCCGCGCAGCAGCGCAACGAAACCGGCGTCACCTGAAATGATGTTGTTCAGGGACAGGTAGCCGGTGGGGCTGCCGGGACTCAGAGTCGCCGGCTGCTGAGTCGGCGGTGGCGCGGACTGCGGCGTGCGCGGCAGGCGCAGCGTTTGCCCGACGGCGATGGTGTTGGCGTTCGCCAGGCAGTTGCCCGCGACGATGTCGTTCACGGTACTGTTAGTGCGCACCGCGAGACTGCTGATGGTATCGCCGGCCACCACCGTATAACGCACCGGCCAGTCCGCACGCGGCGTGCAGGTCGTCGTGCTGCCGCCGGGGCGGGTGGTCGCGGTGGGCTGGGTGGTGGGTTGTGAGGGCGGCGTGAAGGTCGCGCCCTGCGTCGGCAGCGGCGGGGGTGTCATCACCTGCCCAACGGGTGTCGCGGGCGTGGGGTCAACCGCATTCAGATTACAGGCCGCCAGCAGCAGCGCCAGGGCGACCAGAATAAACAGGGTGCGCGGCATATTATCTGCCTTTCCATATGATACCGGAGACAATCTTCACTCAGTATATTTTTTTACGGGTGGGGATTGTCAACGGCCTTTGGACGGATAATCAACGGCCAACCGGCGGAGACGTTAGAAGTTTGAAACGGCAGCGGACGCTTGACAGCCGGATGCCATACGCTATAATCAGTTCTGACTAGTCAGGATTGATTAATCAGAGGCCAGTCCGATGGATCGGGAATTGCTGCTGTTAGGCTTGCTGCGGCGCGCGGACATGCATGGCTACCAGCTTCACGAGTTTATCAACCAGAATATGGCGTCGTGTGTGGATTTAAAGAAGCCGACAGCCTATTACCTGCTGGACAAAATGACGGAAGCGGGCTGGATTCAGCCGACCGAAATCCAGGAGGGCAACCGCCCACCGCGCCAGGTTTACCAGATCACGCCGGCGGGCGAGGCGGTCTATCAGCGCCTGCTGCGCGAAAATCTGGCGGCGTATCATCCGGCGCGGTTCGCCGGTGACATCGGCCTGGCGTTTCTGGATACACTGCCGCCCGATGAACGCCGCGCCGCTTTGCTGGCGCGCCGGGCCGCGCTGGCCGCCGAACTGGCGGCAGCCCGGACAATCCCGCCGCACGGCGGCAGTATGCAGTTGGTTATTGATCACCTGCGGCAGCATCTGACGGCGGAGCTTGACTGGCTGGATGACGTGATCAATCAGTTAACGGAGGAGGAAAACCCATGATTCGTGCTGCTCGTTTGAGTGCCATCATCGTCGCTCTGCTGCTGGCGCTGCTGGCCGGCGCGGTAGCTGCTCAGGATGCTACGCCGGAAGTCACGCCGGAAGCCCCGGTCTCGACTGCTGCCCCGGCTGAGACGGCCCAGGCGGCCAGCGGTGGGATGCTGACCGGCCTGCGCCATCTGCATTCGTTTGTGCGGTGGGTGCTGGTAGTCGTTACGGTTATCGTCATCATTAAGCTGGTGCTGGGACTGGCGCAGAACGCGCCGTATGACCGCCTGACCGAACGCCTGATGCTGGTGTTTGGTATTGCGCTGTCGCTGCAATGGCTGATCGGTCTGGTGTTTTTCATCGTGTTTGCGTCCCAGATCGGCGGGTTTGGTAACTTGCAGCCCTACAACTGGCTGCATGTGATCGTGCTGACGGTGGCAACCGGGCTGGCCGAAATGCGGCGGCGGTTCAAGGACGCGCCGGATCGCAGCCGCTACCGCGCCAATCTGGTGATCGTGCTGATGGTGCTGGTACTGGTGGTGGTCGGTGTGGCGCTGCTGCCTTACGGCTGGCGCGTGTTCCCGCCGAGCGCGTAACGGCGGCTTAATTTTGCGAACGAGGGGTGCATTCATAATCCCCTCGTTTCAGCGGGGGCATGGCACACCGTGCCCCTGCGGAAAAACAACCGATATTTACCCGGCACAGTTAAGGAATAGACTCGATGGCGCAGGCAACGGCGGTTGATGCTGCTGAAAAACTGGATTTTAAGCGGATTCTACCGATCTTCGTGATCGTTCTGGTGGATCTGCTGGGGCTGACGATCATCATCCCCCTGCTGCCGCTGTACGCGACGGCTTTTGGCGCGGATGCTTTCACCGTTGGTCTGATGCAGGCGGCCTACCCGCTGATGCAGTTGGTCGGCGGCCCGCTGCTGGGTTCGCTGTCCGACCGTTACGGGCGCAAGCCGGTGCTGATCGCCAGCCAGATTGGCACATTCGCCGGGTTTATCCTGCTGGGGTTCGCCAACGCGCTGCCGCTGGTATTCCTGTCGCGCATTATTGACGGCCTGACGGGCGGCAACATCGTCGTCGCGCAGGCGGCGATTACCGACAGCACGACCGAAAAGACGCGCACGCAGGGGCTGGGGCTGATCGGCGCGGCGTTTGGTCTGGGCTTCACGCTCGGCCCGGCGATTGCCGGGATTGCGCTGGTAGCGACCGATAACGATTATCACGTGCCGGCCTTCCTGGCGGCGGGGTTCTCGCTGGTGTCTATTCTGCTGACGACGTTCTGGTATCACGAAACCCTGCCCGCCGAACGGCGCGGCCAGAAAGGGGAGGCACGCCCAACCGGGAACGTGATCGGCAGCATCGGTCGCGCGCTGCGCAACCCGCTGATCGGCGGGCTGCTGGTGCTGATGTTCATGCAGCAGTTTGTTTTTGGCGGGTTCGAAAGCCTGCTGGCGCTGTTCAGCCTGGCGCGGCTGGGAATGAATGCGTCCGGCAACGCGCTGCTGTTTCTGTTCGTTGGCGTGATTCTGGTACTGGTGCAGGGTAAGTTTATCGGCCCGTGGAGCCGCCGGTATGGCGAGCGCCGGCTGATATACGCCGGACTGGGCCTGCTGGCCGCCGGTCTGCTGGTGACGGCGGTCACGCCGCCGCAGCCCGTACCCTGGTATTCCCGCGCGGAGATGCTGCGCGAACTTGACCAAAGCCGCGCCGCCGGGACCAGGGCGCTGGAGGAAGTCCGGGTGCCGCTGCCGGACGATACAAACCCCGGCTGGCTGGGGTTC
>JARKOK010000119.1 GCA_029975765.1 Aggregatilineales bacterium
AATACAGGCGGTTCCTGACGACCAATTTGCCGGTGAGGTGATGTCCCCCTGGGGGCAGCGGGTGACCATTCCGCAGTTGGTGGGGGTTTTCATCCATCACGAGAAGGAACACGCCGACGAGATACGGGGCTTGAAGGGGAAACGGGACGAGGTTTAAAGGAGAAGACGAGATGAGAACATTTACGGCCTATATCGAATTTGATCCTGAAACGGAAACTTACGTAGGAATTGTTCCAGGAATACCGGGAGCGCACACGGTTGGCGATACCCTGGACGAACTTCAAGCCAATCTGAAAGAGGTGCTGGAACTGATTCTTGAAGATTATGAGGATAATCTGGATGACCTTCCACGCTTTGTCGGCGTCCAACAGATCGAAGTTCATGCATGAGTAAGCTGCCTATCATCAATTTCCGTATCTGGAATGAACTTTTGCTGCGGCTCGGTTTTGAGGCTGTTCGACAGAAAGGCAGTCACGTTTTCTACCGCCATGCAGATGGCAGAACAACGACTGTGCCCCACCATAAGGGGAAGGACTTGCCGCGCTCCTTGACACGCAAGATTCTGAATGACATTAATTTAACGCCGGAGCAGTTCAAAGAAGAACTGGAAAATCTGTGAGGCGATGAAAACAGATTATCATATCAACATTTTCTACAGTGACGAGATGGCGGTTACATTGCCGACATTCCCGACCTGAGCCGTGTTCAGTTTTTGGCGAAACGCCAGAACAAGCCCTGGTGGAAGTGCAGATAGCGAAAGCTGCATGGCTCGAAACGGCGCGGGCGAACGGGTTATCTATTCCAGAGCCACGCTACCGCCCGGCGATTTATCAGGTACGGGCGTAAACGAACGCCGGGCGCTGAAGCATCCGGCTGAAGCGAGCTGAAATGCGGATATAGTAAACGCAGCCTGCTTGAGCAGGCTTACCAAAACCGATCAGCCGTAGGCTTGAGCCTACGGCGCGAAGAAGCGCAACAAAGAATGCCTCTACTCAAAATAATAAACAACAGATTGTTGAAGCTAAGCCTCATTTTTATGATAGTTCTTTCGACTTGTGTTTTTTGCTCCACACGATTCCTTCACCCGCACTGCCCAATATTTCTAACCTACGAGGAATGTTTTACACCAGATCAGACCATTATTCAGGAGATTAGCCCCTATGTTGCTGAATGGGCAACGAAACCTCCTGAACGCACTGAACGACAGCGTGAAACGGTGGAAAAAACAGCCAAGAAGTTCATGGATATTCGAGTAGGGAATCAATATAAAACAAGTGAAGGCGAAACACTATACATCGTGGATATTTTCACTGATACATGGTACGACTGGTGGCATGGATACCTGTATGTCCATGATGGTCATGATTTAGGCACGGAATGGAACGGCGGAACGTTGACGAAAATAAATGACCATTGGTACATCTACAATTGGAATGATTAACTCATAGAGAGAAAATCTTATGCACATCACGCTCACCATCAACAACGAGAAGAAGACGTTTGACGTGCAGCCGCATGAACGGCTGCTGCGCCTGCTGCGGCGCGAAGGGTATTTCAGCGTCAAGTTCGGCGACGAACACGGGCTGTCCGGCGCGGACGCCGTGCTGCTGGACGGCCAGCTAATCAACACGCAAACCATGCTGGCAGCGCAGGCCGACGGCCACGAGATTCTGACGCTGGAAGGCATCGGCACGTCGCGCAACCTGCATCCCTTACAGCAGGCGTTCATCGAAACCGGCGCGATTCAGTCCGGCTACAACACGCCGGCGCAAATCCTGGCGGCCTATGCCCTGCTCAAACGCAATCCGAATCCGACCGAGACCGAGGTGCGTGAGGCGATTTCCGGCGTGCTTGACCGCGAGACGGGCTATGTCAAGCCCGTGCAGGCGATTTTGCGCGCGGCGGCGGTCATGCGCGGCGAAGAAGTGCCACCCTACGAACCACTCGAACGCGCCATCCCCGCCCCGCCGGGACTGTTCGAATCACCCTGGCCGTTTGAGCCGGAACGCGGCGATGGCGGCGACACCGGCGGCGTTCGCACGCGCACCACGCCCGCGCTTATTGTCGCGCCGCCGGAAGTGAAAGAACGGCGCACGATTGGTAAGTCCGAGCCGAAGGTGGACGCGGTGAAACTGGCGGCGGGCAAGCCGGTCTATACTGACGACATCGAAATGAAGGACATATTACACGCGGCGCTGCTGACCAGCCCGCACGCCCACGCCCGTATCACACGGATTGACACCAGCCGGGCGAAGGCGCTGCCGGGCGTTCATGCCGTGCTGACGTACCAGGACGTGCCACGTGTGTATTATGCTTCCGGCGGGCAAAGTTATCCGAACCCGAAGCCATACGATCAGGTCAGCCTGGATAACAAGGTGCGGCACGTCGGTGATCGCGTGGCGGTGGTCGCGGCTGAAACGCCGGAGATCGCGCGCGAGGCGCTCAAACTGATTGACGTGGACTACGAAGTGCTGCCCGCCGTGTTCGACCCCGAAGCGGCCATGCAGCCGGGCGCGCCGGTTATCCACGACGACCCAAACGTGGACGGCATTCATAACCGGGCGCGCAATATCGTGCATCACATCGAAGCGCAGGTGGGCGACGAAGCGGCGCAGTGGGCGTTGGCCGACCACGTGTTTGAAGGCGAATACCGCGTGCATCAGGTGCAGCAGGCCAGCATCGAGCCGCATGTCTGCGTGACATGGTGGGACGAGGACGATAGGCTCGTCATCCGAACGAGTACACAGGTTCCCTTCCATGTGCGCCGCATGATCGCGCCGCTGCTGGGCCTGCCGGTCAAGCGGATTCGGGTGATCAAGCCGCGCATCGGCGGCGGTTTTGGCGGCAAGCAGGAAATGCTGCTCGAAGACCTGTGCGCTCATCTGACGATGGCGACAGGCCGCCCGGTGCGGTTTGAATACACGCGCGCGCAGGAATTCACCAGCGCGCGCAGCCGCCACCCGGAGATTCTACGCTTCAAAACCGGCGTGACCAACGATGGTAAAGTCGTCGCGGCGCAGCTTCACATCATCGCCAACACCGGCGCGTATGGCACACACGGCCTGACCGTGCCGATGGTCTCCGGTTTTCGCGGCCTGACCACCTACAACGCGCCGTTCAGTAAGTTCATCTGTGACGTGGTGTATACCAATATCCCCACGCCCGGCGCGTATCGCGGTTACGGCGCGCCGCAGTCGTTGTTCGCGCTGGAAGTCCACATGGAAGAGATCGCCCACGCGCTCGGTATGGACGTGATCGAGTTCAAGCGTAAAAACTGGATTAAAGTTGGCGACGTGATGGTGATGTCGGTCGCGCTGGGCGAAGGCCGCGAGGGTTTTGAGCAGATTGTCAAAACCAGCGGGTTAGCGGAATGTGTGGACATCGGCGCGCGGGCGATGGGCTGGTATGACAAACGCGGGCGAGAGCGCACCGTTCCCGGCAAGCCACATCTCAAGAAGGGTATCGGCCTGGCGCTGGCGATGCATGGCACCGGCATTGCCGGGCTGGACATGGGCGCGGCCAGCATCAAGATGAACGACGACGGCTCGTTTAATGTGCTGTTTGGCGCGACCGATCTGGGTACGGGCGCGGATACGGTGCTGGCGCAGATTGCTGCCGAAACGCTGGGCGTGCCGGTCAATGACATTATCGTCTATGCAGCAGATACGGATATGACGCCGTTTGATACCGGCGCGTATGCCAGCAGCACGACCTACATCAGCGGCGGCGCGGTGCTGAAGGCCGCCGAACAGGTGCGCGAGCAAATCCTGAAACACGCCGCGCAGCATATGCTGAACTGCTCGCCGGATGACCTGGAACTGGATGACCGCAAGGTGGTTCACCGTGACGGGCGCAGCGTGACGCTGGAACAGGTGGCGCTGCACAGCCTGCACCAGGCCGACCAGAAGCAGATCATGGCGACGGCCAGCCACATGAGCTACGACAGCCCGCCGCCGTTCGCGGCGCAGTTTGCCGAGGTCACAGTGGACACCGAAACCGGCCAGGTGACGGTTGACCGCCTGCTGATGGCGGTAGACTGCGGCATCGCCATTAACCCGATCACCGCGTCGGGACAGGTGGAAGGCGGGATGGTGCAGGCGCTCGGTTATGCCCACTGCGAGGCTATGACCTACGATACGGACGGCGTGCCACAGGAAACTGACTTTGGGCGGTATCACATCTACCGCGCCAACGAAATGCCGGAACTGGAAGTGATCTTCGTGGAGACTTACGAAGAAAGCGGACCGTATGGCGCGAAGGCTGTCGCGGAAATCCCGAAGGATGGCGTTGCCCCGGCGCTGGCATCGGCTATCTACGACGCAACGGGCGTGATGATCCGTGAGATTCCGTTCACGCCGGAGCGTGTGTGGCGGGCGGTGCAGAACAAGGATTTGATCTGATTTGTAGACAGGATACCAGATCGGAACGCCGGCTTCTGGCCGTTTGGGTATAATGAGTGTGTAGAACGGCTGTGCTTTGATTGGAATAGCGGCATAAGGTGGCGGAGTTTGGATAACACACACTTACCTTTGATCTCTGGCATACGTCATGATAACGGCGCCCTGTCTGACTGGTACGACAAAATAATACTGGGCGATTGTTTAGACGTGCTGCGTCGGATGCCATCGAATATGGTTGATGTGATTATCACATCACCACCGTATGCGGACAGTCGAAAACATACCTACGGCGGTATTGACCCGGATAACTACGTGCAGTGGTTTCTACCGATTGCGGCTGAACTCAACCGGGTTTTGAAACCTGACGGCACGTTTATTCTCAATATCAAAGAAAAGGTGGTGAATGGCGAACGCCATACCTATGTGATTGAACTGATCCTCGCGCTGCGCCAGCAGGGGTGGCTGTGGACTGAGGAGTTCATGTGGCACAAGAAAAACAGCCCGCCCGGCAAATGGCCCAACCGCTTTCGGGATGCGTGGGAGCGGTGTCTACAATTTAATAAACAGAAAAAATTCAGGATGTACCAGGATCAGGTAAAAGTGCCGATGGGGGAATGGGCGAAATCCCGTCTTAAAAATCTGAGCGAGACGGATAAACGTCGGGATAATTCCAGAGTCGGCAGTGGTTTTGGTAAAAACGTTTCCAATTGGGTTGGGCGCGAAACCGTTTATCCTGACAATGTGTTACATCTGGCGCCCGAAACTGGCAATAAGAATCACAGCGCGGCATTTCCGCTGGAACTGCCGGCCTGGTTTATCAAATTGTTTACTCAGGAGGGTGATCTGGTGCTGGACCCCTTCCTGGGTTCAGGTACGAGTGCGGCAGCGGCCAGGCAGTTGCGACGGCACTATCTCGGTATTGAAATTAAAGAAGACTATCATCAGTTGGCAGTATCGAATGTCGAAGCGATCAAGGTGTTCCCTGTTCAGCCGAGGCTGTTTGCATAAGCAGTGCGTATCAACGGTATCATGATTATCTGGCCGCATATATCCTCACACCTGTTTATCAGGCAAGGCTCAATAGTCTATAGAATCTGAAGTTACACACCATTCTCAAGCGCAAGAATCCCTATCGAGCTGCCTGAATCAAACAAAAATCTCCGAGCCAGTTACAGCTCAGAGATTGTTTAAAGGCGGGAGGGACAGGATTCGAACCTGCGATCCGCTTTTAAGGCGGATAACCGCTTAGCAGGCGGCCCCATTCGTCCACTCTGGCACCCCCCCGGGGTTGAGATATTCATTTTTCCAGGCGGAGGGAGTGGGATTCGA
>JARKOK010000121.1 GCA_029975765.1 Aggregatilineales bacterium
CTCCAGATCGGCGATCTGCTTCTCCGTCCGATCCTGCCCGTCCAGCACGATCAGCTCGATGTTGCCGATCTTCGCCGCTTCGTCTTCCACCTGCTTGATCATGTGTACGAAGAACGGAAAGTTCAACCCCGGTACCGAAAACGCAATCCGCAGCGGCGCATCCTGCCCCGCTACCGGAGCAATCGCCAGCATCACTACGACCAATATAATGAGGGTCAGCGTTGCTTTCTTAAGCATTGGTATGAAACTCCTAGTTTACACAACAGTCACCGACTGAAATCCTATGCTGTCTGGCTACCAGTTTTCCTCGATAACCATCACCTCCTTTGCACGTCGTCAGCGCCGTGCTTTGGTAAAACGATCAAAGAACACGGCAAACACAATCACCAGACCGATCAGAATTTGCTGCACATAAGAAGTTACATTGAGCTGTGTCAGCCCGGCAGTCAAAACACTGACCAGCAGCGAACCAATTACCGTACCGATCACGCCGCCTTCACCACCGGACAGACTCGTGCCACCGATGACCACCGCCGCAATCACGGTAAGCTCCAGGCCAACCCCGGCAATCGCCTCGGCTGAATTCAGCCGTGAGGCCAGCATAAAACCACCAAAACCGGCGGTCAGCCCGACGATCATATAAACGCTCAAGATAATGAGACCGGTATTCAGACCCGACAGCCGCGCGGCTTCGACGTTGCCGCCCACCGCATACACATAGCGTCCATACTGGGTATAACGCAGGATGATATGGGCGATCGCCGCGACGATTAAAAAGACGATAACCGGGATGGGAACCAGATCGCCAACACGACCCTGTCCCAGCACCTTGAAGGTGTCA
Source organism: Aggregatilineales bacterium (assembly GCA_029975765.1). Classification (GTDB taxonomy): domain Bacteria; phylum Chloroflexota; class Anaerolineae; order Aggregatilineales; family Phototrophicaceae; genus CFX2. The sequence continues at coordinate 842 of JARKOK010000121.1, forward strand.
TCAAAGGCGCTGATCGGGCCGCCGTTGCCAATCAGCAGTGTCAGTCCACGAAACGCGGACATGCCGCCGAGGGTGGCAATAAAGGGTGGAATCTTCAGCCGGGTAACAATCGTGCCCTGAAGAAACCCGCCGATCACCCCCACCGCGCAGGCCACAACGATAGCTGCGAACAGTCCCGAACCGGAGGCTTCGCCCGCAGCCGTGTCCAGCAGACCTGTACCGCCCTTATAAACCGCCGCCGCGATGATCCCGGACAGCGCCAGCAGCGACCCGACGGACAGATCAATGCCTCCAGTCAGGATGACAAATGTCATGCCAACAGCAACCAGACCGGAGATGGATGCCTGCCGCGCGATGTTGAACAGGTTTTGCGCCGTCGGAAAGGAGTTCGGCTTTAGCACCGAAAACAACACCACCAGCGCAATCAAAAAGATCAGCGCGCCAAACCGCCCCAAAAAGGTTCGGATGTTATAGCCGGTGCTGCTATCCTTTGCCGGGGCGCCCGCCGGAGCGACTTCACTTGCTCGTGCCATTTTGTTCCCTCAAAAGTAATTAATGTGCCGAATAGGTCGCTGCGCGGTCGGCTTCGCCCGTCATCATCGCGCCAACACGTTCTGCACCGCCCCTGGCGCGTGCGTCCGCCCCCGACAATTCTCCGATTAATTCACCTTCATGCATGACCAGTATCCGGTCGCTCATTGCCAGCACTTCTGGCAGTTCGGACGAGATCATCAGGATAGCAACGCCTTCCTGCGCCAGTTGGCGAATCAGCGCGTGAACCTCAGCTTTCGCGCCCACATCAATGCCGCGTGTTGGCTCGTCCATAATCAGAATTTGCGGCTTGAGTGCCAGCCAGCGCGAAATGACAACTTTCTGCTGGTTGCCGCCGCTCAGATCAAGCGCCCGCTGGTCGTACCGCGCCAGCCGGATATTGAGTTTGTCCACATATCCGCCAAACATCTGCCGTTCGCGCCGCCCGTTGACAAACCCCATACGTGCCACATCGCCCAACGATGCCATGCTGGCATTTGCCTCCACCGACATCGCCAGAAAGAGAGCTTGCAGCTTGCGGTCTTCCGGCACCATACCCAACCCGGCGCGAATTGCATCCCGCGGCGTGCGGATCGTCACGGCCTGTCCGTTGATGCTAATATCGCCACTGTCGCGCGGGTCCACGCCAAACAGGCAGCGGGCCAGGTCTGTCCGGCCTGAGCCTACCAGTCCGGCCAACCCGACGATTTCACCGCGCCGGATATTCAGGCTCACGCCTTTTAATACCTGCTTGGTCGGGTCATCGGCGGTGCCGGTCTTACGAATATCCCGCGCCTCCAGCACCACTTCACCGGGGTGGCTTTCCCCATGTCCGAAGAACTCGGACACGGCGCGCCCCACCATCATACGAATGATCTCATCCCGGTTGGTCTGGGCGGTCACCACCGTGCCGACATATTCACCATCACGCAGAACGCTGATGCGATCACAGATCGCGAATACCTCATCCATACGATGTGAAATGAAAATGATGCCCAGGCCATGCGCCCTCAGATCCCGCATGATACTGAACAGATGTTCAACTTCATTTTCGGTCAGCGCCGATGTCGGTTCATCCATGATGATGACCTGGGACTTAACCGACAGCGCCCGCGCAATTTCGACCATCTGCTGTTCGGCTACACTGAGATTACGAACCAGCGCCGAAGGTGATAGGTTAATCCCCAGACGTTCCATCAGTTCGCGTGTCTGACGATGCAGCGCGCGCCACTGGACGAAGGTGGCAGTATTCGGTTCGCGCCCGATGAACACATTTTCTGCCACCGTCAGGTTCGGCATCAGGTTCAATTCCTGGTGGATGATCGTAATGCCTAACGTTTGGGCGTGGTGTGGATTATTCACTTCAATCGGCTGGCCGCCCAGCAGGATACGTCCGGTGTCCTTTCGATACACGCCGGACAGAATCTTCATCAGCGTGGACTTACCCGCGCCATTTTCGCCCAGCAAGCCCAGAATCTCTCCGGGCATCACTTCCAGTTGAACCTCGTTCAAAGCCTGGACACCCGGAAACCGCTTGCTAATGCCTTCCATTTTCAAGATTGGCTGCTGATCGCTCATGGCGCGCCGCTCCTTTATTTCGGCGGAACAACGCCGATAGTCAGCAGGATATTCGCGTACAGCCGTTGATCGCCGGACGCAATCACCAGCGACACATCCCGTTCCCGGCTGACATCATAAAACGCGAACCGTTCCAGCTTTTGCAGTTCCAGACCCGGCAAAAGCTGGCGGAACTCGGCGAAAATCGGCGGCTCGCTGCCATCTGCCGGCTGCATAACGTGTGCCGCCTCGACCGGAATAGCCGTCGCCAGCGTTTCCAGGATGTCCGTAACGCTGACCAGACCGGGGCGCAGATTCAGAAAAATATGTTCCGCCGCCGGATTAGAACCGGTGTTAAATGGATAATTTCCGTCGGCAATCAGCACTTTGCTGCCGTGCCCTGACTGGCCGAGTGCAGACAAAATCCCGGGATGAAGCAGTTGACTTTTGAGCATACAGATGATCCTTTGTAATTAATAACCGGCTTCTCTCAGCCGGGCTTCAATCCACTCTCGTGCCGCCGCACACACAGCGGCGGAGTCCGGTCGGTCATCATTCCACATTTCAATCATCACCGGCCCGGCGAAACCGTCCACCTTTAACCGCTGAAATGCCGCCACAAACGGCACATCCCCTTCCCCAAACGGCACACGCCGGGGGACGCCAGGCCGCGCATCCTTCACATGAACCCCAACCAGATGCCCGCGCGCCGCGCCGATTTCCGCCAGGGTATCCAGTTGATTCACGGTCAGGTTGCCGATGTCCATATACAGTTGCAGATAGGGGGAATTGATCTGCTGTACGATCTGAACCGCCGTCGTTGGCGAGTCAATGTAACCCTGTTCCTGGTTTTCCAGCCCCATCAGTACCGCCCGTTCGCCCGCCCACTGTACCCCCAGGTACAGCGCGTCGACATATCGGCGGCGGCTGTCATCTCCGGGTATTTCATCCGGCAGGGTATCATAACCGGCCAACTGCACGATGCGAATTCCCACATCGGCAGCCAGATCAAGCGCCTGCCGCAGCACGGCCAGCCCACGTTCGCGCACGATGGGATCGCCAGCACCCAGCGGACAATCCCGATGGGCGCTCAGACACATAGTGCGAACCGGCACGCCGCTGGTTTCAATCGCCCTGCGCAGATCGTTACGCTGTGGCCGCGACCATTCCAGGCGACTCAGACGATCAGGGGTAGGATCGAGTGACATCTCGACAAAATCAAAGCCGGCATCCGCCGCCTGATTCAATCGTTCCAGCCAACTGACAGTGGATGGCAGCGCCTTCTCATATATGCCGATGGATAAACCGGAGTACAACCCCATACTAATCTTCAGTCCTGAATAAAAACTGTTTATCAGTTCATCAAACGCTGTTTTACGCGGCCTGTTCCGCCAGCCGCCGGCAGCTTTCCCGTTCGACCAACCGGACGGGCAGCATCACCCGGCGCGGCGGCAAATTCTCATCGCGCCGCTTTATCCGTTCCAGCAGCAGCGAGATGCCGGTCTGTCCCATTTCCGTCATGGGCTGGGCTATGGTCGTCAGCGAGGGCCACATGGCATTGGCAAGCGGGATGTTGTCATAACCCACAACGGATATATCCTGCGGGACATTCAGCCCGGCGCGCTGCAGCACGCTGATCGCCCCTACCGCCATCCGGTCATTGGCCGCAAACACGGCAGTCAAACCCAGATCACGCCGCAGCAGCGTGCGCATTCCCTCTGCGCCGCCCGTATACAGAAAATCGCCCGGCACCATCGCCGCATCCGGCAGCATCAGCCCCGCTTCGTTTAAGGCGCGCTTAAACCCTGTCAGCCGATGCGCGCTCAGGCTCAACTGGTTGGGGCCGGCGATATAACCCATACGCTGATGCCCCAGCCGGACAAGATACTGCCCCGCGAGATAGCCGCCGTACTCATTATCAATAAGTACCTGATCAACAGCCAGGTCACCCAGTTCACGATCAATCACCACACAGGGTACACCGGCATTCAGGATGGTATGGAGCGGCGCAAAGCTGTTGCCGGACGAAATGAGGATGATGCCATCAATCTGTTTCGACAGGAGGGTATCTACATACGCCGCCTCTTTCGCCTCCGATCCATCAGAGTTACACAGAATGACGTTATAGCCCTGCGTAAAGCCTACATCCTCGATAGCACGAGCAATTTCGCCAAAAAATGGGTTGGAGTTATCGGGGAGCAGCATCCCAATGGTGCTGGTTTCACTGCGGCGCAGGCCACGCGCCAGGGAATTTGGACGATAACCAAGTGCCTCAATCGCCAGCCGCACACGGTCAACGGTTTGCGGATCAACAAACCGCGTTCCGTTAATCACGTGGGATACTGTCGCTACCGACACATTGGCGCGTGCCGCCACATCACGCATTGTCGCCATATTTCCCCCTGGCGCGTTTACGAAATCGTTTACCGTAAACGTTTACTTATAACTATACCCCTAATCACCCCCCTGTCAAGCAGTTCGGATTGTCCAAATTACACGAATTACAGCGCGACAATGACCCCTTCACTGGGCCGAAGATTCAGCAATTGAACCGTTTCGCCTTCGCGGTCAAGCATCGTGGACAGGTGAATCGTTCCTCTCTCCGGCAGCATGATTGCGCGCGCTTCGGCAGAGAAGCTCAACGCCACCAGAATCCGCTGGTCGCCCTGCGCACGCAGATAAACAAAACAATCTATCGGGATGCCAGCCCCACTCAATGAACGATAGCTGCCGGTACGCAGCGCCACATGTTCCCGCCGGTAGGCGATCAGCCGCCGGTACAGGGTCAGCATAGAAAGTGGATCATTCTGCTGCCTTGTGACATTAACCGTTTCATACTGTGGTGACAGCGGCAGCCAGGGGGCTGCGCTCGCGTTAAATCCGCCGTTCACACTGCTGTCCCACTGCATCGGTGTGCGTTCCGGGTCGCGGGACATTCCCGGCACCCGGATGCCATACGGGTCCTGTTCCAATTCCTGCGGAATGGGAACATTCTCCATACCGATTTCCTCACCATAGTAGATGAACGGCGTACCGCGCAGTGTCAGCAGCAGCATGGCCGCCACCCGCGCCTCATCACGTCCAATGCGGCTGGCGACACGGTGCTGGTCATGGTTGCCTAATACATAGTTCGGCCAGCCGTGTTCAGGCACCGCCGCATCATACTCGTCCACCACAGACCGCACATCCACCGCGTTCCAGGGAGTCAGAATCATGCGGAAGTTGAACGGCAGATGGATCAGATCGCCACCCTCCCCTACTCCATACAGTCCGGCAATATACTCATACGTGCCCAGATAATTGATTTCGCCCACCATGACCCGATCCGGAAACTCATCAAACACCTGCCGGAACTTTCGGATCACATCATGAACTTCCGGTCGGAAGGCGCTGTACACGCGCGTGTAGGGGTCAGCCTCGTCGCGGAATTCCGCATCCTTGATCATCCAGTCAATTACATCCACCCGAAAGCCGTCCAGCCCACGCTTCAGCCAGAATCGGATGTTATCCTGCATGGCGGCAATCACATCAGGATTCCGGTAATTCAGATCCGGCTGTTCTTTGAGGAAACTGTGCAGGTAGTACTGCCCGGTGGCTTCATCCCATTCCCAGGCCGGGCCGCCAAAGGCGCTGACCCAGTTGTTCGGCGCGCGGCCATCCGGCTTCGCATCGCGCCAGATGTACCAGTCTCGTTTAGGATTATCACGTGACGAGCGTGACTCCCTAAACCATGCATGTTCGCTGGATGTATGATTCGGCACGAGATCAAGCAGAAGTTTAATGTCGCGCGTATGGGCTTCGGCCAGCAGCGTGTCAAAATCAGCCAGCGTGCCGAACATCGGATGCACATCGCGGTAATCGGCCACATCATAACCAAAGTCGGCCATCGGCGAAGGAAAGGTGGGTGACAGCCAGATGGCATCAATGCCCAGCCATTTCAGATAATCCAACCGCGCCGTAATACCCGGCAAATCGCCTATACCATCGTTGTTGCTGTCCTGAAAGCTGCGGGGATAAATCTGGTAAATGATGCCGTGTTTCCACCAGGGCGTTGTCAGATTGTTTATGGTCACGTCGGTCATGGATGCCTCATGGTTGATCAGAATGACCTTTAGCCTAGCGCGAGCCGATCACCTTCGCAAGCCAGATGGTTCGGGCTGCCCTGCATCCTGACATTACGGAAATTAGCGGTATTGTCCATCAAATCTCATATAATTTAGCCAATTGTGTTTTTGAAAGATTTACGCGCATAATGATACTGAGTATAGTAAAGGTGTAATTTCTGATGTTTGTTCTCGTTGGCGATAAGAAGGCGAAGAAGTGCAACCCAGACCAATAGTCCGGGCTTTTTCGTTTTAACACCGCAAACGATGAACCCGCCCGGACGCGGGTTTTTTGTTTCTTAAGGCAAGTTGACGGATGACAATCATGAATACCTTCCAGCCGTTTGACAGCAAGAAAAAGCAGAGCAAGAAGCCGGACACCCGATCTGGATAGCTGCGCTGCGCCCAAACCGTGAGCCAACCGCCGTCCAGATCGAAACCTGGGCGGCGGTTTTTATTTAGCAATCTATCAATGAAGGGAACCGTTATCATGTCTGAATCCATTTGTCCTGAATGCGGTGGCAGCGTCACTATCCCCGCCAACGCCATGCAGAACGAACTCCTGCCCTGCCCCGACTGCGGTACGGAACTCGAAATCATCAGTCTGAATCCCCTGGAACTGGAGCGCGCGCCCGAAGTTGAAGAGGACTGGGGGGAATAATGCGCGTTGGTATCCTCGTCACGCATATCCGCGCCGAAGAAAAGCTGCTCATTACGGCGTTCCAGGCACGCGGCGTCGAACCGGACATCATCCTTGACCGCGATGTGAATCTCGACCTCATCGCCGGTGCCGGCCAGCTTGCACCATCCGGCGTTGCCTGGGGCGAGTATGGAGTGGTGCTGGAACGCTGTGTCAGCACATCACGTGGGATGTACCTGCAAGCAATTCTCAACGCGTGGGGTATCCCGACCATCAATAGTTATGCGACGGCCTCGGTCTGCGCTGACAAGCTGCTCACGACGCTGGCGCTGGCGCGGGCTGACGTTCCGCAGACGGCGGCGCGGGTGGCGTTCGAGGATGACAGCACGCTGGCGGCTGTTGAACAGATTGGTTATCCCGCCGTTCTAAAACCCGTAACCGGCTCATGGGGCCGCCTGCTGGCGCGAGTCAACGACCGTGACAGCGCCGAAGCCATCATCGAACACCGGCAGACACTCGGCAGTTACCAGCACCATATCTTCTACGTGCAGCCCTACGTGAACAAACCGGGGCGCGACATTCGTGCGTTCGTCGTCGGTGACGAAACGATCTGCGCCATCTACCGCACGTCGCCCCACTGGATTACCAATACGGCGCGCGGTGGTCAGGCCAGCAACTGCCCGGTCACGCCGGAACTGGACGCGCTCTGCCAGCGCGCGGCGGCTGCCGTCGGCGGCGGTGTACTGGCGCTCGATCTGTTTGAAGACCCGGAACGCGGTCTGATCCTGAACGAAATCAATCATACGATGGAATTCCGCAACAGCAGCGCCCCTACCGGCGTGGACATCGCCGCCCGCGTGGCAGATTATGCCCTGCGGCAGGTAGAGGTGACCGCATGACAACGGTTGGTATTGTCGCCGCGTCCGGTTACGCTGGAGGCGAACTGCTCCGTTTGCTGCTGACGCATCCATTCGTCGAAGTGGTACAGGCCACATCCGAAAGTAATGTTGGCAAGTTTCTGCATCAGGTACACCCGCATCTGCGCGGACGCACTACCCTGCGGTTTATCACGCAGGATGCACTGCAAGCCTGCGACGTATTGTTTCTGGCGCAGCCGCACGGCGAAGCTCAGAATCGTATCGAACGTTACGCCGCCCTTGCCAGCACGATCATTGATCTGAGCGCGGACTTTCGTCTGCATGACCCCACGACTTATACCGCAGTCTACGGCGCACACGCGGCCCCCGCCTGGCTGGAACGGTTCGTCTACGGCCTGCCAGAGATCAACCGTGCTGCCCTACGTGAAACCCGTTATGCCAGCGGCGTCGGCTGCAACGCGACCGCGACCATTCTGGCACTGGTGGCAGTTATACGCGCCGGTCTGCTCGAAACGAATCAGCCGATCATTGCGGACATCAAAGTAGGGAGCAGCGAAGCCGGCAGCAAGCCCAGCGAGTCCAGCCATCACCCGGCGCGTACTGGCGTCGTGCGCCCCTTTCAGCTCACCGGCCACCGCCACGAAGCCGAAGTCCGGCAGGCATTCGCAGACAGCGGCAGCCTGGATGTGCGCCTCTCGGTGACAAGCGTCGAAATGGTACGCGGCGCGTCGGCAGCGGTTCATGTCACGCTGTCACCTGGTCTGGCCGATAAAGATCTGTGGAGCGCCTATCGTGCCGCCTGGTCAAACGAGCCATTTATACGCATTGTTCACGACAAAACCGGCATCCATCGTCATCCCGAACCCCGCCTGCTGGCCGGAACGAACTACGCCGACGTGGGTTGGGAATATGACCCGGTCACCGGTCGCGCCGTGCTGCTGTGCGCCATTGACAACCTGGGCAAAGGCGCGGCAGGCAGCGCCGTGCAGTGCATGAACCTGATGTGTGGCTTTGAAGAAACTGCCGGTTTAACCTTTGGAGGCTATTACCCATGACCCGAATCCTGAAACTCGGCGGCGGCGCGGGCAACGACCATACCGCCACACTCACGAATCTGGCAGCGCGCATCCGGGAAGGGGAACGCTGGGTGCTGGTTCACGGCGCCAGCGATGCTGCCAACACGTTAGCTCAACAGGTTGGTTATCCGGCGCAAACGCTGGTTACACCCGGCGGCCATACCAGCCGCTATACCGACGCCCGAACGCTGGATATTTACTGTATGGCAGCAGCTTCCGTCAACCAGCAGATGACCGCCCAGTTGATCCAGCTTGGGGTACACGCGGTTGGCCTGGCCGGGCCAAATGTACTTCGCGCCAGCCGTAAGACCGCAGTCCGCGCGATTCGGGATGGCCGCCAGATTATCGTGCGGGATGATTACACTGGCACACTCACCGGCGCGGATGGCGACCTGCTGGCGGCGCTGCTGAACAGCGGCCTGACACCGGTCGTTGCACCCGTTGCCCTCGGTGAAGCAGGCGAGCGCCTGAACGTGGACGGCGATCTGGCGGCGGCCACGATTGCGCGGGCGCTCCACGCCGAGGCGGCGCTCATCCTCAGCAACGTACCCGGCCTCCTGCGCGACGTGCAGAATCCCCAGTCACTTATCCCCTCATTCAGCCTCACAGAAATTGAACGTTTCGACACTTTCGCCAATGGTCGCATGAAAAAGAAACTGCTGGCGGCAGAACGGGCCGGGGTCGAGCAGTTCATCCTGGCGGATTCGCGTCAGATCGCTCCGATTGATGCCGCGCTGGCCGGGGCTGGCACACATATTTACGCGAGGGTCGCCAATGGTCATATCACCGGTTGATCTCACCTTGCTCGAAGACCAGCACAGCAGCGGGGCGTATCTCAAACGCGACCTCCAGATTGTGCGGGGTGAAGGCGCGCTGCTCTATGATGCGGACGGACAGCGTTACATTGACTGTGTGGGCGGCCAGGGCGCGGCTAACCTCGGCCACTGCCACCCGGCAGTCGTTGCCGCCATCCAGCGCCAGATGGCCGATCTGATGCTTTGCCCGGAACTGTTTCACAACCCCGTGCGCGCTCATTACCAGGCGGCGCTGTGTCATGCGGCGAACATGCCGCGCGTGTTCCTGTGCAACAGCGGCGCGGAAGCCAACGAAGCTGCCCTGAAAATCGCCCGCCTGGTTACCGGACGGCGTAATTATGTGTCCACCATGCGCGGCTTTCATGGCCGCACGATGGGCGCGTTGAGTGTAACGTGGGAAAAAACCTACCGTGAGCCGTTTGAACCGCTGATCGGTGAAGTCCGCCACGTACCCTATAACAACATTGACCGGCTGGCAGAAGTTGTAGATGACAGCGTTGCCGCCGTGATTATCGAAGTTGTGCAGGGGGAAGGCGGGGTGCACCCGGCACAGCCCGGTTATCTGGCGGCGGTGCAGCGCCTCTGCCATGAACGCGGCGCGCTGCTCATCGTGGATGAGGTACAGACCGGCTTTGGGCGCACCGGCTCCCTGTTTGCCCATCAGCAGGATGCTATCCAGCCGGACATGCTGTGCCTCGCCAAAAGTATCGCCGGCGGCCTGCCGATGGGCGCGGTGCTGCTGGGTGAACGGATCGGCACGCTGCCACCAGCGTCTCACGGCAGCACCTTCGGTGGCAATCCGGTGGCCTGCGCCGCCGGCCTGGCCATATTGGACGTGCTTCAGACGACAAATTTAGTCGAGAGAGCGCGCACATTGGGGGATGAGGTGCTGGCGCACTTCCGCGCACACCTGCCCACCGCCGTTCGTGAAGTGCGCGGGCGCGGGCTGATGATCGGCCTCGAACTGCGCGGCAAAGTCGCACCAGTGCTGAAGGCGCTGCAGGCGCGCGGCGTGCTGGCCCTGCCGGCGGGTGCGATGGTGCTGCGGCTGCTGCCGCCGCTGGTAATTGATGAAACTGACCTGTGGCACGCTGTCCACATTATTGAAGAGGTGCTGAACGATGCCGTTTGACAACTATAGTATCATCGAAAGCACGCTGCGGGAGGGCGAGCAGTTCAGCACTGCCGCCTTTACCACCGCGCAAAAACAGACGATTGCCGAGCGGCTGGATGCTTTTGGCGTCGAAATGATCGAAATGACCTCTCCCTGCGCCTCACCACAGAGCGCCGCCGATATTCGCGCCGTTGTGGGTATGGGACTGAACGCGCGTATCCTGACGCATATCCGCTGTAACAAGGATGATGCGCGTCAGGCGCTCGATACCGGCGCGCACGGCATTGATATGGTCATTGGCACGTCACCTCAGTTGATGAAACACAGTCACGGTAAAAGCATCAATCAGATTATTGACCTCGCCGCTGACGTGCTGAGTTTTATCCGGCAGCAGGCGCCGGATGTGATTCTGCGTTTCAGCACGGAGGACAGCTTTCGCAGCCGTGAATCTGACCTGCTTCGAATCTATCTTTCGATGGCTGATCTTGGTTTAGTCCAGCGCCTCGGTGTGGCCGACACCGTTGGTGTGGCGACACCGACGCAGGTGGGCGCGCTGGTACACCAACTGGTACGCCTGACCGGGCTGCATGTTGAGTTTCACGGCCATAACGACAGCGGTTGTGCCATTGCCAACGCCTGCGCCGCGCTGGAAGCGGGGGCGACTCATATTGATACCACCATCCTCGGCATTGGCGAGCGCAACGGTATCACGCCGCTTGGGGGGCTGATCGCCCGGCTGTACACCCTCAACCGCCGCTATGTCGAAAAATACAATCTGACACTGCTGCCGCAGTTGGATTTACTGATCGCGGAAACCTGCGGCATCGAAATCCCGTTCAGCAATTACATCACCGGCTCCAGCGCCTTCATTCATAAGGCGGGCATCCACGCTAAAGCGGTGCTGGCCGACCCCAACACCTATGAGATTCTCAAACCGGAGGATTTTGGTCTATCGCGGGAAATCGCTATCGGTCACCGGCTTACAGGCTGGAACGCTATCCATAACCGTGCGCTGGCGCTTGGTCTGAGCCTGGATGAACTGACGATCAAGGCCATCACGTTAACGGTGAAAGAACGTGCGGATCGCCAGCCCCTGTCATTAAGCGAAGTGGACGCGCTGCTGCTGGAGGCGGCTCTCGGATGAACGCCTATACGTTTGTCGAAAAAGCTCTGGCCCGCGCTGCTGGCGTAACGGCAGCCCGCGCCGGTGACGTACTGGACGTGAAACCGGACCTGATCTTTAGCCACGACAACTCGGCGGCCATCCGGCGCATCTTCGAGAAAACCGGCGCGCCGCGCATAGCCCGCCCGGAACGCGTGGCGATCACGCTCGATCATGCCGTTCCGGCGCCAACCACGCAGCACGCCCAGAATCACGCCGAAATCCGCCAGTGGGTGCAGCAGCAGGGCATCGCGCATTTTTTTGAAGTGGGACGGGGCATCTGCCATCAGGTCATCAGTGAAGAAGCCTTAATTTTGCCCGGCGAAACCATCTTCGGTGCGGACAGTCACAGCACACATTATGGGTGGTTGGGTGCTTTTGGGATGGGTGTCGGGCGTACCGAACTGGCGGCGCTGTGGGCCACCGGCGAACTCTGGCTGCGTGTGCCGGAATCCATGAAGATTACCCTGAACGGTAAGTTCCGACGCGGCGTGACCATCAAGGATGCCAGTCTGCGAATTCTGGGCGACCTGACAGTAGAAGGCGGCCAGTACCGTGCGGTCGAATTCGCCGGTGATACGCTGTCAACGCTGACACTGGATGAGCGCCCGGTGCTGCCCAATATGATGGCCGAGTTCGGCGCGATGAGCGCCTACCTGCCGCCCGATCAGTTAGTGTTCGATTATCTGGAAGGGAAACGCACCCGCAACTACACCCCACTGTATCCTGATGCGGACGCGACTTACGCTGAAGCATATACATTGAATGTCAGCGACCTTGAACCGCAGATTGCCCTGCCCCACCAGCCCGATCAGGTCGTGCCGCTGTCGCAGGTGATCGGCCAGCCGGTGCAGCAGGCATTTTTAGGGACATGCACCAACGGGCGTTTCGAGGATTTACAGGCCGCCGCCGAAGTGCTGCGCGGGCAAAAAGTACGCTGCCGTCTGATCGTCATTCCGGCCAGTTCGCAGGTCTATCATCAGGCAGCGCAGTCCGGCGTGCTGGCGGAGTTGGTCGAGGCTGGCGCCGCCATCGGCACACCCGGCTGCGGCCCGTGCATGGGCAACCATATGGGCATCCCAGCGCCGGACGAAGCAACCATCAGCAGCGCCAACCGCAACTTTCGCGGACGGATGGGCACACCCGAAGCGCCGGTTTACCTTGCCAGTCCGTATGTCGTCGCGGCCAGTGCCATCTGCGGCCACCTGGCAGACCCGCGAGAATTTTTAAAAGCCTGACGCAAAGACGCAACGAGGCAATGGCGCAAAGAAGAATAATTTCAACATCTTCTGCGACTTTGCGACTTTGCGTTGAGTTTTTTGGAGGAATTATGACAACGCATCGAGTCTGGGTGTACGGCGACAGCGTGAATACTGACGTAATTTTCCCCGGCAAGTACACTTACACCCTCAAAACGCCGGAGGACATCGCCGCTCACGCGCTGGAAGACCTTGACCCTTCTTTTGCCGCTGGTGTTCGCCCCGGCGACGTGATTATAGCCGGGCGCAACTGGGGCAACGGCAGCAGCCGCGAGCAGGCAGTGACAGCCCTGAAGTACGCGGGGGTGGCAGCCATTATCGCCGCGTCATTCGGTGGGCTGTATTTCCGCAACTGCATTAATCAGGGTCTCTGGCCTATCGTCTGCCCTGACCTGCGCCAGTACGTTCACACGGGTGATACGATCACCATTGATCGGAACTCCTTGCAGATTATCACCAGCAGCCATGTTTTCGCCATCCCACCCTTATCGCCATCCGTACAGGCGATTCTCGATGGTGGCGGCCTGCTGCCGATGTTACAGCGGCGCTTCGCAAACGCATGAAACACAGAGGTAAATCAATATGAGTGGTACTTTGTTTTTCTCGCTTCTCGCTGCGAGCCGGAGGTGAGGGCATGACTCACACCATCACAGCCATCCCCGGCGATGGTATCGGGCAGGAGGTCATCCCCGCCGCGATTCATGTGCTGGAATCACTGAACCTGCCGCTGTCTATCCAATTTGCTGATGCCGGCTTTCGCACATTCGAATCTACCGGCGATGCGCTGCCCGCTGAAACCTTGCGATTGTGCGAGGCCAGCGATGCGGTACTGTTTGGCGCGACCCAGTCACCGATGACCAAAGTCGAAGGTTACAGCAGTCCGATCCTGACGCTGCGCCGCCAGTTTGATCTGTTTGCCAATCTGCGTCCCGCGGTGAAAGATACGATTGATCTGCTCATCGTGCGCGAAAACACCGAAGGGCTGTACAGCCGCCGGGAACGGGTGGAAGACGACGGCCAGACCGCGATTGCCGAGCGGGTCATCACCGCGCGAGCGTCTGAGCGTATCGTCCGCGCGGCCTGCGATCAGGCCATGCAGCGCCGCCGTAAGCTGACGATTGTTCACAAAGCCAACGTGCTGAAAGAAACCTGCGGACTGTTCCGCCGTATCGCGCTGGACGTAACCGCACAGTATCCTGAGCTGGCAGTAGATGAAGTGCTGGTGGATACTGCCGCGATGCTGCTGGTTCAGCATCCGGCCCGCTTTGATGTAATCGTAACTACCAATCTTTTTGGCGATATTCTGAGTGATCTCGCGGCGGGTTTAACAGGCGGGCTGGGTATTGCGCCGTCAGCCAATCTCGGAGCAGGTCGCCCGGCGGTGTTTGAGCCGGTACACGGCAGCGCGCCGGACATTGCCGGGCAGGGCGTGGCCGACCCACGCGCCGCGATTCTCTCCGCCGCTATGCTGCTCCAGTGGTTAGGTTATGCTGAGACGGCTGCCCATCTCACCCGGATAACCTATGCTACCGCGCATACCGGACAGACAAAGCTGACGGCTGATGCCATCCTTCAACAGCTTCAACAGGTGACCAACCATGCGCAGTGATTTACTGGTCGAACTGGTACGGCATTACAGCCCGTCTATGCAGGAGCGCTCCGCCGTTGAATATCTTGTCGGTTGGATGGCGGCACACGGCTTTCACGCCTACCTAGATGAAATTGGCAATGCCGTTGGCCTTCGGGGTGAAATGGATGCCCCTAATACATTGGTGCTGCTCGGTCATATTGATACCTACCCCGGTGAAATTGCCGTGCGTATCGAAAATGACTGTCTGTTCGGTCGTGGCAGCGTGGACGCGAAGGGTTCGCTGGCGGCCTTTGGCGATGCTGCCGCGCAGGCTGTTATTCCCAATGGCTGGCGTGTGGTCGTGATTGGCGCGCTGGAAGAGGAAATCGCGACCAGTAAAGGCGCGTATTATGCCCGCGATTGTTTTTCACCCACGATGTGCATCATTGGTGAACCGAGCGGGGCAGAACGTATCACCCTGGGGTATAAAGGCCGGCTGGTGCTGGATTATACGCTGACACGCCCGGTCGCCCATACGGCCCACCCTACCCCCAGCATTGCTGAACTGGGAGCCGCTTTCTGGCAGAAGATCGTGGACTGGGCTGATGGCTTCAACCGGGATATCCCCTCGCAGTTCGACCGCGTGCTGCCGCACCTCCGCAGCATTAATACCAGCACCGACCACTTCAGTGACACAGTAAAGCTGTCCATCAGTCTGCGACTGCCTCCCGCCCTGCCGCCGAAAGCGGCATTAGCCGCTGTGCAGCCGCTTGCCGAACCGGATGCGCTTTTGACAACCACTGGCCCGGAATATGCGTATCGCGGCGACCGCCATAACGCCCTGGTGCGGGGGATGTTAGCTGCCATTCGCGCCAACGGCGGACAGCCAGGGTTTGTCCTGAAAACGGGGACGTGTGATATGAATGTGGTCGGACAGCGGTGGACATGCCCGATTATCGCCTATGGCCCGGGCGACAGCAACCTGGATCACACACCGAATGAACATCTGCCGCTTGAGGAGTATGATAAAGCGGTAGCTGTGCTGCAAACGCTGATCGAAAATCTGCCTTCGGTTCAATGACTATGCGAATACCAGTACGAGGCATATCTGTTGTATGCCTCGTGAAATTTACAGATCAGCTCAAATCACAATATCTGTGACAAAAACAGCTTGGTGCGATCATGCCTGGGGCTGACGAAGAAATGCTCCGGCGTACCGATTTCCACCACGCGCCCGCTGTCCATAAAGATCACGCGGTCGGCCACTTCCCGCGCGAAACCCATTTCATGGGTCACACACAGCATCGTCATGCCGCTCTGCGCCAGTTCTTTCATCACGTCCAGCACTTCCTTGATCATCTCCGGGTCGAGCGCCGAAGTCGGCTCATCAAACAGCATGATCTTGGGGTTCATCGCCAGCGCCCGCGCGATTGCCACACGCTGCTGCTGCCCGCCAGAAAGCTGCCCCGGATACTTGCGCGCCTGCTCCGGGATGCCCACCCGATCCAGCAGGCTGAGGGCCACTTCTTCGGCCTGGTGGCGGGGTCGCTGCCGCACGTACCGCTGCGCCAGCGTGATGTTTTCCAGTACCGTCAGATGCGGGAACAGATTAAACTGCTGAAAAACCATGCCGATTTCGCGGCGTATGGCGCTGATATTGCTCACGTCGTTCGTGAGTTCAATGCCATCTACGATAATCTGCCCCTCCTGATGCTGCTCCAGCCGGTTAATGCAGCGTATGAGCGTGGACTTACCTGACCCTGATGGGCCGATTACCACGACAACCTCACGCTCACGCACCTTCAGGTTAACGTCTTTCAGCACGTGGAACTCACCGAACCATTTGTTCACATCGCGGCACTCAATAATCGTTTCGCCCAGATGGTGTTGTGCGGCTGTAGATTCGCTCATGATTACCGGCGCGCCGCGCCGACCCCCGTTCGTTCGATCCACCGGCTGACAGTGGACATACCAAAACTGATGACGAAATAAATGATACCCACAAAAATATAGGCCTCGCGCTGCAACCCACGATACTGCTGCTGGCCGTTGACGATAAAATCAATGATACCCAGCAGTTCAAACAGACCAACAATCGAAACCAGCGTGGTATCTTTAAACAGGCTGACAAATTGACTCATGATAGCCGGTATCACTGCCCGCAGCGCCTGCGGCAGCACGATCAATCGTGTCGTGTGCAGCCCGCTGAGGCCCAGCGCGTGGGCGGCTTCAAGCTGGCCGTGCGGCACAATTTGCAGACCACCGCGCACAATCTCGGCGATATAAGCCGCCGTGAACAACGTCAGGCCGATCATCATACGAATCACCTGGTCAATATCCGCACTCGCTGAAATGAAAAACGGCACGACCAGCTTGGCAAAGAACAGGATCGTAATGAGCGGCACCCCGCGCACCACTTCGATGAACAGAGTAGCCGCCGCGCTGACTATGCTCAGGCTGCTCCACCGCCCCAACGCCAGCAGCACCCCCAGCGGAAAGGCGAACACGATGGCGACCACTGTGAGCACCAGTGTCAGCAGCAGACCGCCCCACGTCGCCGTAGATACCAGCGGCAGCGTCACCGCCCCCTCGATGCCGCGCAGCACAAACCAGCTTACCGGCAGCAGTACGACCCAGCTAAATACGACGATCCTGGACACACTTTTTGCCCAATCGCTGTTCCGCCGTTTAACTTCATAACCGAACCAACTGCCGCCCAGTACCAGTACGGTACCCATCACAAACGGCACGAATACCGCCTGTATGAAGGGTGAAAGCTGCACCGACAGATAAGCCTCCAGGCTGCGCGCTCCCTCAAACCGTAAATCGCGTTCGGCTGGCTGGCGACAGGCCGCAGCAGACGGGCAAATCACCGCCGGAACCGGCCCATACTGGTTCAACCGCGCGGCCAGCACATCGGCCTGTGTTGTGAAGGTGTATACACCATCCAACCGCACCCAGGCATAACCCGCGCTGCTGGCCTCATCCAGCTCGACAATAATCCCATACCAGCCATCATCTGTTAGGGTTGCGGCCAACTGCGCGCGCGGTTCGCTCGCAGTCGCGGCGGCCTCAGCCAATGTCGTCCCCTCAGCATCCACCAATTTGACAGTCATTGCCAGGTCATACTGGCTCAGATCTATCGCGCCGCTGGTGGCTTTCGCTTTCACATCATTCCACACCGAACGTGAATTGCTCAGACCAGCCGTGTTTTCGATGAAGCCCACAAACACGGGCCGCGCCGCAGTCGCGTCCGCCTGATTGATCGGCTCAACTTCAACTGATATAGAATCCCCTTCGCTGCCCGTAAAGACCATTGGTGCGGGCGTTCGCTCCGGCATAACCAGAAACCGGATGCTTGGCGGCGGCAGCTGTCCGGCGCCAATCGGGATAATCACCATGAACAGAATCACAATGACCAGCGTCAGCAGCACGGAGCGGGCCATTTTCGCCCATAGTGTCAGGCTGATACCACACAGAAACAAGAGTACCACCGCCAGCAGGTTCACCCGCCACAACTGCGCCGGATCGTACTGCCCCACCAGCATCAGCCGCAGGTTGCTGGTAATGACTGTCCATTCCGCATCATGCAGCGCCCAGGCCGCTGTTCCCACAAAAAACCAGCCAACGACTACCAGCGTGATGACCGTCAGCGCCGTATTCATCGGAGAACTAAACAGGTTCGCCCGCAGCCACCCCAGCAGGCCGACCGTCAGTGCCGGCGGGCGGCGCGGGGGCGGCGCTTCGCCGGGAGCGACATAAAACAGTTCATCGGGGTGCAGCGTGTCGCTCATCTCCGGCGCTCCTACCGTGTTTTCAACGCCAGCCGGCGGTTAAAAGCGTTCATTACCAGGGAAATGATGAGGCTCAACACCAGGTAGACCACCATCAGGATAGCAAACAGCGCGACCGATTGGCCGGTCTGGTTATAGGTGATCGTGGCAACGTTATAGATATCGGTGTAACCGATCGCAATGCCGAGACTGGAATTTTTAGTCAGGTTCAGATACTGGTTGGTCAGCGGCGGCACAGCCAGCCGCAGCGCCTGCGGCAGGATAATTTTGTTGAGTGTCTGCATATTCGACAGACCCAGCGCGTGCGCGGCTTCGATTTGACCATAAGGCACGGACTGAATCCCGGCGCGTACAATATCCGCCACAAACGCCGACGTATACAGCGTCAGCCCCAGAAACAGCGACAGATATTCCGCCGAAAAACTCGCGCCGCCGGTAAAGTTAAAGTTCCCTATCTGCGGCGGTTCCACAATAAACGGCGTTTCTCCACCGCTCAGGGCTAGAACCAACCCCACGATCCCGCAGCTTAACACCGCCGCCAGAAAATAGATGAAACCTCGCGCCGGCTGACCGGTGCGCTCATTCACACGCAGCCGCCAGCGCCACAGGGCCAGGCCCAATATCAGGCCAACCAACAGCAGAAAGAACAGGCTGTTAGCGGTTTCGGTAGCAATAACCGCTGGATAATACAGGCCGCGCCCGCTTACGAAAACGGAGCCGGGCAGTTCAACCGCTTCACGCGGGCGTGCGGGTAAGGCTTTAATCACGCCGCCGTAGATAAAAAACAACTGCACTAACAGAGGTGTATTACGGAAAATTTCGACATAAACTGCCGAAACGTTTCGCAGCAGCCAGTTGGTTGACAGCAGCCCAACACCAACCGCGATACCTAAAACTGTCGTCGCCACCAGGGACAGCGCCACCACCCGCAGCGTGTTGATCAACCCGACCAGAAGCGCACGAAATATGGTATCTGGCCGCAAAATCGAGGCATTCGCCAGCGTCGGTCCGATAACCGGCAAATTGTGGAGAAAGTCTAATCGCTGGCGCGGGTCTGGCCCTTCCGTCACTTCCGTTCCGAATGGCCGGTCTACCACGCCGAAATTGATGGACAGGCCGCTGGATGCAAGATTGCCAAACAGGTTAACAATCAGCGCATACAGCATCATAAAGATAATCAGCAAAAATATCGCCTGCACGATATTTCGCAGGAAAACTTCGTTGCGATAAAAAGGGATGCTCGTGCGCTGCTGCGCCCGCAGCCCGTCCGCCAGCGCCATCACTACAAATGGCAGAGCCACCACACCGCCAAACAGCAGACTTTGCACCGCATGAGGCAGGCTGGGGTCGGGACGCACCACCAGCACCACCAGTAGAATATAGAGGATTGCTGCAATTCGCTGTGTGGCGCTCATCTGTGCCAGCGCCCCCAACCAGGACGACGGTCGAGGCAGAGGTCTGGCAGCGGTTAAATCTGCGGTTGTTACAAACGAGTCATCAAAATCTGGAAGACGCTCATCACCCATAAATAGTGACCGTATTTTTCATAATAACAGCGGTCTTTCAGCCACCCTGGCTGTCCGCCCAGGCGTGACACCTGGGCGGACACGATACAACCTGTCGTTTTTTACTGAACGATCAGCGCCATGCCGGCGCAAAGATCAGACCGCCGTCGCGCCACTGAGCATTCAGCGTGCCCTCGCGCACGATGCCAATCGGCGTAATGTGCCGGTCATAAATTTCGCCGTAGTTGCCAACCGCCTTAATCACGTTCACGGCAAAATCCGGGCTGAGGCCAATGAAGCTGCCCAGCGAGCCTTCAGCTTCCGAACCTACAAACCGGGCGATTTCCGGTTTTGGCGGGTTCGCCGCCAGTTCGGCGACATTCGCCTGCGTGATGCCGTATTCTTCGGCCTGCATCGTCGCGTATACCACCCAGCGTACCACGTTACCCCACTGAGCATCACCTTCTAACCAGGCGGGCGTCAGGGGTTCTTTCGAGAGTACGTCGTTCAGAATCGTGTACTGGCTGGGATCGTTGGACGCCGAGCGCAGCCCGGCCAACTGGCTTTTGTCGCTGGTCAGCGCGTCGCACCGACCGGCCTCAAATGCACTCATGGTATCCGCCGACGTTTCCAATGGAATCAGTTCAAAAGCAAATCCCCGGCTGGTCATCTGATCGGTGATGTTCAGTTCCGTCGTGGTACCCGTGAGAGTGCAGATACTGGCTCCATCCAGATCATCAATCGTTGTCACACCCAGGTCATTCCTGACCATCAATTCCTGGCTGTCATAGAAGGTGACCGGCCCGAATTCCGCTTTCAGATCGGTATCACGACTGAACGTGTAAGTCGTGTTCCGAATCAAAACATCTATCTGCCCGGCCTGGAGCGCCGTGAAGCGTTCGGCTGCCGTCAGCGGTACGTATTCAACATTCTCTGCGGTAGCTTCGCCAAAGATCGCCGCTGCTAACGCTTTACAGAAGTCTGCGTCGAAGCCCGCCATTTCGCCCGTATCCGGGTTTAGAAACGAAAACCCGGGCACGGTACCGTTGACGCCGCACAGCAGCTTTCCCCGATCCAACACTTCTTTGAGCTTACCGGTCGCTTCCACCTGCGCGCTGGCAACGCTGCTTAAGGCCACCAGCAGAGCAAGCACGATCAAAATAGTGCCGCCACGATAAATAGTTTTCATGCTAACCACATCCTTTCTAATTTTCGACAAGGCTAAAAAATACACGTTTACTCATTATAGCTACTGAATACATATCCTCAAAATGGAAGTTTATACAACGATCAGAGGGCAAATGTTGGGCAGTTTAGTCCTGAAAATCACAAACCCTATCTGCTGATTTACCCCCGCCAAAGCAAGACATACGATCCACGTATGGCAGCCGCTTCCAATTCCTCCTATATATTCTCATCCTGAAAATCTTCACCGTAGCGGCTGTTATAGTAACAGTTATCGCAGATCGTATAGGGATGTTCGTTTGGCAGGCGGCGGCCACAGCGCGAACAGCGCCGCGCAGTCTCGATACGTCGCAGCAGCGCCTCATCAATCGCCAGTGACCACGCCGCCCGCGCGTCGCGCACGTCACTCTCGTCCAGCCCACTGCGGCTGAATTCCTGGCGCCGCGCCAGCCAAAGATAAATATCGGCACAGTTGATGCTGGCCTCAAAATCTTCCAGATGGATGTGATCGAGAATCTGGCGGGGCGGCTGAGGCGGCAGCGGCATGGGGCGCTCTGCCAGAATCGCGCTGGCGCAGGCGCGCCAGTAGCCGCGTGTACTCTGCCGGGTAGGCGCGTTGATCAGCCGCAGCGCCTTCTCCAGTCCCAACTGCTCGACTTCTTCCGGGCGTAGCAGCTGCGCCAGTTCGATGGGTTCGCTCAGATTGGCAGTTTTTAGCACATCACGCAGATGTTCGGGTATCGAGGCAAGCTGTGACCATTCGTGCAGTCGTTCCGCCAGTGTGCCGGGCAGCATCTCCAGCGCGGCGACTGTGGGCATCACTCGCGCATGAGTCAGTACCGCCGGCGCAGCGTAAAACAGCTTCCGCAGGCGTTCGTGGTCCTGCGGATAAATCGCGCCCACTTCCCCGACCTGCGACAGCCCAAAACGCCCGGCGCGACCGCCAATCTGCTGTACCTCGCTGGGTGTCAGCCGGCGTGTTACCTGTCCATCAAACTTCTCAATCTCAAAGAAACACACATAATCAGCCGGCAGATTCAGGCCCATGCCAACGGCATCGGTCGCCACGCAGATTTCCGTTTCGCCGCTGGCAAACCGTTCCGACTGCTTGCGCCGGACTTCCGGCGGCAGATTGCCGTAGATGACCGATACGCTGCGCCCCATATTTTCCAGCCGGGTTTTTAAATCCAGCACCCCCGCGCGGGAAAATGCTACCAGAATAGTACGCGGCGGCAGCGTCTTCATCCGAAAAGGGCGATCCGCCACCCGAATTTCTGCCAGCCGTTCATGCTCAATCGTCGCCATCGGCAGCGACACGCCGCCAGCGAGCCGGGATACCAACGGCTGCGCAATATACGGCCCAATGACCTGAATTTCGGGCGCGCGCGCTTCCATCAAAGCGCGCGTCCACGCCCACCCGCGCTCGGCATCTGCCAGCATTTGAGCTTCATCAATCACAATACACTCGCCGCTGCGCTCCGGGTTAAACATCTCAATCGTCGCTGCCGTAATCGCCGCGCCCGGCACGGGAATCGACTCCTCTCCCGTCAGCAGGTTGCAGGGAACACCGCGCTCATTCAAACGATCAAATACCTCAAACGCCAGCAGGCGCAGCGGCGCGAGATACCATCCACTGCCGGCTTCGGCCAGCGCATCCAATGCATGGTGCGTTTTGCCGCTGTTTGGCGGTCCAACACGAAAGATGACCTGCTGGGCATCTCGCCCTTCGTACTCCCAGGTCGGAAATACCGTCAGCAGCCGCGCCCGCAGTTCGGCACGCCGCCGCCGCTCTTCCTCGCGCTGCTGGCGATACTGCTCTTCCAGATGGCGCTGCTCTTCCATATATCTGGCATGGCGCTGCACCTGCCATTCCAACCGGCGCACCTTCAGTATTTCGCGGAACTCGCGCAGATGTTCCGGCAAACCCCACCTACCGCGCACCTGTTCCCAGCGCGGTTCGGTGCGGCTGGCATTCATGCGCTGCAACCGGTAACGAATTGCTCCATAACTCAGGCCGGCCACCAGCGCCACATCCCGCGCGGACAGCATTTCCCCACCCGTGAACTTCAGCGCATATTCCGGGTCGCTGTAAGCCTGTTCGATCTCGGCGGCAGGCAGGCGCACACTCCCGGCAGGATCGGTGAACGCCATCACCTCACCCGCCGTTACCATACGTTCCAGTGTGGCTGGTTTGACACCCAACCGCCGTGCCGCGTTTTGCAGGGTATAGGTCCGCGCCAGCACCCGTGCGCGAAACGTGCGCCCATCCTTCGCCTCCACGTTCAGCACATCACCCGCCTGTGTCAGCAGCGGCTCCCATTCTTCATCCGGGATGCGGCTTTCCGCTTCAGCCACCTGCTGCGCCCTGCGCTCATCTGCTCCTTTATACGTCACCCACGCCAGCTTATTCGGCTTGCGCCGGAAGGTGACGGTGAACGAAACCAACGCCCCCATGCTGACGAGTGAATCAATGTTCTCCTTGCCAAAAGCCTCATTCAATTTGGGACGCGGCGTCGTTTTACCCTTCTTTGTGTTCAAGAGGGTAATCACCTGCTCCTGCACCGGCCCCAGTTCCCGCTGCCGCAGTACTTCCTGCATCGTCGCCGCCCCTACCCGCAGCGGGTCGTAGACCAGTGTATCCATCTGTATCAGAATGCCGCGCTCCAGCAGAATCTGAACTATACCATTCGGCGCCAATGCCGCGCGTTCCGTATATCCATTTGCCAGCGCCTCCATGACCTGCTGCTCGTCGGCGTTCAGCTCCGCCGCGCGCGCGGTTATCCGGTCAGCAATCGGCATCTCCACAAAGGTCTGCTTATCCACCATCCTGGGGAACTGCGGCCGGCACCATCGCCGGAGCATTTGAAGCTGTTCGGCGGTCACGCGGGCAGGATCGAAAAAATAATCACCACTACGCCCCAACAGACCATTCGCCACCGCCGCGCTAAGCTGTTTGGATGAACGGCTGTTAAAACGAAACCGCTCGAGCAGTTTGCCCTTGGCGATGAAGCCTTCTGGAATACGGGTGACAATTCCCGTAATCAGTTCCGGCGTTGGTTTGATCCGAGGCATGGTTTTGCCCTCTCGCAGGTGACGTTTGACAATACAGGCTTTGATCATACACTGGTAAAACAGAATTATTTACCTAAAATTCATAACAATTATGGTTTCCTGACTGTTTGAGTAACTATATTCGGCCATAATGGTTTATAGACAGCGTGACGGTTACGCCTTTCAATTAGTCTGCTGTTGGATTATGCCCACCAAGTAAGAAATCTTGAAGGGTCTGTGCAAGTTAAATCGAGTATAATAAGCACAGTCGCAGTTAATATTGTACAGGGGCGCTCCGTAAGGTGCATCACCTTACAAAATTCTGTCCAGCGACATCTGCTGCTGATGGAT
>JARKOK010000269.1 GCA_029975765.1 Aggregatilineales bacterium
GAATTTCACCGGGGCTGTCGGTGATGATCGCATTCACGCCCAGATCACGCAGTTCAACCGCGCGGCGCGGGTCGTTAACCGTCCAGGTATTCACGCGGTACTGCTGGCGGCGCGCCCAGGCCATGTACGCCGTGTCAATCATGGTGTGATGGGGGTGGCGGGCTTCATGCGCCAGGCCGATCATGAACAGGCGCAGATAGCGCGGCACATCCTCGGCGTACAGGAAGCCTATCGGCACTTCGGGCATCAGGCGGCGGAAACGGTGCAGCGCAAACGGGCTGAACGAGGAGACAATGACCCGCCGCGCCAGATTGTGCCGCCGAATCTTCTCCACAACGAGCGCCTCCAGGCCGTCCGTGCCCAGTGTTTCGGATTTCAGTTCGACGTTGATGAGCAGCCGGTGGCCGACCGCTTCAAACACTTCGTCCAGGGTGGGGAGGCGCGTGCCGGCGAACTGCGGGCTAAAGTGGCTGCCTGCGTCCAATTCTCGAAGCTGGGCGAAAGTCATCTGCTGGACGAAGCCGGTGCCGTCGGTAGTGGCATCTACCGAGGCGTCATGAATGATAACCGCTTCGCCATCCTTCGAGCGCCACACATCCAGTTCTATGCCATCCGCGCCCTGTTCGGCAGCCAGTTCAAAGGCGGGCAGCGTGTTCATGGGGGCATGGGCACTGGCGCCACGATGGCCGAAGACGAGGGTTCGCCCCCGGTAAAAGTCATTAAGCAGCGTTTGCATGTTATGTGTCCTTATCGGCGTGGAGCGGTAAGTATTCGGCGCTGGCAGCTTACCCAAATAAAAATGCCCACCGCTCATGATGGGCATTATCCTACAGGAAGGGCAGCGCGTCTAGCGCCGCGCGATCTGAATTTCGTCCCCGATCACGCGCACGGCATAGGCCGGGACATCAACCAGGGCAGGGGGAGCAGTCACCTGGCCGGTGCGGATGTCAAACCGTGCGCCATGACGCGGGCATTCGATTTCGCAGCCATACAGTTCGCCTTCAGCCAGGGGGCCGTCATCATGGGTACAGCGGTCTTCGATGGCGTAATACTGGCCGTCCACGTTAAACACCGCTACCCAGCGCCGCCCGACTTCCACAACCATACGTTCCCCCGGCTGGATTTCGTCGGTGGTCGCTACGGTTTCAAAATTGACCGATTCCGCCATCATTTATTCGTCTTCCTCATCGTGTTTTTCCCACTCCTTCAGGCCGTACAGCCCGATCATCAGGGTTTTCAGCGACAGCAGCGCGCATTTCATCCGATTGATCGTGAGTGGGAAGCCGATCAGTTCCAGTACGTCGTCGCGTTTCAACTGCCGCACTTCTTCCACCGTTTTGCCGAGAATCTCCTCGGCCAGCATGGAGGCAGTAGCCTGGCTGATGGCGCAGCCCTCACCGTCCCAGGCGATTTCCTTAATCCGGTGATTCTCATCCAGCCGCAGCGTCAGGTGCAGCCGGTCGCCGCACAGGGGATTATGCTCTTCATGATCCACGTCGGCAGGATTCAGAATCCCCGGATAGCGTGGATTTTGCGCGTGGTCGAGGATGTTCTCGCGGTACATGTCGTACATGATGAAATATCTCGTTTAGCGGTAAAAAGCCTTGCGCGCTTTATACAACGCTTCAATCAGCGAGTCAACCTCCGACAGTCGGTTATACAGATAAAAACTGGCGCGAGTGGAGGCCGCCAGTCCCAGGTAATCATGCAGCGGCATGGCGCAGTGATGCCCGGCTCGCACGGCGATGCCTTCGGCGTCCAGCATTTGCGCGACATCGTGCGGGTGGATACCGGCAAATGTGAAAGCCGCGACCGCGCCTTTCCGGTCAGCGTCCGGGCCATAGACCTTCAAGTCCGGCACTTCGGACAGCCGTTCCAGCACGTATTCTGTCAGTGTATGTTCATGCGCCTGAATGGTTTCCATGCCGATTTCAGCCAGATAATCAATGGCATAACCCAGGCCGATGGCTTCCGCAATCGAAGGCGTGCCGGCCTCGAATTTATACGGCAGTTCATTCCACGTGCTGCCTTCCAGCCGCACGCTGGCGATCATATCGCCACCCCCCATCCAGGGGGGCATGGCTTCCAGCAGAGCACGCTTGCCATACAACACGCCGCTGCCGGTTGGCCCCAGCATCTTATGGCCGCTGAAGACGAAAAAGTCGGCATCGAGCGCCTGCACATCTACCGGCATATGCGGGGTACTCTGCGCGCCATCCACCAGAATCAACGCCCCGGCGGCATGGGCCTGCCGCGCTATCTCCGCAACCGGGTTGATCGTGCCTAACACGTTGGAAACGTGCATCACGGTAACGAGTTTCACGCCGCCTTCGTTCAGCAGTCGAGTGTAGACATCCATATCCAGCGTGCCGTCCTCGCGCAGGGGGATGTATTTGATCACAAATTCCTTCTCGGCGGCGAGAATTTGCCAGGGCACGATATTGGAATGGTGTTCCATAACGGTCGAAAGTACCACGTCGCCGGGTTTCAGATTGGCGCGTCCCCACGTCTGCGCGACGAGGTTAATGCCCTCGGTCGTGCCGCGAGTGAAGATGATTTCGCGCTTGCTGGAAGCGTTGATGAACTTGCGGATTTTCACCCGCGCACCTTCGTAGGCGGCGGTGGCCTGTTCGCTCAGTTTATGGATGCCGCGATGGACGTTGGCGTTATAACGGCGGTAGTAATCATCCATCGCTTCGATGACCGAGCGGGGTTTCTGGCTGGAGGCGGCGTTATCGAGGTAGATGAGGGGCACGCCGGGGTGATGTTCCTGGTTCAGAATAGGGAAGTCGGCGCGCACCGTTTCGATAAAATAGGTACGTTCGACGGAGTGTTCCATGATGCTGTCCCTTGCCGGGTCAGGCCGGCAACCTGTTCAATGAAAAGGCGCGCGCCGGTGTTGACGCGCGCCCGGTATTTTACTGCCCGGTGATCTTGGCTTCCATCGCGGCTTGCAGCCGTTCGCGCACCCGTTCAAAGGGGATGCGCTGTAACAGCTCATCAAAGAAGCCGTCAATCACCATTAACTCGGCGGTCGGGCGTTCGATGCCCCGGCTCATCAGGTAGAAGATGGGTTCTGCTTCCAGCGTGCCGAAGGTGGCGGCATGGGAACAGGCCACATCGTCGGCTTCGATTTCCAGCCCCGGAATCCCATCCATACGGGCGTCCTCGCTCAGAACGAGGTTGCGGCTGGCCTGGAAGCCATCAATCTTCTGCATCTTCGGCAGCGATTTAATCATACCCTGCCAGACGGTGCGTGTCTGATCTTTGGCCGCGCCCTTAAACAGCAGGTCGGACACCGTGAGCGGCGCGTTATGATTCTGCTGAGTGTCGTGGTCAAACATCTGCTCACCATCAGCAAAGAAGAAACCAGACATCCGGCCATTCGCGCCCAGGCCGTCCAGTTCGAGTTCCATGTAGGCTTTCACCAGCCGGCCACCCATCGTGCCGTGAATCCAATCCAGATTGGCGTTGCGGCCTACCCGCGCGCGCTGGTAGCTGAATTCATAGGTCTGGCGATTCCAGTCCTGCAAACTGACATATTGCAGATTGGCGGCATCCCCAACCAGCAGTTCCGTCGCACCGATATAGGCGGAATGTTCTTCGGCGGGGGTCGAAGCATAATCCACGACCAGCGTCGCCTGGGCGTTTTCTTCCAGCACAACCAGCACGTGTCCCATGCTTGCGCCGGGATGCGTGTTGTACATCACCACATGGAAGGGCAGTTCGGCGGCTTTGCCACGCGGCACATACAGGAACACACCATGTGTCCACAGAGCAGCGTGCAGCGCCGCAAATTTGCCTTCGCCGGGCAGCACTGCTCTGGTCATGAGATTCCGGCGCACCAGATCAGCATAATCCCGGCAGGCGGTACGCAAATCGGTAAAGATAATGCCGTTCCGTGCCAGTTCATCCGCGATTTCATACTGGACAATCTTGCCATCCACGAACGTCAGCAGGCCGCCCTGCTGATCGCCAATCAGGGGTTCGCGGTTATAAGCCGGGACGGTGTCTTTGGTGGCGCCATTGGGCGTTATAATGCGGCTGGCCTCATCCCAGCGAATATGCCGGTAATCGGTACGACGCCAGTCCTCATCTTCAAGGGTGGGCATCGGCATATCTTCATACAGTTCCCACGCGGCGAGGCGGCTTTCCAGCAGCCAGACCGGTTCGTTGTTCGCGGCGCTCAAAGCGCGCACATCGGCCTCGGTATATACCGGCAGGGCAGGCGTGGCGCTCCGGCGGCGTCCCTTAACTACAGCCACAGTCAATCATCCTCCGGGGTTCATTCGTAACGGCAGGGACACCATACCAGAATGTCCCTGCCGCGTGATGCTAACCAATTGTGCCTTCAAGCTGGATTTGAATCAGGCGGTTCATTTCCAGCGCGTATTCCATCGGCAGTTCTTTCACCAGTGGTTCGATGAAGCCGTTGACAATCATGGCATTGGCTTCGTCTTCGTTCATGCCGCGACTCATCAGGTAAAAGAGCTGATCCTCACCAATCTTGCTGACCGACGCTTCATGCCCCATCGTCACGTTTTTGGCGTCACACTCGATATAGGGATAGGTGTCCGACCGGCTCTGGTCATCCAACAGCAGCGCGTCGCACACAACGTTGCTTTTGACATTATCCGCGCCTTCAACGATCTTAAGCAGGCCGCGATAGCTGGCCCGACCGCCGTCTTTGCTGATGGATTTGCTGATGATCTGGCTGGACGTGTTCGGCGCGAGATGGGTGATCTTGCCACCGGCGTCCTGATGCTGGCCGCGCCCGGCGAAGGCAATCGAAAGGACTTCACCGTGCGCGCCTTCACCCGCCAGAATGACCGCCGGGTACTTCATGGTAATCTTGCTGCCCAGGTTGCCATCCACCCATTCCATTGTGGCTTTCTTATGGGCGACAGCACGCTTGGTCACCAGATTATAGACATTGTTTGACCAGTTCTGAATGGTGGTATAACGGCAGCGCCCACCATCCTTGATGATGATTTCAACGACGGCGCTGTGCAGACTGTCCGAACTGTAGATGGGAGCGGTACAGCCTTCGACGTAGTGGACGTAAGCGCCTTCATCCACGATGATGAGGGTGCGCTCGAACTGGCCCATGTTCTGCGTGTTAATGCGGAAATACGCCTGAAGCGGCATTTCGACATGGATACCCGGCGGAACATAGATGAACGAACCGCCCGACCATACAGCGGTGTTCAGCGCAGCGAACTTGTTGTCGGATGACGGAATAACCGTGCCGAAGTATTCCTTCACAATATCCGGGTGCTGGCGCAGGGCGGAGTCCATATCCAGGAAGATGACGCCTTTAGCTTCAAGGTCCTGCCGGATATTGTGGTAAACCGACTCTGAATCGTACTGCGCGCTCACGCCTTGCAGGTACTTCTGTTCGGCTTCGGGAATACCCAGACGATCAAACGTGCGCTTGATGTCGTCCGGCACTTCGTCCCAGCTGCGTCCTTTCTGGTCCGTCGCACGGACGTAGTAATAGATGTCATCAAAATCAATGCCGCTAAGGTCTGCGCCCCAGCTTGGCATCGGTTTGCTGATGAAAATCTCATAGGCTTTCAGCCGGATGTCGGTCATCCACTGCGGTTCGCCCTTCATCTGGCTGATCTGCCGCACGATGTCAGCATTCAGCCCTTTCTGACTCTTGAAGGAATACTGAACGTCTGGATCGTGGAAGCCGTAGGTTTCTTCGTAGGAGGCGCGCAGGTCTTTCAGCGCGGACTCGTCCTGCGTGAGCTGCTTTTCGCTTTTAACATCGTCCAAGAAGTCAACCATGCTGTACTCCTGTTACTCCGGCGTGCTGTATTTTTCCCGAATCCAGTCGTAGCCGCGTTCTTCAAGGTGCAGCGCCAGTTCTGCGCCGCCGCTCTCAACGATCTGGCCGTTCATCATGACATGCACGAACTGCGGCTGAATGTAATTCAGAATGCGCTGGTAGTGGGTGATAACCAGCACCCCCAGATTGGGGCCGCGCAGTTTGTTGACACCCTCGGAGACGACGCGCAGGGCATCAATGTCGAGGCCGGAGTCGGTTTCATCCAGGATGGCAATACGTGGTTCGAGGGTCGCCATCTGCAAGATTTCGGCGCGTTTTTTCTCACCACCGCTGAAACCTTCGTTCAGATACCGCCCGGCAAAACTATGATCCATCTGAAGCATATCCATCTTGGCCCGCAGGAGGCGGCGGAATTCGGGGATGGAAATGCCTTTGCTGTCCGGGTCTTTAGCCTTCATGCGGGCATTAATGGCCTGGCGCAGAAAGTTCGCCAGCGTGACACCGGGAATGGACACGGGGTACTGGAAGGCCAAGAACAGCCCGGCGCGGCTGCGTTCGTCAGGCGACATTTCCAGCAGGTCTTCACCCTCAAAAATGATCTGTCCCCCCGTGACCTGGTACGCCGGGTGTCCCAGCAGCACATTCGCCAGTGTGCTTTTGCCGGAACCATTCGGGCCCATCAGGGCATGAACTTCTCCCTGCTTGACGGTGAGATTGACGCCACGCAGAATCGGTTTATCTTCGACCGAAGCGTGTAGGTTGCGAATTTCCAGTGCAGCGCCCATGCTGGGCATCCTCCTCATATTTTAGATTGGGTTAAATTATTGCAATACCCAGGGGTTTAAACTGTGGTTAGTATACCAGCAGGCGTCAAGCCCTGTCAATATTGCTCATTAATATTAGAAAAATTCTCATGAACAAACGATGTTCAAAATTTCACAAGACCAATTTTACTGAAGTTAAAAACCGGTTTTCGATTGAATAAAACAAATCTGCTTTATAAAAATTGACTTACTTCCTGAACCTGTGTTACGATACGCCGGTATCGTTTTCCAAGGCTGAGCGAAAGAATCGGGAGACATGGCCGAACAAATTCAAGCGACGGAAGAAGGGCTGAGGGAAGCCCTGCGCGACGTAGTAGACCCGGAGATTGGCCTGAATGTCGTCGAACTGGGATTGATCCGACATATGGATATTCAGGAAGATCGTGTCCATTTGACGATGATTATGACAACGCCGTTCTGTCCGTATGCCCCACAACTTCTCGAACAGACGCGGCGAGCGGCGCAGAATTATGCGCGCCGTCCGACCACGATTGAAATGGGGCTGGAAATGTGGGACCCCAGCATGATGGAAGAAGGCGCAGCGGACGATTGGGGACTTTTTTAAGGCTTAACTCTCGCTGAACAGGCGGATAGGTGAGGGGCAGTCGGCTGCGGCTGCCCCTTTGATTTATCAGGCGCGCGGACGGTGCGCCGCGATGAAGTCACGCGGGTTAACATAATTTGCCAGCAGCACCTGTAGGTTCTTCCCCGGCCAGTGGGCAGGATTCTGCTCCAGCAGCGTTGTGTGGCTGAGGTCAAAGTGCAGGTGGTAGGCATAGATGCCAAAGGCGTTGCCGACTTTGGCAATCGGCTGGCCGCGCACGACCCGGTTTCCAACTTTTACCATCATTTCCTCGACGTGCGCGTAGCGCCCGTACATCACGGTGCCATTGGTTGCCAGCGGGTCATGTTTGATGATGATGACGTTGCCCCAGGTTGGCAGCCGGCTGGCAAACGTGACCACGCCTGAAGCCGCTGAATAGACGACCGAATGGGCATCAGCATCACGTGGCAGATTCAGGTCAGCGCCGGTATGATAGGCTTCCTGCGGGGTGCCGACAAAGTAGAGCTTGGCAAAAGGACTGGCATCATACCATTGTCCCGGCCAGACCTGTGCAGAGCGCCGTTCGGCGCTGCTGCCAATAGGTGCGTCGTAACCGTCGGCGGTATATGTGCCGGGTTGGCCGCCAGCGATGACCTGCTGCCAGCGCAGGGCATCAAATGCGATTTCCAGATTGGTTTCACCGGTGAGGTCGTTCAGGAACACAGTGCCGGCGTTCGGTGTGTTTTTGTCGAGTTCATAAACTCCCAGCGCCACCCACTGGTTACTGTAACGATACTGATCAACACTGACGATGAGTTCGCCAGCGACACCTTTCACATTGTTAATTTTGTAACGGGCGTTGTGGGTGGTGGCATGGCGCGCCGGGACAAATACCGAGATTTCGTACTTGCCGGACTGTTTGAGCTGGGGTGTCCATCGAGTCCAGACCTGGCTTGTCGCTGCTTCGGTTTTCTTGTACAACACCGGCCAGCCCCAGGTTCCCTGAAAGGTGCTGAATTCATCCTTACCGGTATAAGTGCCTTTGGCAAAGCCGGTTTCGTTAGGCTTGACAACAATTTCATCGCCATAACCCGGGGTGGGGTCTACCGGCGGGGGTGTTGTGCCCGGTTTGATAGGCTGGTTGATCACCCGCCAACCTGCTGGAGTGATCGTGCCCAGCCGCCACCAACTGAGGCCGGGCGCCTGGTAACGCTGGGTCGCCAGGGTGATGGCTGTGCTCATATCGCTGGGCTGCGCGTCCGAGTCCAGAATGGGGATGATCGGACGGCCAAAGCCGCCCCAGACCTCGTAGGTTTCGGCCAGCACATTCTCCACGCTGCGCTGGAAGGTGGCCCAGTAAGCCATCGGATGCACGCTGTTGACAAACGGATACCATTCCTGCGGGAAGATCGAAGCGTAGTGGTGACGGCGTGGGTCAACACACAGGCCGATATGAAACGAACCGGGCAGCGCGCGGCGCAGGCGCGTCATATAGGGGCGGATGCCAGCTTTGCCCCCCTGCCAGAAACCGGCATACGGCTCGACATCCAGAATCAGGGATTTGACACCAGGGCGCGAGCAGGCCTGGATGAGAATATTGGTTTCCGCTTCGACGTGTGACCCTTTGGGTACCGACCAGGCATGGAATTCCATGCCATAGGCCTGTAATACCTGCACCCAACGATCAATGCTTTGCGTACCATCAATCGCCAGGCTGCGCTTGGTGTCCCAAAAGCCCATCCACTGCGCGCCGTCCCGCTGAGTCGCATCACTGATTTTTACCCAGAGCTGTGTTACATGCGGCGCGGTCTGTCTGATATTGCGGGCTACATCCTCGATGGAACTTTCGGGCAGCACATCCCCTTTCCAGTGCCAGACAGCGACTTTGCCATCGTAAGGTGTGGCCTGGGTAGGGACGGTCGGAGGGGCGGCAATGTTCTCGAATGAAATGACACTGGTGGACACCCAACCGGCAGTATTGTACTGTTCGACCCAGACCCAGCCGCTGCTGGTGCGGGTGGCCGGATAATAGACCAGCACCGTATTATTTCGAATGTCGCCGATGTCCTGATAATTCGTGCCCGGCCCAGTGCGCACATTGACGTAAGCACCCAGTGTTTTTGCCAGCGCCGTTTGCCCTGCGCCGGGGGAGGACGGTTTGGGCACGGGGGAGGGAAATTGGCTCATTACAATCCCTTTCAGCAATCACAAACCCGTATCTAACCTGAACACCGGGGATACTAATACAGTTTGGACGGAGATGCAAAACAAGACAGCCGGGGCTGCCTTATTGCGGGGCGTAAGGTGGCGAAGAAACTAACCAGCGGGTGGCGTACCGCGACCGGATACATTCAGAAGCGAAAGGGTGCTGTCCAGCGTTGTCCAGAAACGCTGGGCTTCCGCTTCGTCCAGCGTCACGCTCCAGGTCTGGCTGCCCACCCAACCGGTGATTTCGTAGATACCGTCGCTGGCTTTATCCACACTGGTATGAGTGGTAATCGTGGGCAGATCGGCGCTGCGAAGCGGGGCAGTGGTAATCAGCGCGGTGACGGCATCGGCTTTTTCCGGGTAAAGGTACTGGGTGAGATTAAACCAGAGCATTTGCGCGGCACGCTGCGACAGAACCCGTGTCCAGCGCGAGGCGTCAGCGACTTCACCGCCGACGACGATGGAGTCGCCGCTGGCCTTACGAAAGACAAACAGGTTTTTTGATAAGCCGTAAGCATGACCTGGGTTTTGCGCCATTTCTGTACCTTTTTAGAATCTGTCCCGGCTCAGCGAACGACGGTGATCCCACCGCTGCCCGGCTCAACTGCGCCAATGTGACTGGCAGCCGTACCCACCGCTTCAAGCTGTGCCAGGAGTTCGGTCAGATGGTCGGCAGGGACGGCCATCAGCAGCCCGCCGGATGTCTGCGGGTCGAATAACAGATTCACTTCATAATCAGCGAAGCTGCCATCAAATTGAATCCACTGCTCAAAATATTCCCGATTCCGCCACATTCCACCCGGAAAAATGTCCTGCTCGCCATAAGTCTGCGCTCCCGGCAGCCAGGGCAGCGCGTTATACTGTATACGCAAATTCACCCCGCCCAGGTGCGCGATTTCGTGCCCGTGTCCCAACAGGCTGTAGCCAGTAATATCGGTCATCGCGCGCACACCAAACTGCTGCGCCAGCCGGGCTGCATCACGATTGAGCTGGCTCATGCTGGCGATGGCGGCGTCTATATGGTCTGAGTGAGCGCGGCTGTTTTTCAGCGCCGTCGTGATGGTTCCCGTACCTAATGGTTTGGTCAGCACCAGTTGATCGCCCGGCAGCGCGCCGCCTTTGGTGATAATCCGGTCGGGATGAATAATCCCGGTAACCGCTAAACCGTACTTCGGCTCTTTGTCGGTTACGGTGTGCCCACCGGCGATGGCGGCGCCGGCCTCTCGCACTTTCTCACCGCCGCCGCGCAGGATTTCAGAGAGTATCTCCAGACCATAACCATCCGGGTATGCCACCAGGTTCACGGCAAACAACGGCTCACCGCCCATCGCATAAATATCGCTGAGAGCGTTGGCCGCCGCGATAGCGCCAAAGGCATACGGTTCATCCACGACCGGCGGAAAAAAATCCACCGTCGAGATGATCGCCCGCTCCGCGTCCAGCCGGTAGACAGCCGAGTCGTCGGGCGCGCCGAGGCCGACAATCAGCGCCGGGTAATCTTCAGTTGGAAACAGGCCAGTCAGCGGTCGCAAAACTTGCGCCAGGTCACCCGGACCAAGTTTTGACGCTCAACCCGCGCAGGCTGCCAGCGATGTGAGTTTGACGATGTTATCCATAAATAATCCAAGACCTGTGGGCCATAATGCACTCTTTTGTAAGTATAAGATTACTCTCAGCGGTCGGCAACTATCTGCCCCCAGGTTCGCACAAACTCATGACAACCGGCGGGTTCGGCCTTGCAGCCTGCCGGACTGTCCGTTATACTACCACCATCTTCGGGGTGTGGCGCAGCCTGGTAGCGCGCTTGCATGGGGTGCAAGAGGTCCCGGGTTCGAGTCCCGGCACCCCGACAGTTCAGCCTTCTGTGTTGTGGCGAATTACACAAAACAGAAGGTGTTTTTTTGCTATTTATTTCCAAACCCGTTAAAATCCGGTCGTGGCAAAATTCGTGCCATCGTTTTGAACCTGTAAGTGCCGTTGTGAGTATGGTAGGTAACAACGCGCGCAAAAGGTTCGCGTCGTCGTCGGGTTGGAGCGTGTGCCGCCGGACGATTAGGTCATTGTTTCATAATAGTTCAAGGAGTAAAGCATGAAGAGTATCGGCAAATTTTTGCTGGTCGGGATCGCGCTGCTGCTCGTCGCGGCGCTGGTAATCCCGGTCATGGCGCAGGATAAACCGGCGCCGGGTGAAGGTGGTATCATCATTGAAGGTAACTTCGGTGGCGATCCGGCGACTTTTAACGTCATTCTGGCGAGCGATACCGCCTCCACGCGTGTCACCACTTTCCTGTACCCCGGTTTCATCGGTGTTGATCCCGCGACGGCCAACTTCTCCAAAGAAGACCCGGCAGCCATCGTTAATGACTGGACGATCTCTGAGGACGGCCTGACCTATACCTTCAGTCTGCGCGATGACTACTTCTGGACCGACGGCACGCAGATTACCTCGGCGGACGTTCTGTACACGTGGAATGCCATCGTGGCCGGTGGTGAGGGTATCGTGGACACGCCGCTGACCTACGTGCTGGACAGCATCGAGAGCGTGGAAGCGCCGGATCCCCAGACGGTGGTAGTGAAGTTTACAAGCGCCGACTGCACGGCTCTGAACTTTGCGGGCGTGCTGTATCCGGTGCCGTCGCATGTGCTGCCGACAGACCTGTCGCAGTTGAACGATGACCCGTTTAATACCAACCCGACCGTCACGGGCGGCGTGTTCTCGTTCAGTGAATTCCGCCCGGCGGAAGCGGTCAGCCTGGTCGCAAACCAGGAATACAGCGGCGCAACTGGCGACGGAGTGATGCCAACTGGTTTCATCTACAAGGTTGTGCCGGATCAGACCGTGCTGGTCGAGCAGTTCATCGCGGGCGAAACGAACGTGATTGACGGCCCGGCTGTCAACCGCCGCAACGATCTGCTGGCGGACTCGAACCTGAATATGTACGACTATCCGGGGAACTCCTGGGACTACCTGGCGCTGAATCTGGCTGACCCGACCAACCCGCAGAATGGTCTGGACGCCGATGGCAACCCGATTGACCAGGGTCACCACCCGCTGTTTGGTGACGTGCGCGTGCGCCAGGCGATTGCCAAGGCGATCAACGTGGACGAAATCGTGCAGGGCGCGGTGTTCGGTCACGGCAAACGTATGACTTCGACGATCATCCCCGCTTCGTGGGCGTATGCCGACAATCTGCCGCCGATTGCTTACGATCCTGACGCCGCCAAGGCGCTGCTGGATGAGGCCGGCTGGGTGGATGACGACAATAACCCGGATACCCCGCGTGTCTGCCAGGGCTGCCTGTACGCGGAAGAAGGCACCCCCTTCAACTTCGTACTGTACACCAACGAAGGCAATACCCGGCGCGGCGCGATTGCCACCATCGTTCAGGACGAACTGAAGCAGATCGGTCTGGGTGTGGACTTCCAGGCGATTGACTTCAACACGCTGCTGGACATCATGGACGGCCAGACGTTTGACGCCTTCATCCTCGGTTGGCGCAACGGCTACCCGGATGACCCCGATATGACTCAGTTGTTCACGCCTGTCAGCGACATCGTTGGCGGTGGCAGCAACAATACCTCCTACTACAATCCTGAAATGGTCGAGCTGAACGCTCAGGCGCGTTCGCTGCCCGGTTGCGACCCCACTGCCCGCGCGGAAATCTACGCCAGGATTCAGGAAATCATGCAGAACGATCTGCCTTACGTTCCGCTGTTCGCGATTGACGGTATGTACGGTGCCCGTAATACGGTCGAAGGCTTTAGCCCGTATCCGAGCCAACTGTACTGGAATGTTGATACCTGGTATCTCCGCACACCCTAAGCTGTAAACTGTAAGACTACAGGGGCAAAGCAATCTGCTTTGCCCCTCTCCGATACCGTTATGGGTACGTCCCATAGAGCTTCGGCCTCCATGACGGGAGGCATAAGGAAAACGCGATGGTCAAGTACACAATTCGCCGTCTGATCCAGGCGATCCCCACATTTTTTGGAATTACGATTTTCGCTTATCTGCTGATGGCGCTGGCCCCCGGCGGCCCGGTGGCGGCGCTGACATTCGACCCGCGCATTTCGCCGCAGGAGCGCGCCCGTGTAGCGGCCCGTCTGGGCGTAAATGACCCGCTGCCGGTTCAGTATTTGCGCTGGTTGATTGGGGACGACTGGATGCGTTGGGACGCCGACGGCGATGGCACTGCCGACCACTCGTTTCTGCTGCCGCTCGATGCAGATGGCGACGGCGAACCTGAACCGCCAGGTACGCGTCTGGGTATTCTGCGCGGTGATTTTGGCCGGTCGTTCTTTGCGCGCCGGTCGGTAGCGGACATCATTAGCGAACGTATTCCAGCCACTCTGGAGCTGGGGTTAGCGTCACTGTTTTTTGGTGTGATGATTGGCGTACCGCTGGGTATTATTGCGGCGGTCCGGCGCGGTGGGACGTTTGATAACTTTACCCGCGTGATGGCCGTGCTGTTCAACGCGGTGCCGGTGTTCTGGCTCGGTCTGATTCTCATTCTCATCTTTGGTTCATGGCTGGGCTGGCTGCCGATGGGCAGCCGGTGTCCGATGGTGGTTACTGGCGGCTGCCCGCCCGTGTACCAGCGCCTGCAATACCTGCTGCTGCCCACGTTCGTTCTGGCAACTGG
This sequence comes from Aggregatilineales bacterium, assembly GCA_029975765.1. GTDB lineage: Bacteria > Chloroflexota > Anaerolineae > Aggregatilineales > Phototrophicaceae > CFX2. The sequence goes on from JARKOK010000269.1 coordinate 14,014, forward strand.
CGGGATTGCGGGATATTCCCGATACATGCGCGCTTCAATGCTTGACGTAATTAACCAGGACTATATTCGCACGGCGAAGGCCAAAGGGCTGTCCGCGCGGCAGGTCTGGTTCAAACACGGCGCGCGCAACGCGCTCATTCCGCTTGCGACTTTCCTCGGTCCGGCGATTACCGGTCTGTTAAGCGGGGCTGCGATTACGGAGCGAATATTCTCGTGGCCGGGATTGGGACGTCTGGCTGTTGATGCAGTCGGGCAGCTAGACTATCCGGTGGTGATGGCGGTTGTCATTATATCAGCGGTTGCCACCATTCTCGGTTATATCCTATCCGATATTATGTACGCGCTGATAGACCCGCGCATACGGTTCTCGTAAAAAGGTCAGGGCTTTATGGCTGCACAATCACAAGCAACGGTTGCAAAGATTTCCGTTCAGGACGAACGCGCCACAGGCGAATCACTCACGACCCTGGCTCTGCGCCGCCTGCGCCGTGACAAGCTGACGCTAGTCGCGATCAGTGTTGTTGTCATTCTGACGCTGCTTTCGGTCTCCGCGCCGCTGATCGAACGGGCGTTAGGGGTGAGTTATACACGTACCAACGTCACCCAGGCATTCCTGCCGATTGGCGCGCCGGGCCATATTCTGGGAACCGACGATCTGGGGCGCGATCATCTGGCGCGGCTGCTGTATGCCGGCCAGGTGTCGCTGGGTATTGCCTTTACGGCGGCACTGCTCTCGATTGGCATCGGCCTGACGCTGGGCATCATTACCGGCTATTACGGCGGGGTGGTGGATGATCTGACGATCTGGGTCATTACGACGATTAACTCGATCCCCTCCCTGTTCCTGCTCCTGATCGTATCTGCCGTTATT
>JARKOK010000278.1 GCA_029975765.1 Aggregatilineales bacterium
GGTATCATTTACGCCGTCGCCCACCATCACCACCGCGCCGTAATCGCGCTGAAGTGCCTGCACCGCGTCTACCTTGTCGGCAGGCAGCAGATTGGCGCGGGTGTCCGTCACGCCCACTTCACGGCCAATCGCGTTTGCCACCGCCTGATTATCGCCGGTCAGCATGACGGTATGCAGCCCCAGCGCCGTGAGTTCCTGGACGACCGCGCGGCTGTCCGCCCGCGCCGCGTCGGCCACGCTGATGAAGCCGCGCACGCGGTCGCCATCGCACAGCAGCATGGTCGTCTGGCCGCGCGCTTCGGCGGCGTCAATCAGATCGCATACGGCCCGCGCGTGGGGATGTTCGCGGTCAAATAACGCATGGCTGCCGACCGTCACCGTTTTGCCGTTGACCTGTCCCTGCACGCCGCGCCCCGCCAGCACCGTGACGGACTCCGCCGGCGCATAGGTCGTATCAAGCTGGCGTTCGTCCGCCGCGCGGACAATGGCCTGCGCCAGGGGGTGCGTGCTGCGCCGTTCCACCGCCGCCGCCAGCGCCAGCACGTCGTCGCACTGGTCGCATGTATCGTCCGTCAGGCAGTCTACTGACCGCGCCTGCGTGACGACCGGCTGCCCCTGTGTCAGCGTGCCGGTTTTGTCGAACGCCACCGCCTGCACCGTACCCAACGCTTCCAGATGTGCGCCGCCTTTAATCAGCACGCCGCGCCGCGCTGCCGCCGTAATCGCGCTGATGATCGTCACCGGCGTGCTGATGACCAGCGAGCAGGGGCAGGCGATCACCAGCAGTTCGAGCGCGCGGTACAGCCAGCCCTGCGTCACGCCGGGTACGTCATAAAACGGCGCGTTGAACACCAGCGGCGGCACCAACGCCACCAGCGCCGCCACGACCACCACGCCGGGCGTGTAATACCGGGCGAAGCGGTCAATCAATCGCTGGCTGGGGGCGCGTTCGCTCTGCGCTTCTTCCACCAGTCTGATGATCCGGCTGAGCGTGTTATCCACCGCCATACGCGTGACGCGAATTTCCAGCGCGCCCTCGCCGTTGATCGTTCCGGCGTATACCTCCGCGCCGACCGGCTTGTGTACCGGGATGCTCTCGCCGGTGATCGGCGCCTGATTCACGCCGCTTTCGCCTGCCGTCACTTCGCCGTCCATCGGGATGCGTTCACCGGGTTTAACGAGGATGGTATCGCCAATACGCAACGCTTCGACCGGAACCACTTCCTCGCGCATAGGCTTCTTGTCGTTCCCAGACGCAAGTGGAATTGCGTCCAGTGAGATGAACGCCCCCTCGCCCTCAGGGAGAGGAGGTTGGGGGGTGAGGGCACTCAGCCGTACCGCCTGCGCGGGCGCGAGTTCCATCAGGCTGCGGAGGCTGTTCCGGGCGCGGTCGGCGGTGTAGCCTTCCAGCGCCTCGCCGATGGCGAACAGGAAAATCACCGTCGCGGCTTCGGCGGTTTCGTGAATCAGAATCGCGCCGACGGCGGCAATCGTCATCAGCAGATTGATGTTGAAATCGCGGTTGATAAGCAGCGTTCGCAGGCCGCTGCGGGCAATCGGATACCCGGCGATGCCGGTCGCGGCGATATACAGCGCCTCCACAAGGGGCGCGTTCAGGCCGAGCAGCGCGGCCAGCCACGCCGCCGCCAGCACCGCGCCGCCCACCAGCGCCAACCGCGTTTCCCGCCGCGCCAGCAGGTAGCGGATGAAACCGGAAACCCCACCGGATTGTACGATTGTAGGGGAGGGTCTCAGACCCTCCCCTGCGGGGCTTTCGTTCTCAATCGTTTTCCCCAGCGCCTCGACCCGCTGTTTGAGTGTTTCAAACGGCACATCGCCGTCCAGGTGCAGCTTGCTGGTGGCGAAATCCACACGCACACCCTGCACGCCGCTCAGTTTTGCTACGCCGGTTTCGACTTCGCGGGCACAGTTGGCGCAGTCCATGCCGCCGATGTTGTAAGTTTTGCTGTGAGCCATCACTGACCTTCAGTGTAAAAGATACGTCGTCTCAATATATGAGCCGCTGTTCATATATCATGGTTTCACTATAAACTAAGACGCTCAATCCGTCAATCACCTTACTGGTAAATGGTCTGCGGCGGCGGTAAGATTAGGTGAGATCGTGCAAGGAAATGATTATGGCAAGCGAACGAATCAGGGAAATGACGGACGAGGAATTTAAGCAGTGGGTGTTCGAACTGGTTGACGAACGTCTGCGTGACAAGTATCCATATGTGCAGCACAGTGATAGACCAGTTGCGGAAATTCTGAAATCCATGCGAGAAAATATCTGGACACCTCCGCCGGGTGCAAAATCCAGCCTTGAATTGCTCCGCGAGGATCGTGACCGATGAATGCACGCTACGTGCTTGATGCCAATGTCTTAATTCAGGGTTATATTCTGGAGGAAAATACAAAGCGGGTTCAGACATTGCTTCAGGCACTAGCTAAGGCAGATGCGGATGAATTTAACGTTCCCGAATTCTGTCTTGTTGAATGCACAAACGTACTCTGGAAACAGGTTCGATTACAGGGTATGCCAGTTGAAACAGCCAGGCGTTCGATCAACGAAATGCGCTTTCTACCGCTGGTTGTTCATAAAGCCACCGACTTATTACCACGCGCATTTGACATCGGGTTATTGCCAAATCTGGCAATCTATGACGCAATTTACATTGCGTTGGCAGAGCAACTTCGCTGCCCTCTCATAACAGCGGATACAAAACAGTCAACCGTCGCGGCTTCTATTGGCATCACGATAAAGCCAATCACCGCCTTTCCCGAATTCACCGAATCCGATTAATGCAGGACACCGTCATCATGGACATGATCCCCAACCGTTTCAACCAACAGGCCGTTATCGCGCTGGAGGACATCCAGTTACAGACCGCGCTTGACCGGGGCACCGGCAACGCCGACAGCCGCCGCCGCGATACGATGGCTGAACTGGATGACCCGTATGCGCTGCGAATGCAGGGGCGCGGCGCGCGTCTGCGCGGGCTGGCCGATCTGCCTGATCTGCTGGAGCAGGCCGAACGCCGTATCCTTGCCAGCGGCGGTCATGTCCTGTGGGCGGCGGACGCTGCCGAGGCCAACCAGCACGTGCTGGACATCTGCCGCCGCCATAATCTCAAACGCGGCGTGAAAAGTAAAAGCATGGTGACGGAAGAAATCGGCCTGCTGCCGTTTCTGAAACCCTACGGCATCGAAATGGTCGAAACCGATCTCGGTGAATACATCGTACAGATCAGCGGCAGCCACCCCAGCCACATCATCATGCCGGTGATGCATATGACCAAAGAGCAGGTGCGCGATCTGTTCATGGAAAAGCTGGGGATGCCCTATACCGATGAAGCATCCGGCATGACCGCCTGGGCGCGGCAGACCCTGCGCGACGAATACCTGCAAGCTGATTTCGGCATGAGCGGCGGTAACTTTATCATCGCGGAAACCGGAACGGTTGTCACCGTTACCAACGAAGGCAACGGCCGGCTGTGTACCACCGTGCCGCCAGTGCATATTGCGATGGTTGGCATCGAGAAGGTGATCCCGACCTGGGAGGATTTCGCCTGTCTGCTGCAACTGCTGACGCGCAGCGCCACCGGCCAGCGCCTCTCCGTCTACGTGAATGCTGTCAACGGCCCGGCGCGCGGCGACGAACCCGACGGCCCGCAGACGTTTTATCTGATCCTGGTGGACAACGGGCGCAGTGACATTTACGCCAGCGATTATGCCGAGGCGCTGGCCTGTATCCGCTGCGGCGCGTGTTTGAACGTCTGTCCCGTGTACCAGAATATCGGCGGCCACGCTTACGGCTCGACCTATCCCGGCCCGATTGGCGCGGTCATCACACCGCTGCTGAAAGGTAAGGCCAGCGCCCGATACCTGCCGTTTGCCTCATCGCTGTGTGGCGCGTGTAAGGAAGCCTGCCCGGTGGAAATCAACCTGCCGGACATGCTGCTGCACCTGCGGCGCGATCTTCAGGCCGAACAGGAACCCCTGTGGCAGATTGCCATGAAGGCTTATGGCTTCGGCATGAGCCATCCCTTGCTCTATGAGATCGGCGGCAAATTCGCCAGCCTCGGCACAAACGCCATCGCTGGTATGCAGGGCGGCGATCACATCAATAATCTGCCGTCGGTTCTGGCGGGCTGGACGGATACCCGCGATTTTCCCGCCTTCGGCGGCGAGAGCTTCCGCGACTGGTGGCGGAAGAACCGCCAGTAAACCGCATCCGGGCAGGCTGCTAAACCTGCCCTTTTTGTTCTATTAAATCCTTAACTTTTCCCCTCTGGACGAACGCAAATTCTAATGCTATAATTAGAACAAATGTATACTCCGGTGAGGTGACGTATGAAACCCAAGAACCTCAGACTGCTGCAAAACCGGGGTCGTGAACTCCGCGCCTATATTCTCAATGCCAATCTGGTGGTGGTCGAAAGTGTCTCGAACCCGATGGCGAGCCATGTCGTCAGTGTTCAGTACGAACCGGACGGCACGATTCACGCGCGCTGTACCTGTCCCTGGGCACTGAACGGCGGCGTGGCCTGCTCGCATGTGATGGCCGCGCTGGAACATCTGGCGGAGATGCGCGGGCGTAAACTGAGCTTCTGGCCGAACCGCGAAGCCGCGCAGCGCCAGAAGCGCCGTGTGTTCTTCCTGTCAGGCGCGCGCCGCCAGGACGACGG
>JARKOK010000280.1 GCA_029975765.1 Aggregatilineales bacterium
TGCTGCAAATGCGGCAGGCGGTCGCGCAGGCCGAGGCGGTCAAATAAAGCGTGCGCGGCGGTGAAATGTTCGATGGCGCCGGCGTAGTCGCCCATGTTGCCCAGCACGTTGCCCAGGCTGCTCAGGAGTTCGGCTTCGGCGGGCTGGTCGCCCAGTTCACGCGCCATTGCCAGCGTATTGCGGTACGCATCCAGCGCCAGATCAAAACAGATGCGTGCTTCAAAGTCGGATGGAGAACTGCGGCCCAGTTCGCTGTAGATATTACCGATGATGCCCAGGCGCAGCGCGGCGGACTGTTTATCGCCTAAATCCTGATAGATGGCGACGGTTTCGTGAAAACACTTGAGCGCCTCGGCGTGCTGTCCGGCGGCAAGCTGGCTGTTGCCCAGATTGCCCAACCGCCCGGCCAGGCCGCGCTGGTCGCGCAGCAGCCGCGCCACCGCGACCGCTTCCTGGTGGACTTCGATGGCTTCCGGCAGGCGCTGGAGGTCGTCATAAACCAGCCCCAGATTGGACAGCCAGATGCCGCGCCCGCGCACATCGCCGATTTCCTGCGCGATCAGCAGCGCGTGGTTGAGATACTCCATCGCCTGATCGTAACGGCCTAACTCGCGCAGGATGTTGCCCATGTTGCCCAGCAGGCCATCCTCGGTCAGGCGGTCGTTTTCGGCGCGGGCGATGGCAAGCGCCTGTTCGAAATATTGCAGCGCCAGATCAGGCCGCCGGAGGCGCTGGTAATAAATGAGCGCGAGATTGCCCAGATGCCGCCCGGCGGACGCGGTATCTCCGGCGGCGCGGGCGGCGTCCGCCGCTGCCTGCAAGCCGGCGGCGGCATCGGCGTAATTCCCGCTTTGCAGCGCCAGCCGCACGCGGCGCAGCAGGTGGCTGTGATCGGCGGAGTCCATCCCTTAAGCCTTTCGCCCTTTCAATAAGGCCAGCAGCACCAGTCCCAGACCGGCGGCCAGCAGCCCCGGCCACACCCATGTTAAATCTTCCGGCAGGCCGGGAAGGGGCAGCGCGTCGTTGGTCACATCCAGGCGGATAATGGTGAACTGGCCGGACAGGTTCGGCAGCGTTTTGGAAGTCACGGTTTCGTCAATGACGTAACTCAGCACCGCGTCGTATCGCTCCGGCGCGGTGCGGCGGAACAGGTATATCGCGCGCAGGGCTTCGGCGGGGTCGGTCACGATCTGCGCCCGCGCGGCCTGCGTCTGCTGTCCCATCTGCACCGTCACCTGCGGCTGTGCCTGTAAGTTCTGAAACCAGTTTGGCCGCGCGCCCCAGCCGGAAACCAGGTAAATCTTTTTGCCATGCCGCCGGTATTCGATGGGGGTATGGCGCGGCTGGCCGCTGCGCCGTCCGCGTGTGGTCAGCACCAGAATATGCAGGGTATTCAGCAGGTCGCCCAGGCCGAGGCGGTAGAACAGCAGCGGCGCGCGCAGCAGCCCGCGCAGCGCGCCGGTCGGGTAGGGAAGCGGCATCTGGGCAGAGTCGGCAGGTACCACAGTCTTGAACCTCGGCAAGAACTCAATGATTATCCTGCTTTCAGTATAACGTGATTCCTGTCAGACGATACCGGAAGCTGATGATCAGACAGGCATATCGTGGGCCGGTGGAGGATGCTATAATGCCGCGCGGAACTGGAGGGACGACGATGCGTAAATGGCTGTGGCTGCTAATGATCGTGGGGGTGGTGCTGGCGGTTGACCAGATCAGCAAACGCCGGGTGGTG
>JARKOK010000282.1 GCA_029975765.1 Aggregatilineales bacterium
CGCGTAACACGCCTCTTCCTGCGCGAACACCCCGCCCAGGCCAGAGACCGCCAGCGCCATCACCGCGCCCAGCGCCCAAAACCAGCGTTTCATTTCGCCAATCCTCTCTTGAATATGTTTAAAGCACCTCACCCCAACCCCCTTCTCTCAGGGGACATTCGCCCCCATTCGAGTCGCCATTCTATGGAGAGGGTTTCGGATTCGCCTTTCCCCCCTCTCTATGCAATGGAGAGGGGGAAAGGGGGTGAGGTTCCTTACACCACCGCGCCCAGCGCCTCTTCGAACGTGGTCAGCGCGGCGTCAATCTGTGCCTCATTCACAACCAGCGGCGGTATCCAGCGGATCACGTTTTCGTAGCTGCCGCAGGTCAGCAGCAGCAGGCGGCGCTCAATACACGCTTTCTGCACCGCTTTGGTGATGTCCTTGTCTGGTTGGCCGCCGCGTGTGAATTCCGTGCCGACCATCAGGCCGCGCCCGCGCACGTCGCCAATGACCGGATAACGTCCCTGAAGTTCGACCAGCCCATCCATCAGCCGTTCGCCCATGCGCGCCGCGTTGCCCGGCAAATCCTCATCGCGGATGGTTTCGACCGTCGCGGCAGCCGTCGCCGTCGCCAGCGCGCCGCCGCCATACGTGCCGCCGTGCGAGCCGGTCGGCCACTTTGCCATGAGTCCCTGCGACGCGCCGACCGCCGAAATCGGCATCCCGCTGCCGAGTCCCTTCGCCATCACCATGATGTCCGGCGTGAGTCCCGCGTGTTCAAAGCCCCACCATTTACCCGTTCGCCCGAAGCCGGTCTGCACTTCGTCGGCAATGAACAGGATGCCGTAGTGGTCGCAGCGTTCGCGCAAACCCTGCAAGAAACGATTCGGCGCGGGCAGATAACCGCCTTCGCCCAGCACCGGCTCGATGATGACGGCGGCGGTTTCCTCCGGCGCGGACTGCGTTTTCAGCAGCAGATCGAATTCACGCAGGCAGAAATCCACCGCCGTAGCCTCGTCCCAGCCGTAATGATAAGCATACGGGAACGGCGCGACGAACACACCCGGCGGCAGCGGTTGGTAGCCGGCGCGGTAGACCGTCTTGGAGTTGGTCATCGCCATCGTTTGCGCGGTGCGCCCGTGAAAACTGCCCTGAAACGTGATGATATTGCTGCGCCGCGTGGCCGCCCGCGCCAGCTTGACCGCGCCTTCGGTGGCTTCCGCGCCGCTGTTCGAAAAGAAGAAGCAGTTGATCGAATCGGGCGTCACGCTGTCCAGCAGTTCCGCCAGCCGTACCGCCGAGGGTGGGATGACGATGTTCATCTGTCCCTGAATCAGTTTGGCGGCCTGCGCCTGAATCGCGGCCACGACACGCGGGTGACAGTGGCCGGTGTTGGTGACGCCGATGCCGCTGGTGAAATCGGTATACTGCGTCCCGGCAGCGTCGTAAAGGTAGATGCCTTCGCCGCGTTCCGGCTGCATCGTGGTCAGGTGCGACCACACGGGGGAGAGTAACGATAGATTATCCGAAACAACCATAATATTATTCCACCTGTTGGCTGTATTGATTGTTATTACCTGTTTTGCCGCGAACTATCCTCTCCCCTAAATCCCCTCTCCATTGTATGGAGAGGGGATTTTAAGAGCCGTTTTGAACCGTGTTTCTCCCCTCTCCAAGTATTGGAGAGGGGCAGGGGGTGAGGATTATTCTCCTTCAATTGCCCGGCTTTATACCGCCGTTGTGATAGGGCTGTCAAGCTAAATGGTTAGGTGCTGTTGATCGCTTTCCCTGTTATACTCATTCCATGTTGAAATCCACTGTACCCTGACTCCTCTCCTCGTTCAAAGCCGCTGGTAAGCCGGATGGTTTATCAGGGTAGATGAAATACATCTGCTCATTCTTTACGATTCTGTTTCCGTTACCGAATTAAAATCCTGGAGTCTCTCCCATGATCGAAATTCAACCTGCCGCGCTGGGGCTGTCGAGCGTGGTCGAACCGATTTTACGCGCGCTGCCGGACTGGTTCGGTATCGAACACGCCACGCGGCAGTATATTCATGACGCGGGCGAACTGCCCACGTTTTTGGCCGTTGACACCGAGCGCGAAAATATGCCTATAGGCTTCCTCACGCTGAAGCAGCACAGCGAAGCGTCGGCGGAAATTCACGTGATGGGTGTGCTGCCGGCCTATCACCGCCGGGGTGTTGGCCGCGCGCTGGTGCAGGCGGCGGAGTCTTATCTACGTGACAGAGGGGTGACGTTTTTGCAGGTCAAAACCCTGAGCGCCGCGCATCCCGACGAAGGTTACGGGCGAACCCGCGCCTTTTATCTGGCGCTGGGCTTTAAGCTGCTGGAGGAATTTCCCGACCTCTGGGGGCCGGCCAACCCCTGTTGGCTGCTCATCAAAACCCTGACCTGACACCCGGTTTATCAACCCGCTGTTTCGCCTGATGAAATTTGACGAACACGTTCGGCACGGTAGGGACAGGTCGCCGCCCTGTCCCTACACCCCGCGTTTCAATCTGTTTGTACTGGATACCTCAACCAGATGAGAATGATGGGTGCTGTAGGGGAGCGCCCCCCGATGGGTCAGAGTGCCGTCAGGCACTTCCCGCCGGAAACCGGCTGCCGGACGGTTTAACGTCTGGCGACTGCCACCTAAACAGTAAACAAATGTCTGAACAAATGTTCACCCCGCCGCCTTCTTTTTCCCCTACACTATCCATAAGTGCAAAATCAGCGCAAACGAGTTGAATGCTGTAGGCGAGCGCCTGTGTGCGCTCCCCGGTGGGCGGCCACCCCTACATTCAACGGCTATGCTCTGAACATGCAATAGATATGATGGTTGCGAACGGCCACGCTTATGTCTTTCACTCGGAACTCGGAACTCGCCAACTCGGAACTGCTTTTGCTGCAAAGTGTTCTGCAACCGCACACCCCCTTTCGCCGCAGCAAAAACGCTTTCTCTTATCTTTCCCAATCTGCGCCTTTGCGTTTGGCATTTTCTTCCTTTGTGACTTTGCGTTCCACCTTTGCCTTTTCTCTCTGCACCTCTGCGCCTCCGAGTCTCCGGGTTACGCTTTTTACTCAGTCCTAGTTTCAGGAGAGTGAACCATGTTCAGGAAACTGTCCTCCTTCGTCAGCCGCCGGCTGCGCCCCGCGCCGTATATCGCCGCCGTCGCCCGCCATCATGATTTCCAGTGGCCGAATCTGGCGGCGGCGCAGACACAAACGCTGGTTTACCAGCAGTCGCCCTGGGTGTACGTGGCCGTCAGCCGGATTGCCGAGGCGGCGGCGCTGGTGCCGC
>JARKOK010000305.1 GCA_029975765.1 Aggregatilineales bacterium
TGCCGGCTTTCTTCATCGCGGGGTATCTCTCGCTGATTCCGAAAGAGACGATAACCCGCTACCTGGGGCCAAAAACGCCAAAGTGGATCAGCTACCCGGCCTCGGCTGTCGGCGGTTTTGTGCTGGCGGTGTGTTCCTGCACCATCCTGCCGCTGTTTGCGGGTATCTGGAAGCGCGGCGCGGGGCTTGGCCCGGCCATCACCTTCCTGTTTGTTGGCCCGGCGGTCAACATCCTCGCCATCAGTTATACCGGCGCGGCCATCGGCGGCGACATCGCGCTGGCGCGGCTGATCCTGGCCGTCGTGTTCGGGATTGCTATCGGCATGATCATGGCCGCGCTGTTCAAGCAGCCGGCTGCCCAGGCGGATTCAGCCGAGATGTTTGAGCAAACAGCCACGATGCGCCCGGTGCTGTGGGTCTTGTTTGCGCTGCTGCTGCTGGTGCTGATCGCTGGCACGCTGCAAATTGATCTGCTCACCTCAACCTGGTTCTCGGTTACGCTGCCTATCGAACTGAATGACGGCCTGCAAAGCGGCCTGGATGCGCTGCATCTGACGCTGCAAGGCGCGGTGCTGATTGTGCTGCTGGTCATCATCGCCCCGGTGGCCTGGAAGGGTCTGAACGATGTTGTGAATGGCTTTAACCGCTGGACGTGGACATCGCTGGGGCTGATCGCGGCCACGCTGCTGATCGCCGCGCCGACCACCGCCAGCGGCAGCCTGATCATCAATTTCACCGGGCGGTTTGTTGCGGAGGCCCTGCTGCTGGGTAGTATCGCCTACGTCGCCGCGCGTTATCTCACGCGGGATGAACTGGCCGACTGGCTGTATGAAACCTGGCGCTTCGTCAAACAGATTTTCCCACTGCTGCTGGTGGGTGTGTTTGTGGCCGGGATGGTGCGGTCAATCGTACCGGAGGACTGGATTCGGGCACTGGCGGGCGAAAACACGATCTGGGCCAATGCGCTGGCGGTGTTCTTTGGTGTGTTCATGTACTTCCCAACGCTGGTCGAAGTGCCAATCGCCCGCATGTTTCTCGATCTGGGGATGCACAAAGGGCCGCTGCTGGCCTACCTGCTGGCTGACCCCGAACTCAGCCTGCAAAGTATCCTGGTGACGAGCAAAATCATGGGACGAAAGAAAACGATCACCTATGTCAGTCTGGTGGCGGTGTTTAGCACGCTGGCAGGTTATCTGTTTGGCCTGTTCCTGGCGGCTGTGTGATGTGTCAAAACGATATTCATCAAAAGGAAGCTAAGGTCTATGTCAACTGAAAGCATTCCCGCGCGTCAGAATAACGTGTTTACCCGTTTGTCCACGCTTGACCGCTTTCTGCCGGTCTGGATTTTTGCGGCGATGGCGCTGGGCATCGCGCTCGGCAAACTCTTTCCCGCACTTGGCCCGGCCCTGGACTCGGTCAAACTGGATACCGTTTCCCTGCCGATTGCGATTGGGCTGTTGTGGATGATGTATCCGGTGCTGGCAAAGGTCAAATACAGCAAGGTGCCACAAGTGGCGGCCAACTGGAAAATGTCCGGCACATCCCTGCTGCTGAACTGGATTGTCGGCCCGGCGCTGATGTTTATCCTCGCCTGGCTGCTGCTGCCCGATCATCCTGAATATCGAACCGGCCTGATCCTCGTCGGACTGGCACGTTGTATCGCGATGGTGCTGATCTGGAACATGCTGGC
>JARKOK010000125.1 GCA_029975765.1 Aggregatilineales bacterium
GTACAGGTAAGCCACTTTTGTGACCAATCGCAGTTCTTCCGAGAGCATCGTTCGATTGAAATTCGGCATGAATATAAATTCCTATCTGGATAAATATCCATGCCGAATATAGCTCTTTACAGCGTACCTGTCAATACGCTGTGGTTCTCTTAGGCTCTGTTGCCGTTTCATTTTGCCCTCACCCTACTTCTCTCAGGGGACATTCGTCCCCGTTCGAGTCGCCCTCTCCCTCAGGGAGAGGGACTTCAAAAACAGACGAAAACGGTTCTTCTCCCCTTCGCCCTGATGCGGAGCGGAAGGGGCGGGGGGTGAGGGCAAACCGGGCAATTTACGCAAATGTCAACACGACCTATCCGGCTGTGCCCGTCTGCTTCCTGATTCGCAGTGCCAGATGGGGCTTCCCCGGCAGGCCGATCTCATAGGTTGGCTCGCCGTCCGGCGACGGATAGCCGTAATCCGGCGTGCCGTCCAGCCGCCTGACCTGCGCCGGGCTGATCGTCATCTCCCACGTATCAATGACATCAAACTGGTAAGCATCGTCCGGCGGCAGCCAGAGCAAAACCTTACACGGCTGGTATTCCGCCAGGTAGATCAGATGAAAGTCCCCATTAAATCCGCCCGCGAAACGTGTCCACATCCAATGACCGAACCGGCTGGGAAACAGGCCGTTGTTCGCATCGGCTTCGGGAGTCAGCCCGCCGGCGGCTCCGTCTTCGATGATCTGCCGCAAAAAGCCGATGCGCTTCCAGCTTTCGCCATGCAGGACACCACCCTTCGACCACCACAGGATGTCGTCCGGGTGCAGGTAGGTCTCCCCGTGCCCGCCGTAACCGCCGTTGGTCACGATCAGCCAGAAACGGTGCGTCTCTTCCTCCGCGCTGATGCAGCCCCAGGGGTAGGTGACATTTCCCTCGTATTCCAGTTCGTCATCTACGATGGGCTTGCCATACGTCCGGCGCCATTCGATCACCTGCCGGACGTTAGAATGCTGAATACACACATGCGTCACGCCGGGTTTGGTATGGTCGTACATGCGGCTGGCGTCGGCCTGGTGAATTGACCGCAGATGGTTGTAGGGGTCTTTATCCAGCAGAATCTGGAAGAACTGATCCCACTGTTCCATCGGCTTGGTCTCCAGCAGGAAGTCATATTCGTTTGCCAGCGACCACCAGACATTCCGGTAGGCGGCCAGGCGCGCGACCAGATAACGCAGATAGCGGTAGTCGCTCTCGGCGTCCATTTCCGCATAACCCCAACGATCATACGGATGGAAGATGATAATATCCGCTTCGATGCCCAGGTCACAGAGCTGCCCGACCCGCTGTTCAAAGTGCTGGAAAAATGCCGGGTTAAACCGCGTGAGGTCATGCACACCGGCGCTGTCACGCTCGAACGCATACAGGGGCGGTTCGTTGTGATTCCAGGGATAATGTTTGGGAAACACACACATGCGGATTTTGTTAAAACGCGCCTGCTGCAAAGTCGCCAGCGTTTGCGCTTCCAGTTCCTCGCCCTGGTGCGTCCAGGCGTAACAGGTCGTGCCAAAGGAATAATACGGCGTGCCGTCGGCGTAACCGAAGTGGAAGGTGTTCCTGACGGACACGGGGCCATGATTGCCGGGCGACGGCTTCACACAGGTGAATTCCCCGGTCTGGCCGTCCAGTTCAGGGCGGTTACTGCGGGTGACATACGTCCATTTTCCCGGTGAAACCGGCATAAATCGAATCCGGTACACCCCACCGCCATCATAAAATCCGTCCGGCGTTAAAGTCTGGTGTCCGTCGGTGAATTCGGCACTCAACTGCACGTCGAAAAACGGATTCCCGCCCTCGGGTCCCGTCAGCACAACTTCATATCTGCCCCACTGTTCGATTTCGTTCATAAAATGTGCTCCTTACGCAAAATGGCAATACACCTCACGACCATCGGCCTGTTTCACCGCAGGCGGTCTTTGATGGCTGCAAACTTCCTGGGCCAGCGGACACCGATTGCGAAACTTGCACCCTGCAAACCGGTATTCCTTCGTTTCAATGTCGGACAGCGCGATCTGTTTCTGCTCCCACTTCTTTTTGACTTCCGGGATAGAGTCCAGCAGCAGCCGGGTATACGGGTGCTGGGGGTCGCGCAGGACGGCTCGCGCCTTGCCGAATTCCACAATCGTGCCGCGATACATGACGGCGATGTAATCGCTGATGTAGTACGCCGTCGCCAGGTCATGAGTGATATACAAAAAGCTGGTTTTATACTGCTCTTTGATTGACAGAAACAGGTTGACCACATTCATCCGCAGGGAAGCGTCAATCATGCTGACGGGTTCGTCGGCGATGATAATGTCAGGGCGCGGAATCAGCGCCCGCGCGACCGACACCCGCTGCAATTCCCCGCCCGAAAACTGGTTGGGATACTTCCCGCGAACGTCCTCGTATTTCAGGCCGACCGATGCCAGCGCCTCTTTGATGGCGTTTTCGCCTTCGTCCCTGTCCAGTTGTCGGATACGCCGGGCCGTCAGCCGCAGATAAGCGTCCACCGGGCGATAGCTGCTGAACGCCTCGAAGGGATTTTGAAAGATGGGCTGCACGGCGGAAAGAAACTGCTGCCTGACCGGTTTGATACCCGGCCCCGCCACCAGATGATCGTACACCACCGCGCTGCCGGAGGTTGGCTCGATCAGGCGCAGGATGACCTTTGCCAGGGTCGTTTTACCGCTGCCGGATTCCCCTACCAGACTGACAATCACCGGTTCGTCGCTCATGACCGTAAGATTCACATCATCCAGCGCATTGATCTGCACATGCCGGATTAAGCCGCCAATGCGATAGACTTTATTGAGCTGTTCCGTTCTAATGACCGTGTTTGTCATCGTATCGTTCCTGGATTACAAGTTCTTTTCGGCATAGTGGCAGGCGGCAAAATGCCCCGGCGTGAATTCCCGGAGAACCGGCTCCTGCGTCCGGCACAGCTCGGTCGCCAGCGGGCAGCGCGCCGCAAACCGGCAGCCCTGTAAATTTTCCCACAGGCTGGGCGGCCGGCCCGCCACCCCCTGCCGCATGTGATCGTCACCCACTGTCGGCAGCGATTCGATCAGCATTTTGGTATAGGGGTGCAGCGGGCAGTTAAAGATCACCTCGGAGTCGCCAAACTCAACCGCTTTGGCGGCGTACATAATCAGCATCTTACGGGTGATCTGATAGTGAACCCCCATATCGTGCGAGACAAAAATGATGGTGTTTTTCATCTGCGCCTGGAGGTTCATCAGCAGCAGCAGAATACCCTTTTGCACCACGACATCCAGCGCGGTGGTCGGTTCATCGGCCAGGATGACATCCGGCTGGAAAAAGGTCGCCATCGCCACCATG
>JARKOK010000328.1 GCA_029975765.1 Aggregatilineales bacterium
GATAACCGGGTTGTTGTCTACACCCTTCATTCCCCCCAGATGGCAACGCTGGCCGCCTGGAGCGAAGCCGCCTTAGCCACGCTGGAATCCTGGCCGAAGGATCAGCCTTACCTGGCGGTGCATAACATTTCGCAGGCCGGGCTGGGTTTGTTGTACTGTACGGCGGTGGAGCAGGATATTTTTAATATTGGGGTTCTGCCGCAGGCACGTAAGACCGTCAATGCCCTGCTCGCGGCGAACCCTGGCTGGCCGGTCGCCCTCGGCCTGGTGGTTTCTGGTTCCGTGACCGGACACCTTGCCAAGATACTCTACCGGCAGACCGCCCAGGAAACCCGGATTCAAAGCAAGGCATTCCTTTACCAGGACATGGCTTTGAATTGGGTAGCCAACTGTTTTCAGCCCCAGACAACCTGACCGCTTCCGCGATCTAATTTCTGGGTGGATCAAACAAGCGGAAGCGTAAATCCGAATACGCTGCCTTTACCATATTCGCTGCAAAAGATAAGTTCACCCCGATTTCGTTCAACAATTCGCTTAACCAGATACAGGCCAAGCCCCGTGCCTTCAATAGACATAGTTTCAACGGTTTGCGCGCGGAAAAACGGCTGAAATAACTTCGACTGCTGGTCAGCCGGGATACCATATCCTGTATCAACGACCTCAAACCGCGCCGCCATAGCCTGCTCCTGCAAGATCACCTCAATCCTTCCCCCCGGCGGCGTATACTTGATCGCATTTCCGATAAGATTGATGATGACCTGTTGCAGTTCAGCCCTGCCCCCGCGAACGATACAGGGTGTTTGCGGTATTGAAAAATGAATGGCCTGCCCTTTTTCACGGGCCTGATCATCATAAATGGCAGCTATATTCAGGACGAGATCACCTAAGTTCACCTCCTGTCCACTAAAGTCCCCCTGCATTTTTTCTTCTATCCGCTCCACCGAGAGAAAATCGGTGATCATGGTTTGCATCCGGCCTACGGCCAGATCAATTTCATCAATGTAAGGCTGGCGCGCCTCTGGTTCCACCGTTTTGCGCAGCAGATAAGTTTTGGTCAGAATACTGCTCAGCGGATTACGCAGGTCATGAGCAGCCAGTCGAATCATATCCGTCTTAAGCTGCTCCAATCCACTGATCTTCTCGTATAGATTTTGCAGTTCAACGAGCTGCTGCTGACGGCTTTCATACAGTTGGGCGTTATCAATCGCAACCGCGATGCGGGCCGAGATCAGCTTCAAAAACTCAAACATTTCTGTATAGAAGCAGTCCGGCTGATTCGTCTCCAGGTTCACAATCCCCACTAAACGTTTCTGCGAGATCAAAGGAAACACCATCTGCGAACAGGTGTCAGCCCGCAAAGGGATATAATCTGGATCAGCCGCCACCTGCTGTACCCATTCGGCTCTTTGGGCCTGCGCGGCGCGCGCGACAATCGAACGTTTCGCCAGAAAATAATCCGTTCCGAATTTTTCGGAATAACCCTGCACCTGCAAATCACTTACACCGCGTTCGCCGACTAATACAATGCTGCCCGCGTTCGCGCCGCTCAGTTTCATCATGTGATCCAGCGCCATCGTCTGAACGTACTGGACATCGAGTTTACGGGTTAATTCGTCATCAATCTGGCGCAGAATCTCCAACTGTTGAATATAGGTTTTCATCTGCATTTCGGCCTGTTTGCGCCAGGTGATGTCATGACCGATGCCAAGAATCTGTATCCCGCCTTTACTCTGGACTGGCATCACCCGCAGATCAATCACGACCTTCTTGCCATCTGTTCGATTGATGATCAGTTCAGACGGATCCAATACTGTCCCCTGAACAAAACTGGCGAGGGCTGAATCAACTTTTGCCAGCTCTTCAGAATCCATTATCTGCATGTCTACAAAATTTTTGCCGATTAAGTCAGCTTTTCTGAGGCCCAGAAGGGGTTCTACCGCCTGGTTAACATCAATCAGATTGCCGCTCAGATCGTTGATGAAGATGGGGTCTGGCGCCATCTCAAACAGCATACGGAAACGCTCTTCACTTTCCCGCAGGGCTTCCTCGGCCTGTTTGCGTTCAGTGATGTCCCGCACGTTAAATACGATTGCCTCTATCCCCGGCTCATGCAGCAGATTTCGCCCTCGGACTTCCAGCCAGCGCCATCTGCCATTTCGATCCTGTACCTGGAACTGCCTTTCCAGAGGCTGATTGGAGCTTTCGAGCAAAGCCCGGTAAAAATTTCTGACATCATCCGAGAAGCTTTGATCAATGGACAGCAGAAGATTGGAATTCAGTAACGACAATGCGCTTTTCCCGATCAGTTCCTGCTCATCGAAGCCGAAGATGTCTCTAAAGGAAGGGCTTAAGTAGCGCACAACCCCCATGCCATCGGTCAGGACGATGAGGTCGAGACTGTTCTCAATTAAGGCGCGATAGTATTTTTCGCTGCGTTCCAGTTTTTTCTCTGCCAGTTCCTTGTCTTTTAGAAACTGGTGGTATTGCAGGCTCTGCTCGATCACATTGGGCAGTAAATCAAGGTAGACGGCATCAATGTCCTTGACCACATAATCAAAAGCGCCCAGCTTCAACGCCTCAACCGCAATCTGTTCGTTGCCGGTCCCGGTCAGCATGATTGTCGGCGGTAACGCCCCGTTCTCAGCAAGCTGCTGGATGACCTGTATCCCGTTCAGGCCAGGCATGTTGTAATCCACGATGATGACATCGTAGTCAAATTCAGCACACAGTTCGATACCTGTTTCGCCGTTTGCAGCCAGATCCACCGCATAGTCCAGGTGTACTAACCGCTTCTGAAGCAGGCGTGCAAGACCTTCATTGTCTTCCATGTACAGGATACGAACTTTACCGGTCACGGCGTTTCAACTCCCGTCGGGCAGTTTGACAACTGAAAGAAACAAACCCAGTCTGGCAATCGCTTCGGCGAAGCGTTCATATTCAACCGGCTTTGTGATGTAGACGTTACAGCCCAGCGCATAACAGCGGTTAATCTCATACACATCGTCGGTGGTGGTCAGGACGATGATCGGGATACTTTTCGTCCGGTTATCGGACTTCATCTTTTCAAGAACCTGATAACCATCCACCTCCGGCAGATTTAAATCCAGCAGCATCAGCAGCGGGGGATGCTGCGGGTTATGGACATAACCCTGCTCCCCAAAAAGATACTCCAGCGCAAGCCGACCATTTTCCAGTTTCATGATCGGGTTTGAAATATTCGCTCGCCGCAGATTTTTTTCGACCAGACGGGCATGGCCTTCATTATCTTCGACCAGCGCAATCGTGACCTCATGAAATGTAACCATATTTTTTTCCGTTCTGTTGGGACAGTGTTCGTCCCGGGACGTACCGCATTCACTAGCAATTTTTCACTGTGATTATGACTTCATTGTAAGATAACTTCGACGCTGCCTTCTCCTGTTGCCCATCATCAGGCTAATCATCATTTGTCACATTCCGGGGTACGGAAAACGTAAAAGTCGTGCCGACCCCTATTTCCGATTCGCACCAGATGCGCCCGCCATGTTTGCGTACCAGCGCCTGAACGTAGGCTAATCCCATACCCTCACCGGGCACATTCTGCCTGCCGGCCCGGCGGAAGGGTGCGAACACTTTGTCCATATCTTCCTTCGCAATCCCCCGCCCGTTATCCCGTATATGGAAAATCGTTTCGTCGGCAGTCTCCTCGGCGCTGATTTCGATTTCCCCCGGACGATCCGTTACCAGATAAAGCACCGCATTCGTGAGAATATTGCCGAAGATCTGCTCCATCGAAACAAGGTCAGCCGTAATGACCGGCAGATCACCAACCGTCACCCGGACCCCCTGTTGTTTAATCTGGTGAGAGAGCGTATCCAGTATTTTTCCAACAATCGAGTTGACCTCAATCCGGGACAGTTCGAGCGGCACCCGCCCCAGACGTGACAGCTTCAGGATGGCTTTGGTAAAGGTGTCCATGTTGCTCACGGACGATTCGATGAATCGCAGAGCTTCCGGGATGTCGTCCTGTAAGGCGCGTGTCAGTTTATCTCGTAAGGTCGGGCTGATCAGAGGCGCAGCCTCGTCGTATCCGGCCTCGACATCTTTCAGGGCGGCGCGCAGTTCGGCGGCAAATCCTTTGAGGTTAACGAGCGGCGCGCGCAGATCGTGGGAAACAATATAAGCGAACTGCCTGATCTCTTCGTTGGCTTCCTGAAGCTCCTGCGTGCGTTCGGCCACACGCTGTTCCAGTTCAAGGTTCTGTTGGGCTAGTCGTTCGTTCAATTCAGCCCGGTGGAGAGCGAGCGCCGCCTGCGTGGCGACGGTTTCACCAAGCTGCTGGTAGTCCGCGCCAAAGAAGCCCTCCTGCCGGGACGCCAGAATCAGGCATCCCAGCAGCCGGCCATAAACATTCAGTGGATTTGCCATCACGGCGTGCAGCCCCTGCTGGGTCAGTTCTTTGGCAAGCACGTGATGCTGCACGTCTGGCAGAGTCAACTTGGCCGCCACGACTGACTGGCCGGATTTCAATCGGTCAAGTGAGACATCCGGGATTATTGGCTGAGGATCGTGAACACTCACCTGACTGGCCGCTGCCTGCCAGGTGAATAACTGATACTGGCCGATACTGTCATCAAACACAGCCGCTCCGATCCAGTCACAGGCAATCAGTTGAGCTAATTGTTCCAGAACGGCGCTCACAACCTCGGCGGCAGAATGCGCTTTAAGAATGAGCCGGTCCATATCACGCAAAAGCGACAGGCGTTGATTGTAGCGCCGCAGCGCTGCTTCCTGCTGTTTGCGTTCGGTAATATCACGAATAAAGCTGACAGCAAATTCATTGTCCTGAAACAGAATGTAGGTGGATGTCACCTCGACCGGGAAAAGCGTGCCGTCTTTACGCCGGTGAGCGGTCTCGAAGGTATCCGATCCCTGGCGTGCGATCAGTCGCCGGTGTTGTTTCCAGCGTTCGATGGGAAAGTTGGGATCAATATCATAGATATGCAGGGAGCATAGTTCCTGGACCGTGTAGCCGAGCAGTTGACAAATATGCTGGTTCGCACTCAGAATTTGGGCCTCGGCACCGGTTCGCATGATGCCGATGGACGCCTGATCTACTGAGAACTGCGTCAACAGCAGTTCCTGCTGTATCTGTTTGCGGTCGGTGATGTCCTGTATTGTACCGATCATCCGGCTGGGATTACCCTGTTCGTCAAACTCCAGTTCACCCAGGCCATGAACCCAGACAAGCCGCTGGTTGTCGTACCGGACGATCCGGTACTCTTTATCGAAGCGTTGGTGATCTACCAGAACATGCTGGCTCAGATAGTGGCGCATTTCCTCTTTCTGGTCAGGATGAACCAGAGACAGCCAGCCCTCAATATCTTTATGAAACCGGTCATCAATGCCAAATATCTCATCCAGCATGGGCGAGTCAATCCATGTACCAGCGCGGATGTCCAGGTAGTAGGACCCGATGCGGCCAACGGCCTGCGATTTCTGTAAGAAGAATTCGCTTTCGCGAAGTGCGTCAGTCGCCTGCTTCAACTGCGTAATGTCGTGGCCGATCGCCTGAATCTCAATGACCTGGCCGCTCTCGTCGGTAATACCCTGGATGACCCAGTTTATCCAATGCTCCTTGCCGTCGGCTGAATAATTTACATACTCACCCGACACCAGCCGGGGGTTTTTCGCGATGTCTTCCGTTTCGTGTAAGACGGCGCTGTGGAATTCTGGCGCGACCATCGTCAGAAAGCTCTGCCCGATTAGTTCCTCGCGCGTCTTGCCGTAAAACTTACAGTAAGCATCATTCACGAAAGTTAATACGGTATCGGGCCGGTAGCGGCTGATGAGGTCGGTTTGACTTTCGATCAAGGCCCGGTAACGCGTCTCGCTTTCACGCAGGGCGGCTTCCTGCTGTTTGCGCGTGGTGATGTCACGGGCGACCGCTACATGCAGTTCCTCGTCACCCAGCCAGAGGTGCCTGGCCGAAACCTCAACGGGAAACACGGTGCCATCCTTTCGGCGGTGGAGCGTTTCTGACTGCTCATTGCTAGTTTGCTGGCTATCGTGCATCCTTTGCCACCCACTCTCCCAGAGTTCTTTCGGAAAAACAGGATTAATATCCCACAAACGCAGGTTCAGCAGTTCTTCACGGGAATAACCCAACGAGCGACAGGCCTGCTCATTAACATAGGCAAATCCGGCATCGCGCGTCATCCAGAAAATCGCGTCGGTGGCCTGGTCAATCGAATACCGGAACATTTGCAGAGTCTGTTCCGCCTGTTTGCGCTCCGTGATATCATCAAAGACGACCAGCACCCCGATAACCTGACCGGCGGCATCGTGCAGGGGAACTTTGCTCGTTCTAAGCCAGCGTAATGGGCCGTCCGGCGACAGCGCCTGTTCTTCATAATTCAGTTTGGGCGTATCCGAATCCATCACAAGCTGATCGTCCAACCGGTAAGCGGCGGCGATGTCCGGGCTGATATTCAGATCATAATCGGTAAGACCGATGATGGCTTCCGGCGATGCCATCCCCACGACAGCCGCCTGACGGCGGTTACAACCCATATAGACCCCGTTACGGTCTTTCCAGATGACTGCCGATGGCATATGATCCAGAATGAGTTGCAGCATGTAACGCGACTGCCACAGTTCATCCTGGGCCTTTTTGCGCTCGGTGATATCCTGGGCAACACAGATGAAACCTTCTGGCTGCCCTCCCCGGTTGAATAGTGGGGATATGGAACACGACACCAGGGTATGGTGGCCGTCCCTGGTTATGACAGTGCGCTCCTCAAGATCATGGGCTTCGGTCCCGTCAAGCCTGAACGGTTCAACGAACAGATCATTGATAGCGTGTGTGAGCAGTTCATGTTCCTGATAACCGAGAAGCCGGCAGGCCGCCGCGTTGACCAGCGTGATCCTGCCGGCCATGTCGGTGATAATCAGACTATCTAACATGGAGTTCGTGATATTGAATAAATAATCTCTGGAAACGACCGAACCTCGAAATGCTTCGATGATCGTATTTAATCCGGCGGCAATCACATCAAACCGGTCATCTCGGGTTGCGGTCTGTGTTTTGAGTCCAGAACTCGCCGGCGCGATAGCAGCAATGGTTGCTGTCAGGTCTTTAACGCGGGTTTCGATTTCATCCCGTTCCAACTGCCATCGCTCGTGGCGCTCCACAATCGCTGCCAGATCATCTATGATGCCGGTGATCTCGTCCCGCTGGTCTGGCTCTTCGATAGCGATTCCAGATCGGGCGGCCAACTGCGACACAAGCTGGCGAATCGTATTGATTCGCGGATCACATGATTCAATAGCCATTCTGGAAACCTTTTTGACCGCTCAGGCGCTTCAGACTCGAATAACCACTTGATAACATCTGCCGCCGCGCCATACACCGGATCAGGGAAATAACAATACCTAAATTCTACCGGACTTTCGGGCGATTCAAGAATTGTGGAAAACACATAAGGTAAAAGATTGCTGGCAGAAGCCGTTCCGATAGACAGCTTACGGTGGAAAAAACCCTCTATAATAAAGATATGGAGAATGTCAGATGGAGTCGGAACATATGGCCTCTCCACCGGCTGCGCCTCTGCGGCCACCGCTGGCCGGTAACCCGGCGCTAACAGAACGCGTGGATCGGCTGACACGCGAAGGCGAACTGTACCGGAAGCTGGACAGCAGCACGGTACGCTGCCTGGCCTGCGCTCATCGCTGCCTGATCCGGGCTGGCGGGCGCGGCGTCTGCCAGGTGCGCTTTAATCGAGATGGCAGCCTCTATGTACCCTGGGGGTACGTTACCGCTCTCAACGCCGACCCCACCGAAAAAAAGCCGTTTTACCATGTCTGCCCTGGCTCAATGACCTTCACCTTCGGGATGCTCGGCTGTGACCTGCACTGCCCCTACTGTCAGAACTGGCGTATTTCACAATCCCTGCGGGACGCGGATGCCGGCGAGATGCCCGGTGAAATCGCGCCCACCGCCATCCTCACGCTCGCGGAGCGTTCCGGCGCTGCCTGTATCGCCAGTTCCTACAATGAGCCGTTAATAACATCCGAATGGGCGCGGGAGATTTTCCGGCTGAGTAAGGCGGCAGGACTCATCACCCTGTATGTATCCAATGGTCATGCCACGCGGGAGGTGCTGGAATACCTGCGCCCGTACACCGATGGCTACAAGATTGACCTGAAGACCATGCGTGACCGAAGTTACCGCCAGCTTGGCGCGCCGCTGAATCGGGTGCTGGATGGCATTCGGATGGTTCATGAAATGGGCTTCTGGCTGGAGGTAGTTACACTGGTGATTCCGGGATTTAATGACTCGGACGCCGAACTGCGCGCAGCGGCACAGTTTATCGTTTCGCTCTCACCTGATATACCCTGGCATGTGACCGCCTTTCATGCCGATTACCACCTGCGCGACCATCCCAACACACATGCCAGAACGCTCATGCGCGCGGCAGAAACAGGGCGCAGTGAAGGGCTGCGGTATGTCTATGCGGGCAACCTGCCGGGACAGGTTGGCGATTATGAGGCTACGGCCTGTCCCAACTGTCACCGGCGGCTCATCCACCGTTACGGCTTGCGCGTGCTGGATAACCGGCTGACCGGTGATGGCCGCTGTCCTGACTGTTTTACGCCTATTCCGGGCATCTGGCAGCGGGCTGAACGCCGCGCCTTATACCAGAAAGGAGGATTTTATGCTGGCCTTGACCAGCACGGCCTTTAAGGAAGGTCTGCCAATACCCCCTGACTATACCTGCGCCGGTAAAAATCAGTCGCCGCCGCTGGCCTGGACAGGGCTGCCGACCCATACGGTGTGTCTGGTACTGCTCATGAACGACCCCGACGCGCCGACCGGAGACTGGACCCACTGGGTGATCTACAATATCCCGCCGGAAGAAAAAGGCTTCGCTGCTGGAGTTCCGGCCAGCGAAAAACTGCCGAACGGGGCGCGCCAGGGTGTGAACGATTTTCACCGGATTGGTTACGGCGGCCCCTGCCCACCCAAAGGTAAGCCGCACCGTTATTTCTTCCGGCTGTACGCGCTCGATGTCGAACTCCAGCTAGAGCCGGGCGCGACGCGAGCAGCGGTGCTTCAGGCCATGCAGGGACACATCGCAGCAGAGGCACACCTGATGGGCACATTCCAGCGTTAGGCCCGTTCCTGTGGCAAAGCCATTCCCCGGCTCTGGCGGGGGGATGGCCGGTGGAAACCTTATACATCCGGTTCGCGCGGCTCATCCATAAGCTCGATAGATGCGGCTGTTGTTCGCGCTGCTCTCATGCTGCGGGTGGCACTTTATGAAGACGAAGTGGGCGAGGAAATGAAAAACCGCTTCAACAGCGGTGTTTCAAGCAGAGGTACGTATTGTAGCCCCAACGGGACTCGAACCCGTGTCTTCACCTTGAAAGGGTGACATCCTGGACCGCTAGACGATGGGGCCTTACATGGGCGGAAGTGTACCAGCCGCCGCCCCCGGCGTCAAGACAGAACTTAGAAAACGAACTCGCTTAATACCTCGCGCACGACCGCGCGCACCCGCGCTTCCAGATCATCGCCGGCAGCCGGCGCGGCCTTCGCCAGCGCCAGTCCACACGCCGCGCAGAAGCGTTCCATGTCGCCGGGGCGCTCCAGCCCCAGCCGCCGCCGCGATTCCACCAGCTTTTCCACCTGATGCGGCGCAATCGCCTGCGCGCCGCCCATCATTTCAGCCATATACAGAATCTTGGCGGTATGTTCCAGTGTTTCCAGCCGCATGTAGGCATCCCACACCGTTTTCGCCACCGTCAGCGACCCGTGATGGGACAGCATGATCGCGTCATGTTCGCGAATCAACTGCTGAATCGCGTCCCGGTTTTCAACGCTGGCGGGCGTGGAATAGGGCGCGGTTGGCACCAGTCCGAGGATAACCGCCGCTTCCGGCACGACGCAGCGCCGGAAATCGTATCCGGCAATCGTCAGCGCCACCGAGGTCGGCGGGTGCGCGTGAACCACGCCGTTTACATCCGGGCGCTGTTTGTAACATTCCAGATGCATGGCAAGTTCGGAGGTCGGTTTCAGATGGGCGTTGGCGGCGGTAGGTGTGTCTACCCGGCTGCCATCCATATCCACGATGATGAGCTGATCGGGCGCCATAAACCCTTTCGCCAGACCGCTCGGTGTGGCTAAAATCCGCTCCTCACTCAGCCGCGCGCTGATGTTGCCGCTCGCGCCGTCAATATAGCTGTTGCGGTACATCAGCTCGCCAATTTTGCAGATTTGTTCGCGCAGTTCGCGTTCCTTCGCGTTAAGCGCGTTGCGATAACCCGAGGCGAAACCGTTCATTAAACACCTGTTCGTCCAACCATGCCGATACCGGACTCGTTACGTCGAAGCATCACCAGCGCCAGCCAAGCTGTGTTCCAAAGCGAGTGCTGGTCTGGATAATCTGAGCGATCTCATTATGAAGCTGCGAAATCAACACACGCCGCACCATCTGCGCCGGCTGCAGCGCGGCTTCCGCCAGATCAAGCGCGGCTTCCACATCCGCGACCACGCCGGTAAACAGAACAATCCCTTTACCACCCAGGCCGTCGGCCAGTCGCACTTCCATCAGGTTGACCAGCGCCCCCTTCACGCCTTTATCCGCCGCATGGATCGCCGCCGGCACATTGGCCGTCTCGATCACCCCCAGCGCGTCGTCCGGCTGGATCGAACGCCCGCCCGCCAGCGCGCGCACCACATCAGGATGCACGCCGGGTAGAAAGATGTGATCGGTCAGCACCTCCGGCGCGGCATCCAGCCCGGCGCGCTGCGCCTCCTCCACCTCGGCTACCGGCCCGCCGACCAGCACCAGAAACCGCCCCGGCTGCACCGTCCCGGCGCGAACGATGTCCAGCGGCGCTTTTTTTACCATAGCGTCGGCAGCCAGCACCCCGGCGGCGATACTGCTGAATTCCAGCAGCGCCAGCGCGGGGTCAATGGTCACCGGAGGGAGGGTCGCTTGCGAGTCAGCCACGATGTTTATCCTGATACGCTACGATGATACCGCTAGACGATTCTGAACGCATCCTTGAGCGTGCAGCGGCGCAGGCGGCTGAAACTGCGGCAGGTCGTCAACCCCTCACCGGTTGGGCTGGCGATGGTGAACGAGGTGAAACCCTCACCGCCCCACCCCAGGCCAGCCAGGCTGGGCGCGTTTTTGACGTAAATCGAGCAGTCCATCGCGCGCGCCATACGGCTGAGGTGGTCAATGTTTTTGCTGTGCATCACCGCCGTATGCCGGAAACCATGTTCCGACTCGACCGCCAGATCAATCGCCGAGTAGACATCCGGCATCGGCACGACCGGCATGATCGGCATCATCTGTTCCGACCACACCAACTGATGATCGGGTTCGACCACCGCCACAATCTGCCGGACTTCGCTGCCAGCGTTAATGCCGATTTCCTTCAGCAGCACGCTGGCATCCTGGCCGATAAACGCCTTGTTCATCACGCCCGGTTTGCCGGGGCCGCGATCTTCCTCAAAGATGGATTTCATCAGGCGGCGAAGCTGCCAGGATGTAATGAGATAACCACCGTGCCGGGACATGGCTTCGGTCAGGCCATTCAGCACCGACTCAACCACCAGGCACGTTTTTTCCGTCACACACACCAGATTGTTATCGAAACTGCCGCCACGCACCACGTCGCGTCCCGCCTGTTCCAGATCGGCGGAATCGTCCACCACCACCGGTGGGTTGCCCGGCCCGGCACATATGGCGCGTTTGCCACTTTTCATCGCCTGCCGCACCACACCGATGCCGCCGGTGACGACCAGCAACCGCACATCCCGGTGCACCATCAAAGCCTGCGCCGACTCAATCGTTGGTTCTTCAACACACGTCAGCAGGTTAACCGGCCCGCCCACACTTTGAACCGCGCGGTTCAGCAGTTGAATGGTATAGGCGCTGCACTGTTTAGCGCCGGGGTGGGCATTAAAAACAACGGCGTTCCCCGCGCTGACCATGCCGATGCTGTTGTTGATGATCGTGCTGGTGGGGTTGGTCGTCGGTGTAATCGCCGTCACCACGCCGTAAGGCGCAAATTCGGTGATCGTCAGACCATCATCGCCTGTCCAGGCCGCCGTTTCAAGCCATTCCGGGCCGGGGGTTTTGTTGGCCGTCAGCAGATTCTTCTGCACTTTGTCCTCAAACCGCCCCATGCCGGTTTCTTCTACGGCGAACTGCGCCAGCACTTCAGCATGTTCGCGGGCGGTGGCGCGCATCGCGGCCACCATCCGCTTGCGCAGTTCGAGCGGCAGTTCAGCCAACTGGTCGAAGGCCGCCCGCGCCGCCGCCACCGCGCTGTCAGGATCAGGGAACAGACCATCGCCCCGCCCCAACGCGACCGGCACCGCTGCCGGAGCGCGGCGCGGCACGGCGCCTGTTTCGCTGCCGACTTCACGCATAACGTTGTGAATGATCTGTTGAATTCGTGAATCGTCTAAAGGTTGTTGGTCAGCCATGTTGTATATCATCCAGTCTGGCGGCGGGCAAAGTTAAAGTGAAAGTCGTCAGGCCGGTCTGGGGGTCGCTGTAGGCGCTCAGACTGCCGCCCTGCGCTCTGGCCGCTGCATATACAAACGGCAGCCCCATCGCCACGCTGGTGCGTGTGCCGGCCTCGCGGTCTTTCCACTGCGGCGGGCGTTCGACAATGCGGCGTTCGAACCCCGGCATAATCGCGCGACCGGTATCCGCAAACGTCAGCGTGATGAACTGGCCGTCGTCATGCCCTTCAACCCGCAGCAGATCATTATGCACCGTAAACTTGTTAATGTTGTCCACCAGCGCGTACAGCATCCGCCAGATCAGATTGGCGTCTGCCTCGGCCACTAATGGCGCATCTGGCAGATGAAGTTCCAGGCGGAAGTCCTTATTGACTGCCAGCTTTTGAACCTCCGTCTCGACAAAATCCCGCGCGAGTTCAGCCACATTACAGGGGTGGCGCTCCATTTCGTAAGCGCCCATCTCCAGCCGCATCAGATCCAGCATATCCGTCACCAGATTGATCTGCCGGTAAGCCGCGCTCAGCGCCCCGCGCAGCAGACGAAGATTGCCATTTTCTTCAGCGCCTTCATAGACGGCTACCAGCACTTCCAGCGTGCTGATGATGATGCTGATCGGGCTTTTCAGATCATGCGAGAGAATCGCGGTTGTTCCCAGCACATCGTCCGCCGTGTCATGAAATACCGCGTGAATCGCGCCGGTATCCATATCGGCGGGTTTGTTCAGCCATTCCCGCAGCAGCGGCAAGTCCGGCGGAAAATCTAGCACCACATCCGCGCCCGCCGCCAGCGCCGCCCGCCGCAGATATGGTTCATCCCGGTGCAGCGCGATCACCCGGACAGCCGGCTGGTAGGTTTTTACCAGACCGCATATACGAACACCGTTCAGTGTTGGGCTGGACATATCAATAATGACCGCCGCCGGCCTCACCGTCTTTAGCAGCGCCGCTACGTCCGCATCCGAGGATGAAGGATACAGCGTGTAATCCGCCGGCATAAACGACTGGACATCACCAAACAGCAGCACGTGCGGTTTCACGGGTTCAGCTCCAGCACTTCGTACACCATCACAGCCTCGCTGCGCCCTTTTACCGTCTGGTAGCCAATGGGCGCCAGGTTGATCGGCTCCTGAATATGCCGGTAGCAGGCTTCGCTGATGAAGATTCTGCCACCGCTGCTCAGGTCTTGCAGCCGCGCTGCCAGATTGACGGTATCGCCGACTGCCGTAAAATTCATCAGGTTGGTCGTGCCAACATTCCCCACCACTGCCGGGCCGGTGTGGATGCCAAAGTTCACGCGCATCTGATATTCCGGCTCGAACTGGCGGTAAAACTCCGGCAGCGCCGCGCGAATATGCAGCGCGGCGCGCACGGCACGCATGGCGTGGTCAGCCTGCGGCAGCGGCGTATTAAAGAGCGCCATCACCCCGTCACCGATGAATTTGTCCACCGTGCCGGCGTAACTTTGCACCACCGTGACGATCAGCGCATGGTACATGTTCAGGATACCGAGCAGCTTTTCCGGCTCGGTACGCTCTGAGATGCTGGTAAAACCTTCGAGATCGGCAAAGAAAACCGTCACTTCCTGAATCTGCCCGCCCAGCTTAATCTGTGTCGGGTCTTGCAGCAGCCGCTCCACGACCGACGGTGAGACAAAGCGTTCAAAGGTCTGCCGCACCAGTTCTTTCGTTTTGCGCAGATCATCGGCTTCCGCCTTCGTCCGCAGGCGGGCGTTCACCCGCGCCGCCAGTTCGCGGGGACTGAACGGTTTCGACAGATAATCATCCGCGCCCAATCCTAAACCCGTGACCCGGTTCTCGACATCGGCCAGCGCGGTCAGCATCAGAATCGGAATCTGCGCCAGTTGGGGGTCAGATTTCAGCGCCGCGCACACCTCGAACCCGCTCATGCCGGGCATGTTTACGTCGAGAATGATTAAATCGGGCGCCTGAGTTTGCGCGGCAATTAAAGCATTGGGACCATCGGTCGCCTGAACGGCTTCGTAACCGATGCTTTCAATGATGTCCTTCACCAGCTCGCGGCTATTGGCATTGTCATCCGCAACCAGAACTTTCAACGTGCGCGTCCTTTAACCGAGAAAGTGGGCTAATTTACTCATCAGTTCGCCCATGTTGATCGGCTTGGAAACGTAGTCGTCGCACCCGGCTTCCAACGCCCGCTCCCGGTCGCCGATCATGGCGTGGGCGGTGAGCGCAATAATCGGGATGTGCTGAAGTTCCGGCACGGCTTTGATCGTGCGCGTGGCTGTCCAGCCATCCATGAAGGGCAGCGCCAGATCCATCAGAATAAGATCGGGCTTTTCAGCGCGTGCCATCTCGACGCCCCGCTGGCCGTCCCCGGCCAGCAGCACATCATAGTCCAGCGAGTGAAGGATGTCCGTCACCAGCATCATATTGTCGCGGTTATCTTCAATGACCAGGATACGGTGTTTACCCATATCCCTGCCCTCTCTCCAGACAATGATTGATGGGACTGTCGGAATTATACCGTTGATTATAACACCAACAGGGCTTTCTGGCTGTCGAGCAGG